>CAZJXF010000085.1:0-15549 GCA_964549995.1 uncultured Desulfatirhabdium sp. | reverse complement strand
TACAATATCGATAATAGAAACCGAACATATCTCGCCGGCCGCTCTTCTCAAGCGGGCAGCCATTGCAGATAACAAATGATGGATGGCCCCAAACCCTTTTCAGGAGTCGGCTTTCAGCGCCCGCCTCAAGAGCTTTCCTGTCCCCAGTGTCGGCAAAGTATCCCGAAATTCAATCTCTGCGGGACATTTATATGAGGACATGTTCTCTTTCGCCCATAGCAGCAACTCTTCCGCAGAAATCGGATGATCGGGCTTGAGGACCACAAAGGCCTTGGGCACTTCCCCCCGGCGCTCATCCGGGATGCCGATGACGGCCGACTGGGCGACAGCTTCGTGCCGATTCAGAATCGCCTCGACCTCCTCGGGAAAGACCGAGAATCCGGAAACCTTGATCATTTCTTTCTTTCGTCCCAGAAGATACAAATAGCCATCCTGGTCAAATCGACCGATATCCCCGGTATACACCCATCCATCGATCAAGGTATCCCGGGTAGCCTTTTCCTGGTTCCAGTAGCCTTTGAATACACCAGGGTTTTTCAGAACGATCTCTCCGGGTTCACCAACCGGCATTTCCCGATTCCGATCCGTCAAATCCACGATTCGAAATTCTTCCGAAAATCCGGGTATGCCCATTGATCCGTATTTGATGCGCTGAACGGGCATGAAGGTATCGGCTGTATGGGTTTCGCTCAACCCATAGGCGCCCTCAAGGAGCAGCCCGCCGCCTGTGCGCTCCGCCCATTGCCGTGAAATGGCCTCCGTTAATTGGATGCCGAAAGAGGATGTCAGACAGAGCCGGAGACTGCTCAGGTCATATTCGGAAGTTTTGGGATGGGCCAGTATGGCCACATTCATGGGAACTGCGCTGTACCAGAAATCGACCCTGTACCGGGATATGGCCTGCATGGCGGTTTCAGCATCGAAGATGGTCAGCAGTACCTGGGTTGCCCCGGCATAGATGCAACTGTTCATCCCGGCAAGCATCCCGGCGATATGGAAAATAGGCATGGTGACAAGACATACGGAGTCAGGCCCCATATGGGTGATGGCACAAACCGCCGCCGTCTTGAAAAGGGCTGCATCGAATCCGAGCATGCAGCCTTTCGGCATTCCGGTCGTCCCTCCGGTATACTGAAACAATCCGATATCCGTTTTCATGTCGATGGCCACTTCTGCGGGATCGGCAAGATCGGACGATAGGATCTGCTGAAAATCATCGGTCCCCGGGATCGCCCGTTTGGGAACATTCATCATGGCAGGCAGAGCGAAGCAGGGTTCGGCTGGCAGAAAGTCCCGCAGGTTCGTTGTAACCACTTTCTTCAGCGCCGTTTCGGAAAGCGCTTCCTTGACGACAGGCATCAGGATATCCCACGCGACGAGAATCTGGATGCCGGCATCCTGGAGTTCATGAACGAGTTCGAATTTCTTGAAGAGGGGAGAACAGGGACAGACAATGGCTCCGATCTTCTGAATGCCAAAGTGGGCTATCGCATATTGCGGACAATTACCCATGAAAATGCCGACTCGATCCCCTTTTTTCACGCCCTGATTCAAGAGGTAGGCGGCAAACCGGTTGGATGCCGTATCCAATTCGCGATAGGAGATCTCCCTGCCGTAATACACGATTGCGGTCTTATCCGGCCGCTCTTGTGCGCGATGCCGGAGGTATTCATGGATGGGTTTGTTTCCTTGCGTATAGGTCAGGGTCTGCGGAACATCCTGAGGCCAGTGTTTCATCCAGATGTTTTCCATGGCGGGGTCTCCTTGGCGTTGGATTAGAATTCGATAAATTCACAAGAAGTCGAGCATATGGACGGCTTCGAAAAAAGGCCGAGGGCAAGGCGTGCAAATCCTGAGGATCGAAGCGTACTAAGACATACGCCGCAACGACGAGGGAGGCAGCACGACACAGCATCCGTCCTTTTGGCGAAGTCGTCAGAATTTGGTAGGCCAGTTCGCCAGCCGGTGCTCTCCAATGCCTCGTGTCCTCGACTCCTGACAGATGGCAAGGGCTTTGGCGATGTAATCGCGGGTTTCTCTCGGATCGATGACGTCGTGCAGATAATGCAGCCCGGCCGCCCCATAGGGTGAGGCATCGTCTGTCAGTTGACGCTTCAATTGAAGCCATTCTTCGGACTGCCGATCGGTATCCGGCGATTTGCCTGCATGGACAACATTGGCCGCAATCGCCGGATCGACAAAGCTCATTTCCGCTGTTGGCCATGCAACCAAAAAATCTGCGCCACAACCGGAGCCGCACATGTTCCAGAAAGCCATGCCGTAAGACTTGCGAACGATGACGGAAATCCGTGGAACCGTCAGCAGCCCCAGGGCGTTCATGTAGTTCATGACCCGGGAGGCAACACGGTTGCGCTCCGCCTCCTTTCCGACCAGGAATCCGGGAATATCGTGGAAGAAGAGCAACGGAATGTTGAAGGAATCGCAGAGGCATAAAAAACTGATCACTTTGTCGATGCCATCGGTATCCATTGCGCCTGCGTTGAAACTGGGCTGGTTGGCCACAATCCCGACGGATCGGCCATCGAGCCTTGCCAGAGCGGTAATAACGGCCTGACCGAACGTCGGCTTGACGGGAAATAGTGAGTCCCGATCCACGATACATTCCAGAATTCGGTGCATGTCATAGGCTCGGTTGCGTTTTTCCGGCAACCAATCGAGGATATGCGGCATTTCTGAGCCGGAACCTTCCGGAACCGATTTCCGTTCGGCAAGCGCCATGCAATGATCGGGCATATAGGACAGGTACCGGCGAATGAGCATGAAGCATTCGTCTTCTGTTTCGGCAACCCGATCTACCGATCCGGTGATTTCACTGTGGACCTGCCATCCCCCGAGTTCCTCATCGGTAACCGATTCGCCAAGCGCCAGCTCCAGAACACGGGGCCCGGACACCCCCATGGCACTTCCCTTGAGCTGAACGACAAAATCCGACAGACAGGCCATCCATGTGGGCATACCGTAGCATTCTCCCAGGATGGCCGTTATCATGGGTGTCCGACGGACCCGGCTCATGATTTTCAGATAGGTGTCATGCCCGCCCCCTCCGAAGGATGCCAGTCCTTTCGCACCCATGATATCCGGCATGCGCGCTCCGCCGGCCTCGCCCAGGTAGATGACCGGAAAGCCTTTCTCGGCCGCAGCGAGCTTGAGCTCTCCCTCCTTACGTCCGGCTATCCGGCTGGATGTGGCCGCCAGCACCGTGAAATCATTGGCGACAACCACGATCCGCCTGCCATCGATGGTTCCGTAGCCGCCGATTTTGCTGTCCGCTGGCGTTTTTGCCTCCATCCCCGGAACATCCGAGTGGTTGAATCGCCCGATTTCCAGAAACGATCCGGTATCCAACAGACGGTCGATTCGTTCCCGTGCGCTGTATTTTCCACGAGCATGGAGCTGCGCGATCTTTTTCGGGCCACCCATGGCCAGCGCCCGATTCACCCGCTCGGCATGGTTTTGCATTTCCGCTTCAAAGGCCATTTGCCGCTATCCTTTCCAACCAGATCATTTCCCGCCGAACAACCGTCGGGGATTGTCCACAAGGATCTCCTGAATCTGGGCATCGGTCACCCCGCCTGCCTTCAAGGCAGGAATAATGTTCTGAAACAGGTGGAAAGGATTCCAATTGGCAATCAGCGGGAGGGCCTGTTCGGGAATGTGCAGCGGCCTGCCCAGCCAGTTGAGAACACAATCGTGAGAAATCATCAATTGGTTTCCATACCCTTTCCGGATCAGATCGATCAACACGGGATAACGCTGGGCATCCATGGGACAACCAACCAGCCCTTGAAGGCCCATCCGATCCCAGGATACGAAAACCCCCTGCTTCAGGGTTTTCTCCTGATAGTCCATGTCGAGGTTGTCGCTCATGTGACCAATCTGGACATGTTTCGGGTCGGCACCGCTTGCAATGAGCAGCTCGGCCTGCTCAGGGCCCATGGTTCCGTGCTGGGTATGGGTGATGATGGGAACACCGGTTTCCTTCTGAACCCGCGCCACGGCTTCGAAGAGCAGCTTCTCGTAATCCGTGATGACGTTCTGGCTGCTGCCCACCTTGAGAACGCCCGCCTTGATTCCCGTTCCCTGGATTCCCACGGTGGTCTCCTTCATGAACAGCTCGTAGAGCTCTTCCCGGATGTCACCGAGAGAGGCCCGAAATTTCCAATAGGTCGGCGATCCTTCTCCTTCGAAGTAATAACCCGTAGCGCAGATGATCTGAACGCCGGATTTTTCCGAAACCTCTTTGAGCACATCCACCCGGCGGCCGCCGTCGTTGGGTGTGGCGTCCACATAAGTTTTCAGTCCGCAATTGTCCTTGAGCGTTTTCAATACCGTTACGGCGTTCGTCACGATGGCGGTGCGATCGAAGGGCGCAACGGTCTGATCTCCTTCCCATCCGGGATATCCATACAGGATGTGTTCGTGCATCAGGGTAACACCGAGTTCTTCCGGCGCTACCGGCCCCAGAACCGTATTCACGTATGTTCCGCTCATGTCATGCCTCCAGTCTGAGTTACCGATTGAACATGCCCAAACACACAGCCAGTATTCCCATCATCGTCCTGCGTGCTTCTGTTTTTCCTCCTCCTGCAATTGACGCCACAGTATCTTCCCGGCGCCGCTCTTGGGAAGAGAGTCCATGAAAACGACCGATCGGGGATATTTGTAGGCAGACATCTGCTCTTTGGACCATTGAATCAACTCCTGTTCCGACAATTTTCCCCGATATTCCGGTTTCAGTACGACAATCGCCTTGACGGTTTCCACTCGGGCCGGGTCTGGCACACCGATGACACAAGCCTCCAGGACAGCAGGATGCCGATACAGGATCGCTTCGACTTCGGATGGCCATACCTTGAAACCCGCTGCGTTGATCATGCGCTTTAAACGATCCACAATGAAAAAATAGCCTTCTTCATCCTGAAAAGCGATATCTCCCGTCCTGAAAAAGCGTTCTCCACCCAAATCGATGAAAGCTTCTTCGGTTTCCTTCGGCTTGTTCCAGTATCCCTTGAAAACCTGGGGACCCCTGACCAGGATTTCTCCCGGTTGTCCCACAGACGCTTCCTGACCCGTCGAAATGTCGAGAATACGGGAATCGACAGAAAAAACCGGAATCCCGATCGATCCCAGCTTCGGACGATCCGGCGGATTCCAGTGGGTTTGCGAAATCGTCTCCGTCAAGCCATACCCCTCCGCAAACGAAAGCCCCGTCAGCTTGAAGAGTTTTTCCCCGATAACCGGTGGCAAGGGAGCCCCACCCCCGCCCACAAACGTCAGTGATGAAAGGTCCCGACTCTGAATATCCGGGGTGGCCAGCAGATCGATCAGCATGGTGGTGATGTTTGCCCAGAAACTCACCTTGTATTTTTCGATTGCCTGAAGCGCCGCTTCTCGATCCCATCGGGTCAAGACCACGGTGGTTGCACCAGCCGCGACCGGAGCCATAAAACTGTGAATGAAACCCGTAACATGGAAGATGGGCAAGGCGGCCAGGCTAACAGCGGCAGATGTCAGGCTCGCCCAGTTCACAGATCCCATGACATTGGACATGACTGTCCGATGGGTATGGATACACCCTTTTGGAATACCGGTTGAACCGGCCGTATACGGAATCATGCAGATGGCGTCCGGTTCCGGGAGCGCTTCGGGTGGCTGTTTTCCGGTTTTCAGAAAATCCTGCCAACTCTCAACATTCGGGATGGTCTCCTGAGGGTCGTTCATAAAGGCTGGCACTGGCAGCGTGGGGGTTTTCGGAAGGTAATCGCGATAGCTTCCCACAATCACCCGGGGAAGCCGGCTCTCCTGAACGGCCGAGGCAATGGAGGGATACAAATCGGCTGTCGTAATCAGAGTCTGTGCCCCGCAGTCCGCAAGCAGTCCTTTGAACTCGTTACCCTTCAGCATGGGGTTCATGGGCACAACCACGCCACCTGCACGAATAACACCGAAAAAGCCGATCATGTAATGGGGCGAATTTTGCAGATACAACGCCACCCGATCCCCGCGTCGATGGCCTGCTTCAGTCAATGCAGCAGCCAAACGATTGGCCTCATTCAAAAAGGAGGCATACGAGATTTCCAATCCGTAATAGACGATAGCCGTTCTGCTGGCATATCGTCTTGCCGATGTCTCCAACAGGTCAAACAAAGACACTTGGGGAACAGGCAGCGTTTTGGGCAGTCTTTTGGGCCAGGCGGCATAGTGACGGCAATTCATGGATCCTCCTTGTAACGATTTCAACATGATGGAAGGAAAAAGCTTTCATTTGCCAAGCATGCTCAGCCCTGTTGTTTTTGCCTCGGCACGCTTAAGGCAGAGTTAAAAGCCTTTTGGCGGTTTTTTCCAGCACTTTTACAGCAAAAATCAATGTCTGAAAGCGCTTGTCCTGCGTCTGACCGTGGTAATAGCGGTAGTAGATCTGCTGAGCGATGACGGCCAGGCGGAACAGCCCGAATGCGTAATAGAATTCGAAATGCTCCACCGGTCTGCCGGAAAGAGCCGAATAGTGCGCCACCACTTCCCGGCGGGTCAGCGCCCCATCCAGGTGGGTAGGCAGGGTCCGAATCGCCTGCATTTCTTCCGGATCACCCTTTTCGACCCAATAGCCAAGGCTGCTTCCCAAATCCATCAGCGGATCACCGATCGTGGCCATCTCCCAGTCCAGAACTCCGATGATCCGCAAAGGGTCAGCAGGATCGAGAACGATGTTATCGAACTTGAAATCGTTGTGAATCACGCACGGATGATCCGAATCGGGAGGCTGGTGCTCCGAAAGCCAGGCCATCACGGTTTCGAAATCCGGCGCATCCGGTGTGCGGGCGGCCCGGTACCGTCCGATCCATCCTTCGACCTGGCGACGCACATACCCTTCGGGTTTTCCGAAATTCTCGAGTCCGATCGTCCGGTAGTCGAGCGCATGAAGCGCATAGTGGGTTTCGATGACTTTCTCGAAAAGGGTTCTAATCTGACTTGGGGAAAGCGACCAACCTCGAGGCGGATTTCGGCGTAAGATGATTCCCTTGATTCGGTCCATGACATAGAAGGGACATGCCATGACAGCCGGATCGTCGCAGAAAACAACGGGATTGGGGCAATAGGGATAGACGGGTTTGAGGGCTTTCAGAACACGATATTCCCGGCTCATGTCGTGGGCGCTTTTGGCCTTGGTGCCGAAGGGGGGCCGGCGCAACACCAGTTGGCGGTTTTCAAAACGGACGGAATAGGTGAGATTGGAATGCCCGCCCGGGTACTGCTTCAACACCATTTCTCCCCTCAGGCCGGGAATGCTGTCCCGCAAAAAGGTCTCGACCTTCGGCAGATCGAGTTCTTCACCTTTGCGGACCTCAATTGCATCGTCGATCCATTGACTGTCCATCGGTTCTCCTTCTCAGTATCCCTTCACCATCAAGTCAGTTAGTCTCCAACAAGCCGCATGGGGAGTTCCCCCCAACCCATAAAAACAGGATTCATCCCCTGTTTTTCTGACTTCTGACTTCTGACTTCTGACTTCTGACTCCTGACTCCTGACTTCTAATTCCTGACTTCTGCTTTCACCACAAACGCCTCGATCCACTCCATCACGAATTCGGCGTACCGCTCTACCGTGATCTTCCGCTCGGCGTACTTTCCCCGCTTGAGATACCAGTCCTGCAGCACGGCCTTGATGAGCGATGCGCACAGGAGTGGGTCTTGGTCTGCGAAAACGCCTTGCTGTTGCCCTTCGAGCAGAATATCGCAAATCATCTTCTCGGTAGCCCGCTCGCTTTCGATGGCCTTTTCCCGCTCTTCTCCGCTCAGGTTCTTCGTTTCCATGTACGAGAAATAGAACCAGGGCTGCATGGCCTCACTCAGATAGAGATGGGTCACCACCATGGATTGCAGTTTTTCGAGGGGATGTGATGCCTCGGCAACGCTTCGCTCGAGGATCGTAGCCGATATCTGGCGCTGCTGGTGCTGCAGCATTTCGAGCAGGTCGTCCTTTCCGGCGAAGTAGTTGTACAGCGCCCCCATGCTGAGACCGCTTTCTCGGCTCAAATCCCGCATGCTCATCGCCTTGAACCCCTTCTGGTTGCTAATCTTCAGCACCGCCCCGAAGATTCGGTCCAGATTTCGAACCACCGTACTGTCCTTGCGGATTTTGCCCTCGTTCTGTTTTTCGTCGAACGAACGGCGGTAGATTTCCTGCTTCGACAGGTTCATGTTCTCCATGAATCGGTCGAAACGCATGACCTTTCGGTTTCGAAAAGCGGACGGCATGACTGCAACATCCACGTCCGCTGCCACTTCGCTTTCGGCCGCGGTTTCTTGTTTGGCGATACCTGGGAAAATCATGGAGCCGCCTGTTTTCCAAGATAGGATTTCAAGATCTGTCGGGCTGCAGCCAACTTGTGTACTTCATCCGCACCGTCATAGATGCGGCTGGCCCGCTCATGCCGGTAGAGCCAGGCGATGATCGTGTCATCGGTCATCCCCAGGCCGCCATGCACCTGAAGCGCCCGATCGATCACCTTCATCATGGTGTTGGCAACGACGAACTTGATCATCGAAATTTCGGTGCGTGCCGCCTTCGCACCGAAACGATCGATCCGGTCGGCCGCATAGAGCACCATGAGGCGGGCCGCTTGAATCTCGGCCGCACATTCGGCGATCCACATCTGAACAATGTCCTTGTGAGCGAGGGTTTTGCCGGGTGCGATGGGACGGGTGGCGGCTCGCCGGATCATCAAATCGAAGCAGCGGTTGCAGATGCCGATCCAGCGCATGCAGTGGTGGATCCGACCGGGACCGAGCCGCTCCTGAGCGATGGCGAAGGCGCCGCCTTCCGGACCGAGCAGATTCGATTGCGGAACCCGGCAGTTCTGATACAGGATCTCGCCATGCCCGAAATAGTCCTCTCCGGGCTCTCCCATGACGGGGATGTTGCGCACCTGGTTGAAGCCGGGCGTATCGGTGGGGACGATGATCATGCTGGATCGCTGGTAGACGGGGGCATCGGGATTCGTGACGGCCATGACGATGGCGAAGGCAGCTCCATCCGATGAGGATGTGTACCATTTCTGACCGTTGATGACATAGTCATCCCCGTCCTTGACGGCTGTCGTATCCATCATCGTGGGGTTGGAGCCCGGCATCTCGACTTCGGTCATCGAAAAGCAGCTTCGGATCTTGCCTTCGACCAGAGGACGAAGCCACCGTTCTTTTTGTTCCGGTGTGCCGAACAGGTGAAGGATTTCGATGTTTCCCGCATCCGGAGCCTGACATCCGAAGACATAATGCCCAAGGATCGAGCGGCCCAGGCATTCGGATACGAGAGCATGTTCCTTGAGGCTCAGCCCCATGCCGCCGTATTCGACCGGATGGTTCGGGGCCCACAGCTCCATCTGCCGAACCATGTCCCGCTTTTTTTCCAGCTCGGGAAGAGCGGCCTTGAACCCCTTGGCCAGCACCAGCGGCTCCAGCGGTATCAGCTCCTTTTCGACGAACTCATCGATCATGCGGGTGATGACCTGCATCTTCTCCGGTATTTCAAAATTCATGGCAATCTCCTGAAGGTTGTGAAGGGAAATGGAAGAATGGCGGGAATCGTTTTCCGTTTTGACTGACCGTATCGGAACGAAACACAGAAGTCAATCAGAAAATCGAACGTTCGTTCTATTTCTTGAAAAATGCGATGTTAGGGAAAGGGGATTACAGAACAGGGAAATCTGAATACACATGATGGACTCACAACCTGTCGTTCTGCCAACGATTTTTGGATGCTTCCGTGCCTAAGCATGGGGGCGGGAATGTCTTTTAATGCTGCAGCGGAAACTGTTTGAAGCCGCCGTAGATTGTTGAGCCGGGCATGAACATTCATGCCATATCTGATGGACTCGCAAAAAGTCGACCATATGGACGACTTCGAAAAAAGGTCGCAGGTAAGGAGTGCAAATCCCGTCTGTGAGGCGTACTTAGACATACGCCGCAACGACGAGGGATGCAGCACGAAACAGCATCCGTGCCTTTTTGCGAAGTCGTCAAGACTTCATTTACTGCGACTGAGGCATAACTCGGCATCGTCGTCAAATCTCCATTGGAAACCTTCATGAATTGTGAAAAGAGAATGCGGAGCACTCATCAGCAGCAAGTCCAATCCGGAGGATTCCCCCGAAAGGTTCCAGTAGCTCCGACAATTTGTCCTTGACCTGAAGAATCGGGTTGCGCATACTGATCGAAAATTCTGCAGGGTTGCGACAACCAATCGTTATGGCCTGACATTTAACCGTAACTTTTAGACTGACGATATCCTTTTTGAATCGCAACACCAAACGATGGGGATGAAGGCATACTTCGGATGCCATAGACTTCCTTACCGCCTCCAAATTGTTCTTTTCGGTCTCTCGGACATTCACGCTGGCTGCTCCTCGTTCCTTAGGCTTTCTGGCAGATCATGTCAGTAAGGAGTTCCCGTACGGAGGTGCCGTCCTTCAGTTCGGCAAATCCTTACGGCTTTGCAAAAAGTCTGATGCTCTTGTTTAACCCGCAGGAGAGCGGATGCATTTTGCTTGCGCAGCGAAAAAGGTGTGCCCACCCCCATGCGGCTCGCTAAAGACTAACTGACTTTTTGCGAGTCCATCAATCCGAACGAACTCTGTTTCCGGATGCTGTCATCCGTTGATCCGCTTCCAGGAGCAAACTGCGGCCTGCAAACTCTTCGGTGCCTTCCTGCCTACCCAGGCAATCAGCGCCAAGGAATAGCGAGAGAAAACGGTTGCGTATCCGGATCATGCCAATGGGGAGATTGTAAGCGCGCGATTCGATTTCTGCTAAGGCAATTCTGCAATAGGAGAACGGCATACGATGATCACCTATTCCGATCGAGAGCTTGAAGAGCTTCTCAGAGATATTGAATCCGATCTGGCCGAACGTAAGGAATCGTGGCGTGGAGATGCACCGGATAAGGGTCGTCAGGCGGTTTGCGCCTTTGCCAACGACCTTCCCGATCATCGACGTCCCGGAGTCCTCTTCATAGGCGCCAAGGATGACGGAACATCGGTGGGCCTCACCGTTACAGACGAACTCCTCCGAACACTTTCTGACATCCGCACCGACGGCAATATTCTGCCTCCGCCTTCCATCTTGATTGAGAAGCGGACCCTGTATGGCGCTGAAATGGCGGTTGTAACCGTTCAGCCATCGGACACGCCGCCGATCCGGTACAAAGGGCGAGTCTGGATCCGGGTCGGACCAAGGCGGGCGATTGCCACACCTCAGGAAGAACGTATTCTCAATGAGCGGCGCCGGTTTAAGGACATCCCCTTCGACGTCCAACCCGTCCCGAGCTCTGACCTATCTGCCTTAAGCCGGATTTTGTTCGAGCAGGAATATTTGCCGAATGCTTTTGCCCCAGATGTTCTATCCGCTAACGAAAGGACTTATGAACAGCGGCTTGCCGCCTGCCGGATGCTCGCATCGGCAGATGACCCGGTTCCCACCATTTTGGGCCTGGTTGTTCTCGGCCTGTCGCCTCGAGATTGGATTCCTGGGGATTACATTCAATTTTTACGCATTGATGGACAGAATTGGAACGATCCAATTATAGATGAAAAGCTGATTGATGGAGATCTCGGCCAGATTATGCGCCGTATCGACGAAAAGATCGATGCGCACAACCGGATACAAGTAGATATCCATAGCGCCGACCGTGAGACACGCGTATCGCCCTATCCTAAAGTTGCGCTTCAACAGCTGATCCGTAACGCAGTGATGCACCGCACATACGAAAACACCAATGCACCGGTTCGGGTCACCTGGTTCAATGACCGCATCGAGATCAGCAACCCGGGCGGACCCTTCGGCATCGTGACCCAGGAGAATTTTGGCAGACCCGGCATAACCGATTACCGAAATCCCAATCTGGCCGATGCCATGAAGGTCATGGGCTATGTGCAGCGATTCGGCATTGGTATTCAGACAGCGCGTTCCGCGCTCCGTGATAACGGCAATCCCGATCTGGAATTTCAAGTTGAACCGATGACGGTTCTTGTTACGGTCAGGAGGCGACCATGAATGTTCCGGTTCTTACGTTTTTCAACAACAAAGGTGGTGTAGGCAAAACCTCGCTCGTCTACCACCTGGCATGGATGTTCTCAGAACTGGGAAAGACCGTGGTGACAGTCGATCTCGATGCTCAGGCGAACCTGACCGCCGCCTTTCTGGACGATGACAAGCTGGAACGCCTTTGGATGGATGAGGTAAAGGGTTCGTCCATTTACCGAGCAATTGAACCGCTTACCCAGGTGGGCGACATCAAAGACCCTCAAGTTGAGAAGGTGACCGAGCGTCTGTTTCTCGTACCCGGCGACGTGGCGCTTGCATCTTTCGAGGATACTCTCTCCGAAGCATGGCCCGCGAGCATGGCCGACACCAATCTATACCGCCCCTTCCGCATTCTCACCGCCTTTTGGCAAGTCGCACAAAAGGCGGCAAACAATGTGAATGCGGACATTATCCTGGTAGATGTCGGACCCAACCTCGGTGCCATTAACCGCTCGGCCCTGATCGCCTCGGATTATGTTGCCATCCCCCTCGGTGCCGATCTTTTTTCCCTCCAGGGGCTGAAGAATCTGGGGCCGACCCTCCGCAGCTGGCGTTCTCTCTGGAAAAAACGCATAGACAATTGGCCTTCTCCTGTTTTCCCTTTGCCCAGAGGGAGCATGCAGCCGCTTGGTTACATCGTTCAGCAACACAGCGTCCGGCTCAGCCGACCAGTCAAGGCCTACGACAAGTGGGTCAACCGTATGCCTTCCGTGTATTACAAAGAGGTATTGGAAAAAACCACATCTGTAACCAGACCATCCGAAGATACGGAATGTCTGGCTACCCTCAAACACTATCGCAGTCTTGTGCCTATGGCCCAGGAGGCGCGGAAGCCGATTTTCCATCTCACATCCGCTGACGGTGCCATCGGCAGTCATGCCCAGGCTGTCCAGGAAGCGTACAAAGATTTCAAACAGCTCGCCGAAAAACTGGAGGCAAGGATGGCCGAAAGGACTGCAGAGCGAAACGAGGAATGACCACCGACCTCAGGCTCATCGAAGACTGACTGCCTGCAAACTTGGTCAGGAAATCAGCTTTCAGCAAGCTCGGGACCACGGAATTCATTTCGACCTTACATGTGTGATAGCCGGCTGCCTTGGGTGGCATGGCGGGTTGCTGCATACGGAACGATGGTGCCAGTGCCATCGTTTTCACCTTTACAATCAAGGGCAAAATGAATCGTTGCATCAAAGCATTTCGACTAAAAGCTTTGATCCATTCCGGCTGCACAAAGCTGTTTACGAACCGCTCGAGGAGGATGATATCGAAAGGATAACGTTGGAACACACTTGAAAAATAGAGCGATCTTGGATATAGATCGCACCATCAGCGAGTTATGCAATAGGCAAACGCCATCCAGACTCCGTCCGGGTGGCGTTTTCTTTTTTGGAGGAGAGATGAAGGACGTGCAGGGGAGAAAGCTGGTCGTCATCGACAATTACGACTCCTTCACCTACAACTTGGTGCAGATGTTCCGCAGGTTTCCGCTCTGCATCGAGGTTTATCGTTCGGATCGGATTCGCATTGTGGATGTTCTGGAGAAGCAGCCGGATTATCTGCTGATCAGCCCGGGGCCGAAAGATCCCGAAGATTGCGGCATTTCGACCCATTTGGTTCAGGCTGCTGCCGGCAGGTTTCCGATGCTGGGGGTATGCCTTGGGATGCAGTGCATCAATGCCGCCTTCGGCGGGAAAACGGTTCGCGCACCGCTTCCGGTTCACGGGAAGGTGAGCCGGGTGTTTCATCGACAGGAAGGCATTTTTACCGGTGTGCCGTCTCCTTTTCGGGTAGCGCGATATCATTCTCTTGCCATCGATCCCACTGGAACGGAACTTGCGATGACGGCATGGAGCGAGGACGGGGTCATCATGGGAATCGCCGCACCCGAAAAAGCCATTTATGGCGTTCAGTTTCATCCCGAAAGTTTCATGACCGAATTCGGCCATACCCTGATCGAAAACTTTCTGCAGACAAGCGTGACGGCCTCGCAAAAAGTCAGTGAGTCTCCGGCGAGCCGCATGGGGACGGGCACACCTTTTTCGCTGCATCGGAAAAACTCAGCCGCCCGATCTCGTAAGGGCCGGGCATGGTGCCAGACGCTCCAGGAGAGAGCATCTCATTGAAATAGCAAGCTTTGCAAACACAAGCCGAAGCGTTTTGCATGCCCGGCCCAACGAGCTCCGGCGGCTTCAAACAAGTTTCCGCTGCAGCATCAAAAGGCGTACCCGCCCCCATGCTCAGGCCCGGAACTACCCGAAAATCGGGGGTGGATCGTCTTTTAGTGAAGCCGTCAAGCGTATTGAACACCCCCTAACGGCTTTGCCGCGGGAAAGGGGCCACCGGGAGGGCGGCCGCACAGGGCCGCCCCTACATACCGCACAAGGCGCCACGCACTCTTTCGCAGGACACACCGAATGACAAGGAAAACCATGCCATCACCACATCCAACCAACCCCATCCACCCCTCTTCCCTCTCTCAAGAAATCACCGACCGGATCACCCGAATCCACGAAGAGATCTTTTCCCTTGGACTACCATTTATAGACATCGCCTCCCGGTTTGCGGACAAGCCCGGTACGGTTCTGTTGATGAGCGGCGGTGAGCTGGAGTGCGCCAGATACCATATCCTGGCCGTCAATCCCTGGATGACGATCAAGGCAAGAGGACGGGATGCGCTCATCGAGACCTTGCATCGCACCCTTCGGATAGAGACCGACCCCTTCGATCTGCTCCGGAACATCCTGAAGACCTATGGGGAATGCCTCACCGAGCGGCCCGAGCCGATCGGCGCGGGGCTCTTCGGCTATCTGGCCTATGATTTGAAGGATGCGATCGAAACGCTGCCCCGCACCTCCATCGACGATCTTGAACTACCTCATCTATGCCTCTACGCTCCATCCGCCATTCTCGTCTTGGATCGACGGACGGAAACCACCCGGCTGTTCATCCCCGTACGCGAGATCCAGGGTCAAAGCCAATTGGATGCCGATCGTCGGGCATTCTTCGATGCGCTCTCCGCCGATCCGCCTGCAGAAGGCTCCTTCGCATGCGATGCGGAAGGGTTCCGTTCCCCTTTCAGCCGTTCCGGGTACATGAACGCCATTGAGGCCATCAAAGAATACATTGCATCCGGACACATCTATCAGGTCAACCTTTCCCAGCGGTTTGAAACGCGATTTTCCGGCCGTCCGTTCGCCCTGTTTCGGGCGCTCTTTACGGCTGCCCCCGCCCCGTTCTACGCCTATATCCATGCCGGAGACCACCACATCGTCTCCACTTCGCCGGAGCGGTTTCTGCTAAGACGCGGCACCACGGTCGAGACCCGCCCGATCAAGGGGACCCGCCCCCGGGGAAAAACGCCCCAGGAAGATGAGGCGCTGCGGCGTGAGCTTTCGACAAGCCTCAAAGACGATGCCGAACTTTCGATGATCGTCGATCTGATGCGAAACG
>CAZJXF010000084.1:0-15727 GCA_964549995.1 uncultured Desulfatirhabdium sp. | reverse complement strand
ACCGATCACCACGAGCAGGGCGATGATCCATCCGAAATATTTCTTGCTGCCTTGGATAGCGAGTTCCAGCATGGTCACCTCACACGATGTAATAGACAGAAGGCTCGGTACCGAGGTTCTGCTTGCGACGAATGGTATAATTTTCCTTCAGGAGCTTCCGGACTTCGGATTCCGGATCATACAGATCCCCGAAAGTGAGAATGCCGTTGGATGCTTCGACACAGGCCGGCTGCTTTCCGATAGCGATCCGTTCCGAGCAGTAATTGCATTTCTCGACGACCCCCTTCATCCGGGTAGGGAATTCCTTGTTCGTTTCCTTGATGAAGGGCCTTGGATCCCGGAAGTTGAAGCTTCGTGCACCATAGGGACAGGCAGCCATGCAGAATCGGCAGCCGATGCATCGGTGAAAATCCATCATGACGATTCCGTCGCTGGGCCGCTTGAAGGTGGCCTTCGTGGGGCAGGCACGGACACAGGGCGGATTTTCACAATGGTTGCACAGCACCAGAAAGGGCACATGTTCAAGCCGCTCATCCATGAATTTGGCGACATCCGTCGGAAAAGCGTGCTTGTATTCCTCATGCCAGATCCATTTGATTTCGTGATGCTTGTCGGTAAACGTTGGTATATTGTGAATCTTGTGGCAGGCCTCGATCATGGGTTCCAAATCTTTGGCCGATTTGATCTTTCGGGTGTCGATCACCATGGCCCACTGCTTGGCCTTCAAACCGTCGGGCCCCGGTTTTACGGCAGGAGCGGCCTCATGACCGCCATGTTCCGCCGCAAAGGCGTCCAGCACCGGTGTGGCGCTCAGACCGACGGCCGCAATGCCGGCCATTTGAAGGAATCGTCGTCTACTGGTTTCCATCATTTCACCTCCTTCGGATTGTCGATATGACAGTCCCAGCAATAGGGCGTCACCGAAGCGTAGGTGTGACATTTGTCACAGAAATCCGCCTTGTTGGCGTGGCAATCCAGGCAGGTATTCGACAGACTCATCGTGAATTCCTTGCCCTGGGCGTTGACGAAAATCCGCTCCCCGTTTCGGACAACGGAATGCCGCCACAAATCCAGAAGCTGCATGTGCTCCGCACGCATGTAGGTGGTCGGCATGACGCATTCCTTGGCCGCCTTGGCTTTTTCGGTCAGCTTGATGTCCGGACCGGACGAAGCCTTGCCCAAGTTGTACCAGAACGGGAACGTCGCAATCACCAGAAAAATGACCAACCCGGTCATGATGTATTTTCGATCGTCCATTATTCCTCCTCCTCCATGCCCGGCAGCGGTTCACCGCGCAAATTGGTGGTACGCTCCTGTTCTCCCGGCAGGATCAAGGCATTGGCCACCAGTTCCGTCACGCCGGTCACCCGGACATCCGGCAGATAATACTCCATCAGTGTCGGCAGGGCGGCGCGGTCGATGGCGCAGATGGTGGCGAGCATGTTGACCCCGTATTTTTCGTGAACATGCTTGACCGCCATGGCCCTCGGAAGCCCGCCACAGAGACGAAGTTCCATGTTTTCACCGGCGTTCAATCCGGCGCCACTGCCGCAACAGAAGGTTTGCTCCCGAATGGTGTTGGCCGGCATGTCATAGAACTTCTTGACAACGTTTTGAATCACGTACCGAGGTTCATCGAACATTCCCATCCCCCGGGACGGGTTGCAGGAATCATGGAAGGTCACAACCAGATTGTCGTTCCGGCTGGGATCGAGATCGAGCTTGCCGTGCTTGATGAGATCCGCCGTAAATTCGGAGATATGGACCATTTTCGTGGATCGGGCATTCTCGAAGCGGGTACCGGTGATGGGATTCACGGGTTCTTCCAGAAAATCGGCCGGACCGTTCATCGTATCCATGTACTGGTTGATGACCCGCCACATGTGGCCGCATTCCCCGCCCAGAATCCATTTGACCCCAAGGCGCTTGGCTTCGGCATACATCTTGGCGTTGAGCCGCTTCATGGTCTCGTGGGAGGTGAAGAACCCGAAATTGCCTCCCTCGGATGCATAGGTGCTCCAGGTAATGTCGAGCCCGTATTTCTCCTTGAGGAAGTGATGGAGCATCAGATACCCCATGCAGGTATAGGTTCCCGGATCCGCGAAAACGTCTCCCGAAGGGGTGATAAACAGGATATCCGCTCCTTTTTTGTTGAAATTGGGCTCTACCCGGATCCCCGTAATCGATTCGATGTCGTCGACGAAGAAATCGATCATGTCCTTAAAGGCATGCGGCTGAATGCCGAGGTGGTTGCCGGTTCGATAACAATTGGCTACCGGGGTCGCCACCCAGTCGATGTTCAGCCCGAGCAGGTTGAGAAGCTCCCGGCCCATGATCGTGATTTCGGCCGTGTCGATGCCGTAAGGGCAGAAGACGGAGCATCTTCGGCATTCGGTGCATTGAAAGAAGTAGTACCACCATTCCTTCAGGACATCCATCGTGAGCGGACGGGCGCCCGCAATCCGCTTGAGGATTTTTCCGGCAGTCGTGAAATCGTTTCGGTAGACCGAACGCAGCAACTCCGCCCGCAAAACGGGCATGTTCTTCGGGTCCCCCGTGCCGATAAAGAAATGGCACTTGTCGGCGCATGCCCCACATCGTACACAAATATCCATGAAGACCTTGAAGGACCGGAACCGCTCCAGCCGGACCTTGAAGCCTTCGTGAAGAATTTCCTTCCAGTTTTCCGGAAGATGCCAGTCCTCTTCGACGGGGTTCCAGGCATGGGGATGCGGAAGCCCGACATATTCGACACTTTTCGGATTGGCGGCATAGCAGTACATCCCCTTGCGGATGTTGACCGGTGTATCCATCCACCCGGTGCGGGGAGGTGTGCGATCGATTCGTGAAATCAGCTCGTTGGGTTTGGGAAGATCAGACATTCGTCACTCCTTTTCCACTGGCAGACCAGCCTCAATCATTTTTTCCCTGAATTCTTCTTCATACTCTTCGTAGGTATGAACGGGAACCGGATAATTCCATGGGTTGACATGCCGAACGGCCCGCGTATTGCCGGGCAGGTTCCGGGTCGGGCTCAGGAAAACCCCGGCCATGTGCATGAGCTTGCTGTATGGGAAATAGGCCAGAAGAATGCTGACGAAGAACAGATGGACGTAGAACACCGGATCGATCCCGTCCGGAATATGGGGATGAAAGGTGACGAGCCCCATCGTCAGCTCTTTGATGTTGCGAATGTTGACCTTGGAGAAATAGCGCATCAGGATGCCGCTGAAGGCGATCCCGAAGATCAGGAAAAGCGGGAAATAATCTGCAGCCAGCGAAATGTAGCGAATCGGCGGAGAAATCACCCGGCGCAGAAACAGGAAGGTGACGGCAGCCAGCAGAACGAAACCCGACAGGAAGACCGCCGGAAGCCCGAAATGGAAGGCATCGGTCAAAATTTCAAAGCGGAAGAAGGAATCGAGTTTTTCGACCATCTGCACACAGGCGGGAATCGGATCGGTAAACAGGCGCAGATGTCGGAAAATAACCACCAGAAAGGAATAGTGGAAGGCCAGGGCAGCCACCCAGAGCCAGATTTCCCACTCGTGCACCAGCTTCCCTTCTCGGATGGCATTGCGTGTATTGCGGAACAGGGAGCGAAAGCACACGATTTCGAGAATCATCCGGATGACCACACCACCCGGGGTAAAAGGGTTGTCGATCTTGCTGTGGCGGATCCACGGCAGCGATTTCTGCTGGCCGCACGTGGTCGGAATCCGGAAGGGAACCGCAGACTTCGCCCACCCCATGACCCGACGGACCACCCCCACCAGGAAGATGGCCACGGCCAGATAGGGAATGACGATGCCGAACAGCGGCGCAAGCCCCACCTTCACGCCCAGATAGGACAGCAGGAACAGCACAACAACGGCAAGCAGGGAGTACATGTAATGAACATTCATCGACCATCACCTCGCTTGGATTTCCTGTCTGCGGCCGATACAGCACCGGACAGGAGGCTTCATGAAAAGAATACAGGTTCTCACCACAATGCATGCCGTTGCAGCCGGTCGAATCGCTGGAGTTCCCCGATCGAAAAAGCCGATCGTTACTCTCACGATCGTCTCACCCCATCAACCCTTCCCTGCAGGAGCATGCGGTATGTTCGCCTGGATGGTTTCAGCCGGATCGTCGATATCTTTCAGCAAACCGGAGCGCTTCAACACCTTGAACGTCCGGTTGCGCACTTCTTCGTTTTGAAGCTGGTATACGGTTTCCCGGCACTTCATATAGATGTCGAATCCGAGCAGGCACAGGTCATCCACCCGGCGCTCGATTGCAACGACTTCTTCATGAAGCGCAACGCTGGAAAGTTCCTTCTGAAAGTGTTCCCGGATGAGGGATTTGAGCTCGAAAATGAACGAAAGGGCTTGTGCGGGAGAAAACTGCTGAATGGCCCGAATGCGGATGATCGGATCCAGAAACGAGACGGCCGTCTCCCGATCGATACCCTGAGTCAGTCCGGTATATAATGCCTCGAGTCCCTTACGGGCGGCATCTCCCATGGGGTTGTGGAAAGGATCCTTCTGAGCCTTGATGAATTTGGCGGTGTCGGGCGGATAGGAGTCTGCAAGGAGGTGAAACCAACGTTGAACGAGGGTGCTTTTGTGCTTCTCGAGAAGATCGGCCAGGCTCATGAGGATCATCGCCCCGTAATGGTTGAAAGAAACCCTGGGTTGCAAGCGCTTCCTGCTGAAGTATCGCCGTACTGCCTCTTCCGATCAACCCGCTAGGGGATGATCCATCACCAAGCCATTGACGATTCTGTGCATCCTGGAACCGCTCGCAATCTGAGTATGCGGAATATAAGGGGGTTTCTATAAACCATGCCATCTGCAGATGTCAATAAGATTCATGAAAGACGGCGAAGGGGCAACCGGGGGTACCGTCTTCTGGGGGATGGGGAAAAGGCCGAAAACGAAAAGGTCGAGTGTCGAGTGTCGAGTGTCGAGTGTCGAGTGCCGAGTGCCGAGTGCCGAGTGCCGAGTGCCGAGTGCGTAGGGTGCATCATGATGAAGCGACTTTTTCGAAGCCGTCAGACATGATGATCTCGCAAAAAGTCGTCTCTTACCGATTTCCCTCCAATGCCGGGCTTCCAGCAGGAGGGCGGGTGGTGTTTTGCGAAGCAGCGGAAACGTGTTTGAAGCAGCCGGAGATCGTTGGATCGGGCGGACGCGCTTCATCTGTTTTGGATGGATAATCCGGATGTTGCCTTTCAGAAAGCCATCTTTTCCATCTTGGCCATCCGCCCGATCCTACGAGATCGGGCTGCTGAGTTTTTCCGCTGCGCAAGCAAAATGCACCCGCTCTCCTGCGGGTTAAACAAGAGCATCTGACTTTTTGCGAAGCCGCCAGACATGATGGAGTCGCAAAAAGTCCATCATATGGACGGCTTGGAAAAAAGGCCGCAGGCAAGGAGTGCAAATCCTGTCTGTGAGGCGTACTTAGGCGTACGCCGCAACGACGAAGGATGCAGCACGACACAGCATCCGGCCTTTTTTCCAAGCCGTCAGACATGGTTGCGCAGCTGCAGCTCGATGGGATGCGGCTGGAAATACAGCTGCCGATCGAGGTAAGGTTCCTCGTATTTTCGGATGAAATGCCGGAGCAGGGTGACAGGGACGATCAGCGGCAAAAATCCCTGTCTGTATTGCTCGATCAAGGTCAGCGCTTCCTCTTTTTCTTTGGATGTAAGGTGCTTCTTGAAATAGCCCAGGGCGTGCTGCAGCACGTTGACGTTTTTCCGTGGGGTGGTCTTGATCTGCAGTGCGTTCATGAGCAACACGACATATTCATCCAACAGCCGTCGCAGGGGCATTTGACCTGCTTCTGCGACCAGTTTCCCCATTTTTCGGTAATGATCGGGGCTGTGAGCCAGCAGCAGCAATTTGTGGTCGGTATGAAAGGATACCAGCCCTCCGACGGTCGGATGGTCTGCGCATAGATCGCGCCATCGCTGCAGCACAAAGATACGCTCGATGAAATTCTCCCGAAGGATCGGATCGTGAAGCCTTCCCTCTTCCTCCACCGGTAGCAGGGGAAAGCGTTCCATGAACATGCGGGCAAAAATCCCGGAACCTTTCTTGACCGGCATCCCGTTCGCCAGATAGACTTTCACCCGTTCCATACCGCTGCTGGGCGAATCGCTCTTGAAAATGAAACCACACAACCCTTCCCGTTCGAGCGCATCCAGCCTCCCTTTGGCCCATGTCTGCATCTGCTCCGTGAAATCTCTTCCGGTTTTCGTCGTGACCAGTCTCGGAGACGTGACATCGCCTACGAGCCGAAGCGATTCGCGCGGAACGGGCATGCCACATTCCACTTCCGGGCATACCGGGACATAATCCACATACACCCCGAGGGTCTTCGTCAGATACGGATCGTGTTTGTGCCCGCCGTCGTATCGAACCTTTTGTCCCAGGAGGCAGGCGCTGATCCCCAGGCGGATTTTGTGTACTGTCGTATTCATCGCCTTTCCTTTTTCATCAGTCGAAGGACCTTGTGGGTCAGTTTGGACAACGGATATTGGTTCATCCGGTATGGATCCACCCAATCACAGCATTGCGATTTCTGCTCTCCGGTTGGATCCTGTACCCCATCCACTTGAAACACGTCCGCCACCACCTTGAAATGGGTGTAGGCATGCCGGACGGTTCCGATCGGACGGCTTTTGGAATGGGTCGATTCCCCTCTGTTTTCGCAGAGCCGCCGCATGCCTTCCTCAAGGCTCATGGACGCATCGATTTCGACGTTCGGAAATTCCCACAACCCGCCAAGAAGTCCTTCGGAGGGCCGTTTCATGAGGAGCATCCGGCCATCCGCTCGAACGAAGACGACAACCACCATGCGGCGGGTGGGAACCTTTGGCCGCGCTGCTCGAATGGGATAGCGATCCACCAGGGCCCTTCGGCGGCTCGTGCAAAAGCGATCGACCGGGCATTCCTCACACAAGGGATGCCGAGGAATACAAACGAGGGCCCCCAGTTCCATCATGGCCTGGTTGTGCAGATCGCTGTTCACGGCAGGAAGAAGCGTTTGTGCCGTCTGTTGGAAAAAAGGCTTCTCCTTTGCATCGTTGACGGCCCGATCGATCGCAAACACCCTGGCCAAAACCCGCAGGACGTTTCCATCGAGCACGGCAATGGGTTTTCCGAAGGCAAAGCTCAGCACTGCGGCGACGATATAATCCCCGATTCCGGGAAGACTGCGAAGCGATGTCTCATCGTCCGGAAGGATTCCGTCATGCCGTTCGCACAGGATTTTCGCTGCGCGGTGCAGATTTCTCGCCCGTCCGTAATACCCCAACCCCTCCCAGGCTTTCAACACCTGAGCTTCAGACGCAACCGCCAGAGACGACGCATTCGGAAAGAGGTCGAGAAAACGCCGGTAATAGGGCAGGACGGTATCGACCCGGGTTTGCTGCAACATGACTTCCGAAACCCAGATGGCATAGGGATCCCTCGTGTGACGCCAAGGAAGAGGCCGGGCATGAGTGCTGTACCAGTCGAGAAGGGCGCGATGAAAGCCCTCCGCATCGAATTCATTCGCGAAAGGCATCATCCGGAAGAGGATTTCGGATCGAGCGGATCCAGCATGGGTATTTCGACGGAAGCCGAGGGTCCGGAAAGCTGCTGCTGCATCCGGAATTTTTCGAGTTGAAGCTGGTTTTCCATGTAAGTCTTGGACAGCCGATATCGCAGGTAGATGATCCAAAGGACGACGAGAGCCAGAAAGACGGCGGCCCCCAGGAAAAACCACTTGAATTCCCGAACCGCCTGGATGCCGATCACGGCCAGTTGACCGACGGCATCGGGAACCATCCAGAGCACGAGAACCGCCAAAACGATGAGAAACCCGATGGAAAAAATGGAAAACCGCTGCATGGAACGGAAATAGGCCAGGATGCGCACCAGCCCCTTATGACCGACGCTTTCCGATGATTCCCCAGGCTCACCACCGTCTTCTCCCACCATCAGGGCCATGTAGACCCGAACGAGATACGAAACCAGCAGCATCAAGCCGATGGGAATACCGATGGCCGCAGCCAGCCACGCCCGGAAGGGAAACGGCCGACGATCCACCCGGACGCTGACCTGGTAGTTTTCGACAGGACCGAAGGTTTTTTCGAAGGCCTGTTTGTCATAGCCGGAAAGCACCTGCCCTTCGGCTTCATAGAGAACCTTCCCCGCGACATCGGCAATGACGATGACGGACTTGCTGCCGGTCTGATTCACCGCTGCAATGCAGATGACAAGCTCCAGCAGCAACAGCAGCGCGACGGCAGCCATCAGGATCGTTTTCTGATGCGGGCTGGCCTCGATGAGGTCAATCAGTCGGGATGTGGATCGATGGGGCATGGCGGCTTCGAATGGCATGACGTTTCTGTTGGAGAAAACGCTACCGGAAGACCCGGCTTTTGTCAATGACTGGTGACGGCTTCGCAAAAAGTCGCCTCTTACCGATTTCCTTGCAATGCCTGGCTTCCAGCAGGAGGGCGGGTGGTATTTTGCGAAGCAGCGGAAACGTGTTTGAAGCCGCCGGAGATCGTTGGATCGGGCGGACGCGCTTCATCTATTTTGGATGGAAAATCCGGATGTTGTCTTTCAGAAAGCCATCTTTTCCATCTTGGCCATCCGCCCGATCCTACGAGATCGGGCTGCTGAGTTTTTCCGCTGCGCAAGCAAAATGCACCCGCCCTCCTGCGGGTCAACCAAGGGCATCTGACTTTTTGCGGGTCCATCACTGGTAAGAGCATTCGAAAAAGAATGGCGGCGAGTGGACACTCGTCGCCATCGATTCTTGCAGATGTCGCCTCAGCGGCTTGGGTGAGCTCACCAAAAGGAGGGGGGCTCCGGTGAGCCGGATCGGCTTTTTGCAAGCTCATCCAAAAACCATGTCCGAAACCGGACGCCTGCCCACTACCGACCACCCACCGCCCACTGCCGACTATCGTTCCAAGTCCCGCAGCACCTCTTCGTACCAGTCGCTTCTCTCCTTCAGCATGACCATCATCTGGTTCTTTTCGATGGCAATACCCATATGAAGAGCCAGATGTTCCATCCACAGGATATAATCGGCATCCGGTTCGAATTCGAAGGAATAGTAGAGCCGCAGCACCGCTCCGATGCCCTCTCCGATCTTGACGGGAAGCCCCAGGATGGCCTGAATGTTTTCGGCCTTTGCCGCATCCTTGTATTGAATACGCGGATCGGTGGCCACCTTGGGAATCACCACGGGCCTTCCGGTGACGACTTCACCCAGACTGAGACCTGCCAAAATCGGTCCTTTCTGAACGTAATGATCACTCAAGCCGTAGCGGACGACATTGGTGAGGGTGTTCGTTTTGCGATCTACCATCAGAATGCCGCTCCCCTTGGCCATGCCGTAGGTGGCCACGATTTTCAGAAGCGTCTGCAAGGCCTCCTTCGAGGAGCTTAGGGGCATGGACTGAATCTCGGTGAGAGCTACCTTCATGGAGTCGAAGTAAAAAGTCTTCTTGAGGGCGAGTCCTGCCTGCGTACCATAGGCTTGCATGGCCGTCAGGGTTTCGAGATCGAAGTCGCGGGATTTCGGGAAATAGATCCGCAGGGATCCGACCAGCGCACTTCCGGCGGTCAGCGGAATGCCGACGATGGCACCGATGCCTTCCCTGGCAGCAGCCTCGGGAAACTGAATCCGGGGATCGTTGGTCACATCCCGAACGATGACCGGCGTCTTGTCGAGCGTTTCACCCAGGCTCTTCCGGGGATCGATATCGCCCTTGTTTCGATAGGATTCGCTCAGTCCGAAACTCGCCGAAATCAGCAGTCGCTCCAGATTGGCACTCATCATCAGAAGACTTGCGCCACGGCCATCGAACAGAGAAGTCGCATGACGGACAACAGCGTTTTGGGTTCGGTCCATGTCGAAGGAGGCGTGAATGTCCTTGAGCGCCTGCGAATACCGTTGGAAGAAATCCGACTGACTCATGGGGAATTCCTTTCTTCCTGATTGTTCAAAGCTGTTGTCATGACCCGTTCCACCAGCTTGGACAGGGCGTACTGCTGTCGGACGTCTCGAACGACCTTATTGGGAACGGAAAACGACAGTGCATGGGTCGTACATGCTGCGACACAGGCCGGAAGGCTCCCGGCTCGCACCCGATCGGCACAGCCATCGCATTTGACGGCCTTACCCGTCGCGGCATCATACTGGGGAACCCCCCACGGACAGGCCGCAATGCAGGCACGACATCCGACGCATTTGGCGGCATCGATCCTGACCAAACCGTCTTGCAGATCCTGGACGATGGCACGCGTGGGGCAAACGGCCACACACCAGGGGTTTTCACAATGAAAGCAAGGACGAAAAGCGGCATGCCCTCGCTCTTCCCCTCCCGGGCCAACCATGTCTTCCACCAGCAGCACCCCGGGCCTCACATCCGGAGACAACCCGTGACTGCTCTGACAATGCAGCTCACAGGCACGGCAGGCGATGCAGCGATGCGGTTCGTGTCGGATACAGTATCGGCTCATGAGCGGGTTCCTTCCGGTTCGACTTTCCCGGACACCGTAACGGTCACGAACGACTCGGCCCGGCACGGGGCCCCCGAGACCAGGGCCTTCGTTTTCCAACCATCCGTCATCAACTCCACGGCCGAAACCCCCATGCCGAAAGCTCTGGATTCAGCCGGTATGTTCCTACCGAATCCGGTGACAAGAAAAACGGCCTCCGGTGTCATGAATTCGCTCAATCGGACGGTGATGGGCTTCCCGGTGTTCTCCGTTCCGATCCTGACGGTATCCCCATTGGAAATCCCCAGACCTTCGGCAGCCGATCGGTTCATCCAGAGAACGTTTTCCGGCAGTTGACGGTTCAGCAGCGGCACGTTGATGGTGTTTCCTTCATCGTGGATCCCGCAGCCGCCGGCAATCAGGCGAAACCGTCCGCCACCGGGAGCGGATTTGGCGGCGAAGGCTGCAAGCGGGGCAATTCCACAGCTTTTGAGTGCAGGGTCAAAGATGGACACCTTGCCGTCAGATGTCCGCAGCCCGGTCGCTTTCGGCAATGGTCCGACAGAAAGCCCGGCGATATCGATGAACCCCGTCCGGCTGAAGTCCCCCATCCGAATACCGGTCCCCTCGAGCTGACGTCCCCAGATGGTTTCGATGCCGTCCACCGCAAAATCGGTACACCCGAGCCGTTTCGCCAGACCGGCCACGATTTCCCAGTCCGCCTTCGTGTCGTCTGCCGGTGCAATGCATCGCCTGCGAACGACCCAAAGCGGATGGGGAAGATCACGTCTTCCGATAACACTCTCCCGTTCCAGAAAAGCGGACAGGGGAAGCACGAGATCGGCCATCCATGCCGTCTCCGACCAGGAGTCGGTGATGCACACGATGGTTTCCAGCCGCTGCAGCAATTCCCGTGTATGGCTTCGGTCTGGAAAGATGGCCAGCGGATCGCTCCGATAGCAGACAAGGGCACGCACCGAAGCTCCTGCCGGATCACTCAGCGAAGAGAGCAGCTCCCATGCTTTCGGTCTGTCAAATGCTTCGATGGAGCCCCCTGTCGCACCGGCCGGCGAAAAATCATTCAACGGTCTTTGACCATAGGCATCTTCGGGAAGCGCGATCCGGAAACCTCCTACCGTACCGACGGCGCCGAGCAGGGCGTTGATGATCCAGGCCGATCGGCAGGTATAGAAGGAATCGATATATCCCCAAACCCCTCTTCCGGTCATCCAGACAATTTTGGGCGCGGCTTTCGCCAGATCCCGAACCAGGGAAACGATGTCGTCTGCAGGGATACCGGTCCGCTCCTCGGCCCACGACGCCGTGCAGTCCTGAACGGCGGCCTCGAGCTGATCGATGTCGTCGATCGTATCGGAAGCAAGAACCGAACGGTGTTCCTTCAGCAGCAGGTGGATGACGGCCAGGTTGAGCGCATAGTCGGTTCCGGGACGAACGGCCAGCCGCCGTTTGGCCTTGGATGTCGTCGGATTCGACCGGATATCGACGACCGTCAATCCACCTCCCTTTTCGAGATTGTCCAGCAGGTCGTTCGCCTGTTGAATATGAACCGTTTCGAACAGATTCCTTCCCTGAAGAACGACATGCCGGGCGTTTCGGAAATCGGGGATCAGTCTGGAAGCGTCGAAACCGAAGAGCGACCGGGCCGCTTCGTTCACATGCACACCGACGATGGCATCTTCCGTGTAGACATGGGGGCTGAGGGACTGAGCGAAAGCCCTGCGAAATCCGCTGAAACACCCGCCGCTGTCGAGCCACATCATTGCCGAAGACCCGGAAACGGAAGTGCACGCCCGAAGCCTGTCTGCAGCCATATCGAAAGCCTCATCCCAGTCGATCCGTTTCCAGCCGCCCTGCCCTCGCACCCCGCTTCGAAGCATCGGAAAGGCCGGCCGATCGCTGTCGTTCCGGAACGAAATGCCTGCAGCCCCTTTGGTGCACAGCGCCCCCCGAATGCCCGGAATCCGTCGGTTGCCGTGGATAAATCGGCAGACCCCGTTTTCCACTTCCACCTCGATCGGGCATTGTACGGGACACATCCCGCAGACACTGGCTACGGTATCGATGGGCATGAAATCCTCCTTCAAACGTTCTTCATCGCGTAAAAGTCCGGATGCGTGGTGCGAAAGTTCTTCGTGCGAAACTGAAATCTCGTGGTACGTGGCACGAAAGTCGATTCATCTCCAGCGATGGTTCCTGACGGGCCTGAGCATGGAAGAAGATCCGCCCCTTTTTCCTTTCACGGCATCAACTGCCTTCCGGCCGCCTCGGCCCACTGAAACACCGGAGACGGCACCATGCCGAGCGCAAGCACCAGAAACGCCAACACGCCTCCCCAGATCATGCCGAAGCCGGTCTGAGTCCTCATGGCGGTTGCCGTCTCCTCGCGCTCCACCGTATAGGCATGCCGCACGATGTTCAGATAATAGTAGATGGCGATGGCCGTGTTGACGGCCGCCGTAACGACAAGCCAATTGTATCCCCGGTTCCAGGCCGAGCTCAGCAGAAAGAGCTTTCCCATGAAGCCGGCCGTCGGAGGCAGTCCTACAAGGGAAAAGGCGCCGACGGCAAGGACGAAGGCCAGAAAGGGAGAGCTCTTGTGAAGCCCGTTTAGGTCGTTCAAGGTGACGTTTTCACCGTTCGGAGACAGCCGACAGATGACCCAGAAACAGGTCAGGTTCATCAGCACATAGACCATGCTGTAGAACCCTGCAGCTGCCAGCCCCTGGGGAAGACCCGAAACCAGCCCCATCGTGACATAACCGGCATGGGATACGGAGGAATACCCGAGAATCCGTTTGACGTCGGTTTGCGTCAGGGCGGCCAGGTTTCCGAAAGTCATCGACAAGGCGCCGAAAACCGCAATGATCGTGGTGGCGCTCAGCCCCGGAACGAGGGTGGCGGACAGGCGGATCAAAACGACCACAGCCCCCAACTTGGGCAGGGTTGCGGCGTAGGCGGCCGTTTCGTTGCTCGTACCTTCATAGACATCCGGTGCCCAGAAATGAAACGGAAACAAGGCGAGCTTGTAGAAGAATCCGGCCATAAACAGACTCACCCCGAGAAGTCCCAGAGGCGCTTCGGTAAGGTTCCAGGGTTTGTGAACGAGAGCGGCCAGATAACTCGTATGCTGGGCGGCCAGAATGTAGGACAAGCCATAGAGGCTGACGGCCGTCGCTGCAGCACCGAAAAGGATGTACTTGACGCCTGCCTCGGATGCCCTGGGGTCCTTTCCCCTCAAGGGGATGAGTGCATAGAGGCTGTAAGAAGAAAGTTCGAGCGACAAATAGATGGTGATCAGTTCGACCGAACTTGCCAGACACATCAGGCCGAAGGCGCTCAGCGACAGCAGCAGGAAATAGTCGGATCGGTGTTCCAGGGCAAGGGTCGGCTGTTTTTGGGCATTGAGAACGGCAAAGAAGAACCCGAGCGATACGGCGAACTTGAAGAACTGAGACAGGCCGTCCAACCGATAGGCTTCCCACAAGACGAGCCCCTGAGCTGTCAGGCCGAGACCGGCCACCACGATGCCGACGGCTGCGGCAAAGGGCAACCACCCGGTCACATCGAGTTGATCCTCAGATGGGGTTCTGCCGAAGAGGCTCTGGCCGAACAGGCACAGGATCAGCACGATCTGAAACAGTTCCGGCAAAAACAGGGTAAGATCGACGTTCACAAATGATCTCCTTGAGGGACTGGGTCTGTGAGAAATGGGTTCACGGGTTCCTCGCGGCCTTTCCAGCAGTCGACACGACCGATGCCACCGTCTTCTGAGCGACGGTCTCCACGACTTGCGCCCTGGGCTTCTGAAATTCGGCGATGACACGATTCAGGGTGGGATCGATCGCCCGAAGCGTGAGGCCGGGAGCCAGACCGATATAAAACACCAGAACAGCTAAGGGGAGAAAGACGATCCATTCCCGCAACGACAGATCCGGCCAATTGCGTACCGAAGAGGGTTCCCCCCACGCCAGGTTCCGGGTGAGCCGCAACATGTAGGTCGCACCCAGCAGCACCCCCGGAATGGCGGCGGCCCCCACCCAAGGATACTTGGCAAACACTCCGAGCAGCACCAGAAGCTCTCCAACGAAGCTGTTCATTCCGGGAAAGCCCAGCGAGGAAAGCGCAAACAGTCCGAAGAAGCCCATGTAGGCAGGCAGGTATTTTCCAAGTCCGAGGTTGTCCTTGATGAGGCGGCTGTGGCTTCTCTCGTAAATGGTGCCGACCAGAAGGAAGAGCGCACCCGTGGTGATGCCGTGATTGAGCATGACCATGAGGGCCCCCTGAAGCCCCCGCTGGGTGAAGAGGAAAATGCCGAGCGTGACGAAGCCCATGTGGGCAACGGAGCTATAGGCGATCAGCTTTTTCATGTCCTGCTGACCCAGGGCCACGAAACCGCCGTACAGAATGGACGCGATGGAAACGGCGATCATCCACGGTGCGAAATAGGCACTGGCCTCCGGTGTGAGGGGCAGGCAGAACCGCAGAAATCCATAGGCTCCCATTTTCAAAAGGACCGACGCCAGCAGCACACTTCCGGCAGTCGGTGCTTCCACGTGGGCCGCAGGCAACCAGGTGTGAAAGGGGAACATCGGCACCTTGATGGCGAAGGCGAACGCCATCGCCAAAAAGGCCCAGAATTGGAACCGGAAGCTGTAGCTTCGGGCCGTGAGCTCCGGAATGGAGAACGTACCGCCTTCCAGATAAAACGCAACCATGGAGACCAGAAGCAACGTGCTTCCGGCAAGTGTATACAAAAAGAATTTGAGGGATGCGTAGCGCTTGTCCGGCCCACCCCAAACGGCGATCAGCAGGAACATCGGCACCAGCATCGCTTCCCAGAACACATAGAAGAGCACAAAATCGAGGGCTGCAAAGACACCGATGCAGGCGGCGGTCATCAGCAAAAGACTGATATGAAATTCCGTGATCCGGCTGTGGATGTAACGCCAGGAGCACAACACGCACAAGGGAAGCAGAAGAACGGTCAGAAGGATCATCAACAGGCTGATGCCGTCGATGCCCAAATGGTAGCTCAATCCCCATTGCTTAACCCATACCGTCTTTTCCTGAAACTGGTATCCGGCCTGGGAAAGATCGAATCGAAACAGGGGCAGCGCCAGCAACGCTTCCACAAGGCCCATGACGAGGGTGGATACCCGAACGCTGCGTTCGTTGCGGATAAAGGGCAGGACAAGGCAGCCCGCAAGGGG
>CAZJXF010000083.1:0-16063 GCA_964549995.1 uncultured Desulfatirhabdium sp. | reverse complement strand
AACGACGAGGGATGCAGCACGACACAGCATCCGGCCTTTTTGCGAAGCCGTCATCTACCATCTTCACCATAATCGCCCATGCAACCGGGGTTTCACCCCGATACATGAACACCGCAGGAGGGAGCCTGAAAAAGCAGGGTTTTTCCGCTTTTATTCTGACTTCTAACTTCTGACTCCTGACTTCTGACTCCTGAATTGAAAGGTTTGCGGTATGATCAGCAAGCAAGTCAACCAGGCCCTCGGCTTTGCTCTACGGGAGGCCCGGCACCGCCGTCACGAATATGTTTCCATCGAACACCTCCTGTTCGCTATCTTGCACGACAGCTATGGGGTGGAGATCATCGAAGCCTGCGGCGGAAACGTCAACCGGCTACTCGAATCCCTCGAAATGTTCTTTCAGGAGCATATTCGTGTGGTACCGCCCCATGAAGCCTATACCATCCGGCAGACGGTCGGGTTTCAACGGGTGATCCAGCGCGCCGTGGACCATGTCCGGTCCGCTGAAAAATCCGAAGTCGATGTGAGCGACATCCTCGCTTCGATTTTTCTGGAAAAAGACTCCTATGCGGCCTATTTCCTCAGTGAAGCCGGCATCACTCGGCTTGCCGTCCTGAGCTATATTTCCCACGAAGCCCCCAGACCGCCGTTCACCGACAGACCGGCCGAGGGAGAATCCGGAAAGCCCAAATCCGCCGATCCGCTTGCCCTGTTCACGGTTAATCTGATCGAACGGGCCGCTGCAGGCAAGATCGATCCCCTCATTCATCGGGAAGCCGAAATCGAGCGCACGATCCAGGTGCTTTGCCGCAGAAGAAAAAACAACCCCATTTATGTGGGCGATCCGGGTGTCGGTAAGACCGCCATGGCGGAGGGGCTGGCCCTAAAAATTTATGAAGGCAAGGTCCCCGATCCCATCAAGGATGTCACCATCTATGCCCTCGATATGGGCGGACTTCTGGCTGGAACCAAGTTCCGGGGCGAATTCGAGCAACGCCTCAAGGGGGTCATTGATGCCCTGAAGCGGCTGAAAAAGCCTATTTTGTTCATCGACGAGATTCATACGGTCGTTGGGGCCGGTGCGACCAGCGGCGGCTCTCTCGATGCATCGAACATCTTGAAGCCAGCTCTTGCCAGCGGCGAATTCCGATGCATCGGATCGACCACCTACGAAGAGTTTAAAAACCATTTTCAAAAAGATCGTGCGTTGGCCCGGCGATTCGAGAAAATCGAAATCCATGAGCCTTCTGTGGCCGAAACCGTCTTGATCTTGAAAGGCCTCAAGACCCAGTACGAAGCCCATCACGGCATCCAATACACGGATGCCGCCTTGAAAGCGGCTGCCGAGCTTTCCGCAAAGCACATCAACGACCGGTATCTGCCCGATAAGGCCATCGATGTCATCGACGAGGCAGGCGCCTATGTGCGGCTGAGCGGCCAGCCCAACCGGAAACGCATTCATCCTTCCGACATTGAAAAGATCGTCGCTAAAATGGCCCGCATCCCCGCTCTTCGGGTGTCGTCATCCGACAGAGAGCGTCTTGAAACCCTCGAAAGCGGATTGAAAGGGGTGGTTTTCGGCCAGGATCCGGCCATCGAAGCGATCGTCACGGCCATCAAACGTTCCCGTGCCGGTCTGAGCGCCCCCAATCGTCCGGTCGGCTCTTTCCTGTTCACCGGACCGACGGGTGTGGGCAAGACCGAGGTCGCCCGTCAGGTAGCGCAGCTTCTGGGTATTCATTTCAGCCGATACGACATGAGCGAATACATGGAAAAGCATGCCGTCGCCCGACTCATCGGTGCGCCACCCGGATACATCGGATTCGATCAGGGGGGGCTTCTCACAGACGATATCCGCAAGCACCCCCATTGCGTGCTGCTTTTCGACGAAATCGAAAAGGCGCATCCGGATCTCTTCAACATTTTGCTTCAGGTGCTCGATTACGCCACGTTGACCGACAACAACGGAAAGAAGGCCGATTTTCGAAACGTCATCATCATCATGACCTCGAATGCCGGCTCCAGGGAAATGGCTTCGGCATCCATCGGATTCGGTATTCCAACCGCAAGCGCCGAGGACAAGAGTCGAAAGGCTGTAGAGACGGTGTTCAGCCCGGAATTCCGCAACCGCCTCGATGCGATCGTTCATTTTTCTGCCTTGAGCCGCGAGATCATGGAACGGATCGTCGACAAATTCATCGACGAGCTGAACGGATTGCTCGCTGCAAAACGGGTCAAGCTGGTTCTAACCCCGGAGGCGAGAAGCTGGCTCGCTGCAGAAGGCCATGATTCCCAATATGGGGCACGCCCGCTTTCTCGGATCATTCAGACCCGGATCAAGGACGTGCTCTCCGATGCCATCCTTTTCGGAAACCTTCAGAGCGGCGGAACGGCCCGCATGCGCATGGAAAACGGAGAGCCGGTCTTCGATTACGAAGTCCTCTGACGGATGGACTTTCTGGGAATTCCGCCATGACGGTCGTTCTGCTGGATGACACCCTGCGTTTTCCGCCGCCCCGTATCGCCGATCCGGACGGGCTTTTGGCCATCGGGGGGGATCTCCGTCCCGAACGATTGCTGGAAGCCTATCGCATGGGGATTTTTCCCTGGTACGTCCAGGGTCAGCCTATCCTGTGGTGGTCCCCCGATCCGAGACTGATCCTTTTCCCGCAAAAACTCCATCTCTCCCGAAGCCTGCGTAGAACACTCCGTTCCTGTCGGTTCACGGTCTCGATGGATGCGTGTTTCGAGCAGGTGATTCATCTGTGCGGTGCCGTTCGATCCAAACATCGAGAAGACACCTGGATCACGCCGGAAATGGAGACGGCATACCATTTGCTACACCGCATGGGGGTGGCTCATTCCGTGGAGGTGTGGTCAGAAGACCGATTGGCAGGCGGGTTGTATGGCGTGTCTTTGGGGAAGGCTTTTTTTGGGGAGTCCATGTTTTCTTTGGAAAACGACGCATCCAAGACGGCACTGGCCGCTCTCGTTTCCTTCACGCTGATCCATGGGTTTCACTGGATTGACTGTCAGGTGACGACCGATCACCTGCTGCGGATGGGGGCCGAGGAAATCCCCCGCAACCGTTTCCTCGGCCTGCTTCGGCTGGCTATCCGTGAACCGGGCATCGTCGGCAAATGGGAATTGCCCGAAGGATGGCTCGATGCCTTTATCCATGTTCCGGATTCTCATAAAAAATATAGGGCGTCGAAAAATCGCTGAACTCGAAATAGACCTTTTTCTCTCCCGGATCGACCTTGAGGTTCATGTTTTCATCGAGATAGCCGTATCCGAAGCGATAGGACCGGGGCAATTTGTCCTGCGTCCCGTAGGCGGTCGACAGTTTTTCCACCTTGATGAACCGCTTGACGAGTTTTTCCCCGGCATAGATGTCCAGAACGCCGTTGGTCCCTGTCCAATTCTGGATGCTTCTGCCCAACTGATTCTGGGTTTCCTGCGTGCAGCCTATGAAGACGGCAAGCCCGATCGCCACGATCCACCACAGCTTTTGCATACGTTGTCCTCTCATCTTATTCCTCCCTGTAAGGTTCTTCCTCTTGGTGGTTCTCATGCCATTTCCTGAATCGGTTTTCCCTCGAACCGATCCAACCGAAGCGGTTCCATGTCGATTTCCGGAGGAAGCCCGCAGATCAGCTGCTGCACCAATTTCCCGGTGATCATGGAAAGCCCGATCCCATCGCCTTCGTGACCTGCCGCCACATAGAAGCCGGGCACCCGGGTTTCGGAAACGATGGGAAAATGATCCGGTGTGTAGGGTCGAAGACCAGCATACGTTCGGATGATCGATGTTCTGCGAATCCCCGGCAGAAATCGGAGCGCACGGGCTGCAAGGCAGCGCAGCACCGGCGGATGGCAGCGGATGTCCATTCCGGTAAAACGCCTGCTGCTGCCGACCAGAAAATTGCCCGCTTCCGTAGGCTCATAGACGAAGGCGATGTTGTAATCCTCCATCTCGGGTGAAATGTTCCGACGATAGCTTCGATTTCCGAATTTGGCCATCAGGTAACCAAATTCGACGATGCTTCGGCGGGCTGGAAGCGCCGTACGTTCCGAAACCAGAATCTGGCCCTGACGTGGCTGAATCGGAATGTCGAGATCGACCATCCGACCGACCGCAGGAGCCCAAACACCGGCCGCATTCACTACGCTTCCGGTGACCAATCGGCCCCGGTCGGTGAGAACACTGCAGACGGCGCCCTTCTTGTCCCGATCGATACCGATAACTTCGGTATGGGTCAGAACCGTAGCCCCGGCCCTTCGGATGGTGTCCACCAGGGTGGCACACAACAGCAACGGGTTGAGGCTTGCATCCGTAGGGAAGAAAAGCCCCCCGGCAAGATCCGGAGCCAACTGCGGTTCCATCCGCCGTAGGGAGTCCGCATCGAGAACATCCACAGGAATCCCCTGCTCCCGCATGCGGCCGGCAAAGTCTGTTGCGGCGGCGAGCTCCTCATCGCTTTCCGCAACCAGAAGGCTTCCCGGCTGCCGCCACCCGACATCCCCCTCCAGGGTGCCGATCACCTCAGAGAACAGCTGTTGGCTTCGTCGCGCCAAGCTGCTGTCATATCCCGGCATCTTGTCATGAACGAGCACATTGCCTTCACAGTGGCTGGATGTCCCCGATCCAATCCCGCCTCGTTCGATCAGAGCGACATTCAGCCCCGCTTGCGACAGAAAATATGCCGAAGCGCATCCGATGACACCCCCGCCGATGACAATGACATCTGAAACCTTTACCATGTGCCAGCTTCACCCTTTGCGTTACTGCCTCGGAACCTCTTCAGCCAACCGGTTCAGAAAGGCAAGGGAACGGTGACGGCAAACCGAACCGCATTCGATCCCGGATTGGTTTCGGAAATACCTCCGTTGGAAAAATGGAATGCACCGAGGCTGATCCGAAGCCCCTGCTTCAGGGTCGTATAGACTTCCAATCCGGATCGAATTTCAAAATGATCCCCCAAATCGACATCGCTGTTGGTGTAATAGCCCGGTCCGGTGCTCAGGGTGAGACCGAATCGGGAAATGATGGGATAATCCACCGTCAAGGCGCCTCCCAGATATTGATCCGATCCTCCAAACTCGAACACCCCGCCATAAGCGATCGAAAGCTTTTTCCAGGTATAAAAGAAGCGACGTATCTCTATCGATCCATAACCGGTTTGGGTGTCATCCAGAATTCCTGCTGCGCCAAATCCTGCAAGAAAATGGGTTGGACCTGCAATCGCCGATGATGCCAGGAGCACAAAGACCAAACACGCCGTAACAATTTGAAGTCGTATAGGAATCCCCCCTTTTCAGCTTGCGACATATCGCCGCACTTCCGTTGTTTTGATGTTTCGGGTCACGACTATGGGACCTTAGAACAACGGCAATATACTGTCCAAGCCATGTCTGGTCAACGACGATGATGGGCACAGTAAAACGAATCAAATTGATGGACTTGCAAAAAGTCGCTCTACCCCCGATGTTGAGGTGTTTCCGGGCCTGAGCATGGGGGGAGATACGCCTTTTGATGTTGCATCGGATACTTGTTTGAAGCCGCCGGAGATCGTTGGGCCGGGCATGCGCATCTAGTCTATATCTGTTAGAGTAACAGGCTGTTGTATTCCGGATGACCCATCGTTGAAGTCTGGCTACATGCCCGGCCCTTACGAGCTCGGGCGGCTGAGTTTATCCGATGCAACGAAAAAGGCGTGTCTCCCCCCATGCGACTCGGATGAAACTTGACTTTCCTGGCCATGTTCGATATGTCGCCACCAATTGAATCGAACAGATGCGTTACGTCTCAATGAAGGAAAACCATTTGAATCTGATCGCTTTCGACATGGACGGTGTCATCGTGGATGTCTCCTCTTCCTATCGGGAGATGATTCCACGGATCACCCGGACGTTCTTCGAACCTTCACCCGATGCTGAACGGTTGCCCGATCCGATCGTCTCGCTCGAAGATGTGGCACGGATTCGAAACTCGGGCGGATGGAACAACGATTGGGATTTATCGGCACTGGTCATCAGCCTCGCCCTCTCCCGGCTGAAAGTGGAAATCCCGACAGATGTTACGGACCCATGGGACTTGTGGAACCGAAGCCTTCAGACCCTTCGGCTGGCCCCCCTCATCGATTTCCTTCGATCCACTCCCTTGCCGATCTCCACCCTGTATCGGGAAACAGGCGCCTTTCGCCACCCCCTTGTCGATCTGCTCGATCAGGGAGACATCGCAGACGGCAACCTCATCCGACGGCTGTTTCAGGAACACTATCTGGGTTCGGAATTGTTCCAAACCACCTATGGACTCGAATCCAGAAGTCATCACGGCCCCGGTCTCATCGAAACCGAGCGCCTTCTGATTCCTGCCGATTCCTTCAAGCGGCTTGCCGAGCAGCATATTCTGGCTATTGCGACCGGAAGACCCTTTGCGGAGGCTTTTCACACCCTGAAGCTTTTTCGCATCGAAAATTTTTTCAGCCGAATGCTCACCCTCGACGACTGCAACTTGGCGCAGGAATGGACGGAAGCGCTGTTTCAGAAACGCCCTTCCCTCGAAAAACCCCATCCCTTCATGTTGAACGCCATCCAGGCCGATCTCGAACGGCCGGTGGAACGGCGCTTTTACATCGGAGACATGCCCGACGACATGCGGGCCGCCAAGAGTGCCACACCTCCTTACACGGCCATCGGTTTTCTGAGCTCCGATGCGGCTGCCGACGATCTGCGGTCGAAACTGATCGATGCAGGAGCCGATCGGGTGGTCACGTCCGCAGACGAAATCGAAGCCCTCGTTTCCGGAGCGGTCGAATCCGAAATCTGTCGACAACTGTCGAAAACCAATGAACCCGAGATGAAACGGAACCGATCGACGCTATGAAACTTGTTTCCTGGAACGTCAACGGGCTTGCAGCCATCCTGAAAAAGGATTTTCTCGGTTCGGTACAACAGATTGACGCCGACATCCTCGCCATTCAGGAAACCAAACTCCAGGCGACCAAGCTCGATCCACAGATGGAAAAGATCGACGGTTATCGTTCCCTGTGGTCCTTTTCAACCCGCAAAAAGGGATACAGCGGGGTCGGCATCTACACCCGGATCGAACCCCGGGAAGTCGGCTACGGCATCGGTATTCCGGAATACGACGAGGAAGGACGGATTCTGTGGATGGATCTGGGGGCTTTCGTTCTGTTCAACGTCTATTTTCCGAACGGCCAGACGGGAGAGGATCGGCTTGCCTACAAGCTTCGGTTTTACGAGGATTTTTTCGCCTATACCGATCGATTGCGTGAAGCAGGAAGAAGTGTTGTCGTCGCAGGAGACTTCAACACGGCCCACAACGAAATCGATTTGAAGAATCCCAAAGCCAACGAAAATTATTCCGGATTTCTCCGCATCGAACGCGACTGGATGGACCGGATCGTCGCAAGGGGGTATGTGGACACGTTCCGAACGCTCTATCCAGACACGGTCAAATATTCCTGGTGGACCTACCGGTTCGGAGCTCGCAGACGCAACATCGGATGGCGCATCGACTATTTCTTCGTGAGTCAGGACATGATGGATAAAGGGTGGGTTCAGGACGCATTCATCGACAACGACATCGAAGGATCGGACCACTGCCCGGTCGGCCTGATCCTGAACCCGCACGAACCCATCCTTGGTGGCCTCGCAAAAAGTCGCTTCATCCCCGGCTATGGTTCTTGACGGGCCTGAGCATGGGGGGAGAACCGCCTTTTGATGTTGCATCGGATACTTGTTTGAATGAGACTTGTGGACTTTTTGCGAGTCCATCATCCTTGCCGCTGGATCAAAACAGCGCATCCACGAAGGAGCGGGCGTCGAAAGGCTGAAGATCGTCGATCTGCTCCCCCACCCCGATATACCGGATGGGAATGTTCATTCCCCTGGCGATCCCCACGACAATTCCCCCCTTGGCCGTTCCATCGAGCTTGGTCAAGGCAATGGACGATACACCGACCGCCTGATGAAATAGCCTGGCCTGACTGAGGGCGTTCTGGCCGGTTGTCGCATCGAGCACGAGAAGCGTTTCATGAGGCGCATCCGGAATTCGTTTGGAGACAGCCTTCTGGATTTTCTTGAGCTCCTCCATCAGGTTGACCTTGGTATGCAGCCTGCCTGCCGTATCGATGAGTACGACATCGACACCACGGGCCACGGCTGCATCCACGCCGTCGAAGGCCACGGCCGCCGGATCCGAATTGGCCTTGTGACGAACGATATCCGCCCCCGCCCGACTGGCCCAGATATCGAGCTGTTCGACGGCCGCAGCCCGAAATGTATCCGCTGCAGCGATGAGGACTTTCTTTCCTTTGGATCGAAGAGCGGAAGCGATCTTGCCGATCGTGGTCGTCTTGCCCACACCGTTGACCCCGACCACCATCACGACATGGGGTTTTGAGAATGCTCCGCCGCTTGGCACCATCGATGCTTCCGGAAAAAGCCCCAGAATCTCCTGTTTGAGAATTTCCTTCAATTCGTCCGCAGTCGCCGTCTGACCCAGCTTGCGCTTGGAGATTTTGGCAATGAGCTCCATGCTGATCTCGACACCGAGATCTGCCGTAATGAGCTTCTCTTCCAGTTCTTCCAGCACCTCTTCGTCGACGGTTCTTCCGGTGGAAAACAGCTTGTCGATATCGGTCGTCAGAATCCGACGGGTCTTCGCCAACCCGTTTTTGAGCCGCTGCAAAAACCCCTTTTTTCGCACGTCCCCCTGGGGATCCTCCGGTTGCGCTTCAGCGACGGCAGATGAGCCGTCTTTCACTGGAACCGCAGCCAGCTCCTCCTCCTCCTGCGGCGCTTGTCCTCCCGGCTCGGCCATTGCCTCGGTGGAAACGGCCGCCTTTTCATCGATAGGTGCCTGCAGCGCCTGTTCAACTTCGACTTTCGATTTTTTTTTGAACCAGTTGAATCCCATTCAATTCGCTTCCTTCACGAAATGATTCACCTCTTCCCATTTCACGGGAACGATCCGTGAAATACCTTTCGTCTCCATCGTGACGCCGATCAGCATGTCTGCAAAGGCCATCGTTCTGCGGTTATGCGTGGCAATGATGATCTGGGCCTTTTCACCGACGATGTCGAGCAGGCGGTTGAACCGCAGGACATTGGCTTCATCGAGGGGAGCGTCGATTTCATCCAAAAGGCAGAACGACGCGGGTCGAATCAGGAATATGGAAAAAATGAAGGCAATGGCGCACAGCGCCTTCTCCCCTCCGGACAGCAGGCTGATTCGGGTCAATCGCTTGCCCGGAGGCTGTATCATGAATTCCACGCCCGATTCAAGGGGATTGTCGGGATCGGTCATCACCAGTCCGGCCGTACCTCCTTCGAACAATTGGGGAAACACCTCTGCGATCTTGGCGTTCACTGCATGAAAGGTCTCGAGGAAGGTCTCGCGTGTGGCCCGATCGATCTTGCGGATGGCCGTTTGCAGATCGTCCATAGCCTTGAGAAGATCGGCCTTCTGGGTTTCCAGAAAATCATGGCGCTCCCGGACCTCGGCAAGCTCTCGAATGGCAGCCGTATTGATTTCGGGAAACCGCAGCAACTGTTCCCGTTTTCTTCGGATCTCCTCCGAAAGGGCCTCCCCATCGAAAGCCGGATCCTGGAGCGCTTCCTGCATGTCATGCCTCAGCTCGGATATCGACCGGCTGGTAATGCGACCGATGTCCGCCAAGGCATGCTCTCGAACCCCCCGGTGCTCGGTCCACTCGATTTCGATGTCCTGCAGTTGTCTTGCCGTCGTATCCCGGTTCTCTTGAAGTTCACGGATCGTCTCTTCAAGATGAGCCCGCTTTTCATCGAGAGCGGCCGTTTCCGCCTCCCAAGTCGCCGCTTCCGTGCGCAGCACATCCCGCTCCCGATTCCCTTGTTCGATCGACTTCCGGTTCCGCTCGAGCTTCCCCAAACACTCCGACCGCTGCTTTTCGATCGTCTGCAAGCGATTACGCATCTGTTCGGCCTGTCGCTGACCTTCCTTGCGGGCATGATCGAGCCTTCGGATGCTGTCCCGGACATTTTCCAAAGCAGCTTGAGCGGATGTCAGCGCCACCTGAACGGTCTGCCGCTCCTGCTGAAGGCTATCGAGGGATCGGCGCCATCCATCCTGCTCCGCCTCTGCAGCCTCGAGGCGCTCCTGTTCGAGGCGAAGCGCCCGACGAATGTCATCCAGGGTTGACTGGAGTCGGAGCGATTCGGCTTCGCTGTCCGTCTCCTCCCCCGAAAGCCGCTCTTGTTCGATGATCAGAATATCAAGGTTTCGTCGAATGTGTTTCCACCGTTCCTCGAGCTGAATACGACGTTTGTCGGCTTCCTGCCGATCCTCCCGATTTTCCTGAAGCTCCTCGAGCAGACGACTGAGCGCCTTTTCCCCCGCTTTTACCTCCGTTTCGGCCTGTTTCATTGCCTGCTCGGCTTCGGCAAGCTCCCGGAGACAATCGTTTCGCTCGCTTTCGGCAAGCTCGATGTCGTTCTTCCGGCTCAGCAGACCGGTCGGATCCATGCCGTATCCGGTGAGGATCACCCCGTCGGCACCCACGAGAACGCCATCCCGACTGACGACCCGCTGCCCCGCAGAGAGCAAACCGCATGCCGCCAAAGCCTCTTCCCGGGTTTCAACGACCCAAACCGTTTCCAGAAGGGTCTTCAATGCCGGGATATCACGCGAAAACCGCACCCGATCCATCAGCGGCTCACCGATGGAACAGGGCGACATCGAAGCCGCGACGACCGAAGAACCCACTTCCGGCAAAACGAATCCGCATCGACCTGCAGGGTGTTCTGCCAAAAAATCGATGGCACCACGCACCCGATCCACCGAATCGAGCATCACCCACTGGAGTGCGTCGTTCAGGACGACTTCGAGGGCCAGTTCATACCCGGAATCGACATGCAGCACATCCGCAATGGCTACGGGAGATACGCTGGATCCCTTGTCTGCAAGGTTCATCCGTTTGGGCCAATCCCGCAGAACGGCCCTGGCAGCGGTCGAAAACCCTTCATATGCGGATGCGAGCTTGCGAAGGGTGTTCAATCGAATGTCGATGCCACGGCGCTTGTCCTGAAGGGCGCGCACCCGTTCGGTCGTCTGCCGAAACACCGCAGTCGTTTCGGTCAGCATCCTGCGCTGCCCATCGATCCGCTCCTCCATGTCGGCGATCCGACCATCCAATTCCTCGATCTCCGACTCGACTTCCCGTTTCTGTCCGGCAAGGGTTTCCTCGTTGCGCCGTGCAGCGAGCAGCTCCTCTGCGATGCGCTTCAGGTTGCGCTCGGCCTGTCTGCGGTTTTCGACTGCCGTCCGGCTGGCCTGAAGGGTTTTGGCTTCATCTGCGCTGAGGGTCAGGACGGCCTTTCGAAAGGTTTCGATCCGCCCTTTGAGGGTTTCCATACGGCCCCGACATTCGGCTTCGGCTTTTCGACTCTCCCGCAACCGGATCTCTGCGCCTTCAACCTCCCGGGTGAGCTCTTCCTCTCGTTTGGTTAGCGCCTCCCGCTCCTCTTCATGACGGCCGGCCTTTTCCTGTATACGCTGCAGCTCCTCGAGACATTGGTTACGCTCCTTTTCAAGACGTTCGGCTTCCAGCTTCAGATAGTCCATCTCCTGAATCATTCGGTCGATGCGCCGTTCGATGAGCTGCAGCCTGCCGACAAGATCCCGACTTCGAATCGCTGCCGCTTCGAGCTTGGCCCGGAGCGCACCCACAGCCGCCGTCTTCTCCTCCAAGACCTGTCGATGGGTTTGCTCGTGATCCAGAAGATGGCGCTTTCGTTCGGCAAGTGCTTCCAGATGGGCTTCCTCCCGCGAAACGATGTGCAAACCGAAGAGAATCTCCATGCGTTGCACGGCATTCTGAAGGTCCAGATAGGCCTTTGCGCGTTTGGCCTGGCGCTGCAAAACCGCCATCTGCCGCTTGATTTCCGCCAGGATATCGTCGAGGCGCAACAGATTTTCCCGGGTTTCCTCGATCTTCCTGGCGACCTCCTGCCGCTTGGACTTGTAACGCATGGCCCCGCTGGCTTCATCCAGATACTGCCGTCGCTCTTCGGGCGTCGCCTCGGTAATGGCTCCGATGTTCCCCTGTTGTATGACCGCATAGGATTTTCCCGTCGCCCCATGTCCCATCAGGAGCTGGTGAATGTCCTTGAGCCGACAGGGTTGGCGGTTGAGCAGGTATTCGCTTTCTCCGGTCCGATACAGGCGCCGGGTGATCTGCACATCCGATGCATTCACCTCCGCTGCTTCGGTACCTGGATGAACCCCCTCCCCGGATGCCGACAGCAGCAACGACACCTCTGCCATGGAAAGGGGAGACTGGTTACCCGTTCCGGCAAAGATGACATCTTCCATGGCCTTGCCACGAAGCTGACGGGCGCTCTGTTCTCCCATCACCCAGCGCAGGGCATCGAGAACGTTGCTTTTTCCACAGCCGTTCGGGCCGACGATGGCGCAAATCCCCGGCACGAAGCCGATCACCGTTCGATTGGCGAAGGATTTGAAGCCGGTCATGTCGAGTTGTTTGATGATCATGGTGGCGAAGAAGAAGTCAGGAGTCAGGAGTCAGGAGTCAGGAGTCAGAAGTCAGAAGTCAGAAGATGATGGACTCGCAACAAGTCGTTCTGCATCCGATTTTGGGGTCTTTCCGGGCCTGAGCATGGGGGCGGGTACGCCTTTTGATGCTGCAGCGGAAACTTGTTTGAAGCCGCCGGAGCTCGTTGGGCCGGGCATGCGCATCAAGTCCATATGTGTTAGGATAACGAGCCGTTGTATTCCAAATGACCCATCGCTGAAGTCTGGCCACATGCCCGGCCCTTACGAGATCGGGCGGCTGAGTTTTTCCGATGCAGCGAAAAAGGTGTTCCCGTCCCCAGGCGGCTCTTTGGAGACTCACTGACTTTTTGCGAGTCCATCACAGTTGACATCTGCACAGGCTCCGATTTATGGTATCGAACGAAAGACATACCCGTTTCCAACAAGATCCTACAGGAGGCACCCATGAGCGAGACATCCGGTTCGTTGCAGGACCCATCGATGACGACCCCCCATCCGGTTTCTTCTCCAGAAATCTTTTCAGCCTTCCTCGATCTTCCGGAAGTCAAAGCGGTGACAACGAATCTGAACGACGAAATGCTGGCCCGAAGAACCAAAATTCCGCCGAAAATTCCAGTCTTCGAATCCGATAGGACGGCATTGGTTCAAAATGATACCTATACCTTTGAGCTTGATCCCGAGGCAGTCGCCAAACTTCCCCATCTCATCCACAACCGGGTTCAAGACATCGTCGCCGCGCCGAACTCGAGTGACCAGGGCCGTTCTGAATACACCAAAACCCGAACCATTGGAATCGTTTTTTCGGGGGGTCCGGCTCCCGGAGGCCACAACGTCATTGCGGGCATCTATGACGCCGCTATGGCCGCCAATCCCCATACGGTCCTCTACGGTTTCTGGTTGGGTCCCGACGGCATTCTGGAAAACCGAGCCGTTCGCCTGACGCGGGAGTTGATCGACGAATACCGAAACCTGGGCGGATTCGGGATGATCAAGACCGGCCGGACCAAGATCGATACACCCAAGAAGATGGAACAGGCCCGAAAAACGCTCAAGGGCCTCGGCATCGATGCCTTGGTCATCATCGGCGGAGACGACTCGAACACGAATGCGGCCTTTCTTGCCGAGGCGCTCTACAACGAAGGCATTCAAGTCATCGGTGTGCCTAAAACCATCGACGGAGACGTTCAGGTACGGGACAGCCAGGGGCGGGTGCTGTGCGCCGTTTCCTTTGGATTTCATTCCGCAGCCAGGGCCTTCGCCCAGGAAGTCAGCAACCTGTGTACGGACTGCAGCTCCGATCAGAAATACTGGCACATCTGCAAGGTCATGGGGCGATCGGCCAGCCACCTGGCTTTGGAGGTGGCCCTTCAGACCCACGCCAACATCACCCTGATCGGCGAAGACCTCGCCGATTATACGGATCATCGCAGGCTCGAAGCCGCCCAGAAGACCGGTGGAACCGATTTCACCGCCTATGGCATGACGCTGCGCCACCTGTCCCGAATGATCTGTGACGCCATCGTCCGTCGGGCGGCAGTGGGCAAGAATTTCGGCGTGATGGTCATTCCCGAGGGGGTGCTTGAATTTATCAACGAAATTCAGGTGTTCATCATCAAGCTCAACACCATCATCGGCGAATACAATCGGACCCACGACACCGATTTTCACAGCGCCCATCCGCAGCTCGAACACAAACGGGAATATCTCCGCAGGCTGGCGCAGGGCACCCGGGAAGCGGGAGCTCATGCCATCTGGAACAACCGCGATGATGAGCTCTTCAACGATCTTCCGGAATTCTTTCAGGAAGGGCTGCTGATGGAGCGCGACAGCCACGGCAATTTCCAGTTTTCCCTCGTGGAGACCGACAAGGTCATCATGGGACTGGTGAAGGATTACCTCGACATCCTCAAGGAAAAAGGGCAATACAAACTCGGCATCGAACAAGGCTACTACCGACAGGTACTGGAGGAAGCCGGCCTTTCACCGGATCGGTTCGGCCCGGTCCTGTTCAAGAACTTCCCGAAGGATGAATACCTGCTTGTCAAGGAAACGATCATTTCGAAAAAAACCCTCAAACAGGCCCTCGTCAAGGGAGAATTGCTCACCGAAGACCAGCCGATACCGGCGGCCATCGAGAAGATTTACAACAAGTCGGTCCCCCAGTTCAAAACCCAAACCCATTTCTATGGATACGACGGCAGAGGCAGCAGCCCTACCGTTTTCGATTGCACCTATACGTACAACCTCGGATGGACGGCATTCAGTTTGATTGCCAATGGGGCTACGGGACAGATGGCCGCCATCCGAAACATCGAAATGCCGTTTTCCAAATGGGAACCGATCGGTGTGCCGATCGCTCCTCTGATGCACCTGGAAGAACGCAACGGAAAGCTCGTGCTGGTGCTGGAAAAGAGCCTTGTCGACATCCAAAGCCCTGCCTTTCAAACGGTGAAGGCGTTTCGGGAAAAATGGCTTGCAGCAGCGCCAGGGCCAGACGATTTCCGCATTCCCGGACCGATTCGACTCTCCGGCGATATCGACGAAGACCGACCGATCACCCTGACGCTCAACCATTTGGGCGCCCAATACCTGCATGGGAGAACGACATGAATGAACCCGAAATCGTCACATCCCTGAAGGGTCATTTTCTCATCGCCATGCCGGGTCTTCAGGATCCCAATTTTTTCCAAACGGTTGTGCTGATCTGTGAACACAATGCAGATGGAGCGCTTGGGGTGGTGGTCAATCGGGTGCATCCGTCTCTTCGGGCGGCTGAAATCTTTTCCGAAATTGAAATCCCCTGCACCGAAACGGTCGGCGATCGGCCGATCCATATCGGTGGGCCGGTACATCAAGGCGGGCTGTTCGTGCTGCACGGCCCGCCCTTTGGATGGGAAGGGACACTGGTCGTCAATGAAGCCCTCGCACTCAGCAATACCACCGACCTGGTACGAACCATCGGGCAGGAACAGGGACCGAAGAATTTTCTGATGCTGTTGGGGTGTGCGGGATGGGGGGCAGGGCAGCTCGAAGCGGAGCTGCTGGAGAATGCTTGGCTCACCAATGAGGCCGATATCGAATTGATTTTTGAAGCAAACCCGGAAAACCAGTGGGAAGAGGCGATTCGTCGGATGGGCATCGATCCCATGCTGCTTTCCTCCAGCGCCGGGCATGCCTGATCCCGGGACCTCCTGCTGAAGAAGACCGGCGGCCGATCCATCACCAGGGGCAAGTGGTGGAAGGAGAAACAGCAGTATTCATCTCTTCATGCCGCCGTATTCTCGGTAGCAGCGTTTTCCATACCGTTGACAATCGCTTCTTCTTTGTTCTTGCCCGCCCGAGGCTTTTTCTTCTTCAGGCATATCTTGTCCTTCCGGACGAAAGCACACAGTTTCGGATTATAATATTCCTTGCAATTCAAGGGATTGTAGAGCGGGCATTCTGGATTTTTCTCAGACATCGGTTCGATTCCCCTCTCTGAAA
>CAZJXF010000082.1:0-16080 GCA_964549995.1 uncultured Desulfatirhabdium sp. | reverse complement strand
AACGAAAAAGGCGTGTCTCCCCCCATGCGACTCGGATGAGTCTTTTGGACTTTTTTCGTGTCCATCACCGATGCTTGTCGGCGATCAACCGATCCCACTGTACTTGGACGACTTCACGAATGCGATCGGTCGATACATCCGTACGCATGCCGGGGCAGGAGCCTGCCATGGCATACCAATTGCTTGGATCGATGAGAACGCTTCGGATGTAGGGCCAGGCCCGACACATGAAGGGCTTGACGGGATGGATGGTGCACAGGCGGTCCCAGAAAATGCAGTAGCCATCGGCTCTCTGAGCCAGAATGGGGCGGGATCCCGAAAAGGTGCAATAGGTTTCGATGAAATCTTTGGGGTCGACGCCGACGTATCGGCTGATGGCGAGGATGTCGTCCGGTGTCAGGTAGGTGCCGCCATAGCCCTTGCAGCAATCGCCGCATTGTTTGCAGGTGAAGATGGGCGGCTCTTCGGAGCCTGGGGCAGGAGATTCGTTGTTACATGTCATGTCTGCAGTCCATGGCCCGTTTCAGGGTGACCTGATCCACATATTTCAAATCGCCGCCCATGGGAACACCGGATGCGATTCGGGTGATTCGAACAGGATGCTCTTTGAGCAATTCCCGCAAAAAGGAGGCGGTGGATTCGCCCTCGACACTGGTGCTGGTGGCCAGAATCAATTCCCGAACCGTCCCGCCTTCGATCCGCCGGATGAGCTCCGCAATTCGCAAATGGTCTGGACCGATGCCGTCGATGGGTGACAGGGCACCCTGCAGGATGTGATAGACACCGCCATAAGCACCCGATTTTTCGATGGCGATCATATCGGCGGGTTGCTCTACCACGCAGATGATCGTGTGATCCCTTGCCGGATCGGCGCACAGAGAGCATGTTTCTCCTTCGCTCAGTCCAAAGCAGGTACTGCACAGTCGGATCTTGTCCTTCATGTCGATCAGGCTTCGGGCGAGGCGCTCGGCTTCGGGCCGCGGTGCCTTCAGCACGTGCATGGTCAGGCGTTCGGCGGTTTTTTCCCCGATGCCGGGAAGCTTCGAGAAACTTTGAATCAATCTGCGGATGGGTTCGGGATAGTAGTTCATGTGCCTCGGTTCACAATCCGGGAAGGTTCAATCCGCCGGTGATTTTGTTCATTTCCGAAGACACCATTTCCTGGCTTTTGCTCAGCGCGTCATTGACCGCCGCAAGAACCAGGTCCTGAAGCATCTCGACATCTTCCGGATCGACCACTTCCTTTTCGATGGTGATCGATACGAGCATCTGCTTTCCGTTTGCCACGGCCTTTACCATGCCGCCGCCGGCCGAGCCTTCTATGGTTCGACCGGCCAATTCTTCCTGCATTTTGAGAATACGTGCCTGCATTTTCTGGGCCTGCTTCAGCATGTTGCCCATGCCTTTCATCATGGTGATGCCTCCTTTGCTGGAATACGGATATCGACGACCGAACCTCCGAAAATCTCGATGATTTCGGAAACCTTCGGATGGTTCAGCGCGGCTGTCTTGACATCGATGGGTTTGGGTGTTTCGGATTTCTGCACCTCCGGGGCCGGAACGGTTTCGATCCATTGCAGATCGATCTCCTTTCCGGCGATTTCGGAGCAGAGCTGACGTAGCAGGGGTTCACTGCTGCGGATTTTAGCGGCAATGAACGGTGCCGTGTTCAGGGCAAGGACGATACGATCTGTCGTAAGCTCCAGCACTTGGGCGGGTGCCAGAAACCCTGCAAGAGACGGGTTCTTCATCTGCACCAGCCGTTCGCGAAGCCGTGTCAGAAAATCGCTCGTCTCTGAAAGTGTTGCTTCTGAAGCCGATGGGGCATCACTGGAAGCGTTTTCAGGCGTTGTATCTCTCACCATCTGAATCGGAGAATCCGGAATGTCCCGTGGCGATGGCGTTGCTTCTTTCGGCCGTTCCTTGGAAGGGGGCGTCGACCGAACGGATGCGGATGCTTCCGGATAGGCGAAGGGCTGTTCCTGAAGCGTCTGCGACTTCTGGGGGAAAGGTGCTGCCGAAAGAGAGGGCCGGAGGATCTCGTCGGCTGACGAGGTGGAGGGGGAAAGGTTCCGGGCGGTTTGCTCGATGGCCTCGATCAGTCGATCGACCGAAAGGGCGGGGCGGATGTCGGCCCATCGAAAAATCACCATCTCGAGCGTCCATCTCGGGTTCGACGCATACCGGATGGTGGGCTCTTCACGATGCAATAGATCGAGGATTTGACGAATCCGGACGGCATCGACGGATGCTGCTTGACGCTTGAGTCCCTCGATCTCTTCTGCAGTAACCATGTCCATGAACTCGGCAGCCACACCGAGCTTGATCAGAAGCAAGTTGCGGATGCGGTTCATACAGTCGACATAAAACCGCTTCAGGTCCTTTCCGGCTTCATGCAGGCGATGAATCCATTCGAGCGCGGCAACCGTCTGTCCGTTCAGCAGGGCATCCGTGAATGCGGTGAGCATTTCCTCATCGACGACTCCGAAGAGCCTCACGACATCTGCGTCTTCTACGGTTCCCTGACTGAAGGAAACGACCTGATCGAGAAGGCTCAAAGCATCGCGCATGCCGCCCATGGCCTCTCGTGCGATCAGCCGAAGGCTTGCATCGGAAATGGAAATGGATTCTTTCGATGCGATCTTCTTTAAATGATCGACGATGGCCCCAAAGGAGATCCGTTTGAGATCGTGCCGCTGACATCGGGAAAGAATGGTTGCCGGAATCTTCTGGGGTTCTGTCGTGGCGAAGAAAAACTTGATGTGGGGCGGAGGCTCTTCGAGGGTTTTCAGCAGAGCGTTGAACGCCGCCATCGACAGCATGTGTACTTCATCGATGATGTAGATTTTGTATCGACCGTGGACCGGAAGGTAGACGATGTTTTCCCGGAGGTCCCGGATCTGATCGACGCTGTTGTTCGATGCCCCGTCGATTTCAAAGACATCCACCGTAAGGCCCGAGGCGATTTCGGTGCAGGAAGAACATTCGCCGCAAGGTTTCGGAGTCGGCCCTTTCTCGCAATTCAATGCCTTGGCTAAAATACGGGCGATCGTCGTCTTGCCCGTGCCGCGCGGCCCGGAAAACAAGATGGCATGTGCCACCCGGTCCGCCTCGATGGCATGGATCAAGGTTTGGGTGACATGCTCCTGCTGGACGATTTCCTCGAACGTCTGAGGCCGGTATTTTCGTGCCAGGACCAGATACGACATGCAGCGGTTATCCGGATGATTTCTGACGGTTTGCGTTGACTGGATCGGAGTGTGCGGGTGGACGTACAGGATCCTTTGCGATGGCTTTACAAGTTGCGGCATCCTACCAAAGCCACCTGGTCAGGACAAGAGAAAACTGGAGAAAACTGGATCTGCTGCAGATCGGCTTGATTCGGACGATGGATTCGTCTATAGGAGGATCCATCTGTAAAAAAATGATGGACTCGCAAAAAGTCAGTGAGTCTCCAGTGAGCCGCATGGGGGCAGGCACACCTTTTTCGCTGCATCGGAAAAACTCAGCCGCCCGATCTCGTAAGGGCCGGGCATGGTGCCAGACGCTCCAGGAGAGAGCATCTCATTGAAATGGCAAGCTTTTCAAACACAAGCCGAAGCGTTTTGCATGCCCGGCCCAACGATCTCCGGCGGCTTCAAACAAGTTTCCGCTGCAGCATCAAAAGGCGTACCCGCCCCCATGCTCAGGCCCGGAAATACCCCAAAATCGGGGGGACGGCGACTTTTTGCGAGTCCATCAACAATCGTTTTCCCGTGATTTTGGTTCGGCTATCTTACCGTTTGTGGGAACCATTCGAAAATGATCATCGATCAGGTCGGACACATCGAAGGACCACTCTACATATTGGGGGATGCGGCCATTCCCGTTTATCTCTGGGACGGGGATCGTCCGATCCTTTTCGATGCCGGATTTGCTTTTCTGGGAGAGCTCTACGCCTCCGCCGTCGAATCCGTTCTTCGGGGCAGGGCACCCAAGATATGCGCTTTGACCCACTCCCATTTCGACCATTGCGGTGCCGCCGGTTATTTCAAGAGGCGATTTCCGGGACTGCAGATTGCTGCCGCCGACCATGCCCGTTCTACACTCGAAAGGCCCAATGCCATCGGCCTCATCCGTGAACTCACCCGGGCTGCGATTCAAACGGCACAAACCAACGGATTCAGTTTCGATGCAACCATCGAGTTCGAGCCGTTCACGGTCGATCAGGTTCTCCGAACGGGGGACAGTCTCTATTCTTCGGACGATACGGAAATACGGGTCCTGGAAACCCCCGGCCATACGCGGGACTGCTTGAGTTTCTACATCCCTTCCCGAAGAGTTCTGATTTCCTCCGAGGCCACCGGAATCATGGATGCCTCGGGATATATCGTGTCGGACTGTCTGGTCGACTACGATCTCTACCTCGATTCCTTGCGCAGGCTCTCCGAGTTGGACATCGATATTCTGTGTCTCGGACATCGATACGCCCTCACCGGGAAGGACGCCCGAACGTACCTTTCGCGCTCCCTTGCCCATTGCCTCGAATTCAGGGACATCGTATCGGAAACGCTCGATCGGGAGAATCAAGACCTTGCCCGCACCGTTCAACATATCAAGGCATGGGAGTATGACCCAAAACCTGAGCCCAAGCAGCCCGAACCGGCATATGTCATCAACCTCGAAGCCAGGGTCAGGGCTGTCGCCCGGCATTTGGGAAAGCAGCTATCATGACATCCGCTCCATTTCCGTCCCCCTCGATCGATTGGCAGGTGAACATCGGCTCGTTGCGCCTGAACAACCCCGTGTTGACCGCATCGGGCACATTCGGATATGGCCTGGAATTTTCGGAGTTGGTGGATCTATCGTCCTTGGGCGGCATCATCGTCAAGGGGTTGTCGCTCACCCCATCCAAAGGGAATTCCCCACCGAGGATCGTCGAGACGGCCTGCGGGATGCTGAACGCCATCGGTCTTGAAAATGTCGGCATCGAGCGTTTCCTGAACGAGAAGCTGCCATTGCTTCGTACCATTCCGACAGCCGTTATTGTCAACATCTACGGCAAGGAAATCGAAGCCTACGCCGAAATCGCCCGTAGACTCGATGCGGCCGAAGGGGTTTCCGCCATCGAAATCAACATTTCTTGCCCGAACGTTCGGGCTGGAGGGGTGGCGTTCGGGACGGACCCGAACATGGCCTATGCCGTCGTTCATGCCGTTCGTAAGGCCACCCGTCTGCCGATCATCGCAAAACTGACCCCGAATGTAACCGATATCACCGTCATTGCCCTAGCCGCAGAAGACGCCGGTGCGGATGCGGTATCGCTCATCAACACACTGACCGGTATGGCCATCGACATCGAGACCCGGAAACCGAAGCTCGCCAATATCACCGGAGGGCTCTCCGGGCCTGCCATCAAGCCGGTTGCGCTCCGCATGGTCTGGCAGACGGCGCGGGCGGTCCGCATCCCGGTCATCGGTATCGGTGGAATCATGAACGCATCCGACGCCATCGAATTCTTCATCGCCGGCGCTTCCGCCATCGAGGTAGGAACCGCCAATTTCGTGAATCCCAAAGCCGCGGTGGAAATTCTGGAAGGGATCGAAGCCTATTGCAGGCGACAGGGCGTTCGAAAACTGCAGGATCTCGTCGGTTCGCTGGTGTTGCCTTCGGATCAATCGGTGTAACGATTCATCATTTTTACTTCATTGACAAGAAAGGAGTCCACCGATGGAATTGGACAGCTATGAAGCCATCGTGCAGTATGCCATCCAGAAGGAGCGGGAGGCAGCCGAATTCTACGACACCCTGAGTCGTATGGTTGTCATGGAAGGTGTTCGAGACATGCTTACGGAGTTTGCAGCCGAGGAGCGCAAACACGAACGTATTCTGCAGGATGTGGACTGTACGAACGAGTGTAAGATCGCCACCAGTCAGTACCACTTCCGGTGGATTTCGGACATCAAGCGAAGCGATCTGCTGGTGGACATCCCCTTCGATCCCAACATGGGGTACCGGGACGTGCTGATCGTGGCGATGAAGCGGGAAGAGAAGGCCCTTGCCCTGTACAACGAGCTTCTCGAAAAGTCCCAGAGTGAGCAGGCGAAAAACGTGTTCAAATTGCTGTGTCAGGAGGAAGCCAAACACAAGCTCAAACTGGAAACCCTGTATGACGATTTTATGAAGGAAATGGGGGATTGATCGGAAGAAGAGCCGAAGTCATCGGTCCCCGAGGGGTCCATAAACCAACCAACCCAAGAAAAGGAGATGGGGAATGCGGAAAATCGGTCTGTTTGCTCTGGTAGGTGTCGCTTGTCTTTTCTGGATTCAGCCGGTTCTGGCTGAACCACTCACCATCGGGATGAAGGCTCCCGACTGGACGTTCAAGGATGCCGACGGGAAGGAATTCTCGATGGCTTCCTGGGCGGGTAAGGTGCTGCTGATCAACTACGTGGATCCGGATGAATCCGATTTGAACGAACACTTTACCGATGCCATGAAAAAGGCCAAGGACCAGGGACTTCTGAAAGACGAAACCTACAAGGGGATCGGCATTGCGGATTGCAAGTCGTCCTGGAAGCCCGATGCACTGATCCGATCCATTGCCGGTGCCAAGGCCAAGAAATACAACACCGTCATTCTCTTCGACTATGATGCAACCCTTCGGACGGCGTGGGGCTTGCAGGCCGATACGGCCAATGCGATTCTGCTCGACAAGAACCGGGTGGTCAAGGCCATCGTACGGGGAAGGGTGCCGGACGATCAGGTCCAGAAAATCGTTCAACTGGCCGTCGAGCTTCAGAAGGAATGAGCCTGAGCGGATGGCCATCCGGGTTTTCGGCGGATCCGCGTTTTTATCAGCTTGAATGACGATCCGGCGTTCCGCGGGGGCGACTCATGCATCGCTCCCACGGAATGGGTTCGTCAATCCCACGAATGGGTTGTGTCATCAACTCCGGATCAAACGCCACACCGTCGTTCCGTCCGGCTTGTCCTCGAGCAAAACCCCTATGGTCTCGAGCTCTTTTCGGATGGCATCCGCCTGCTGCCATTGTTTCGCCTTCCGGGCTTCCCTCCGTTCGATGATTTTCCTCTCGATGAAAGCCGTATCGACGCCTTTTTTCTCCAGACCCTCTCGTTTTTTCCGCTCGAAATACTCGGCCGGTCGCTCGTTCATCACGCCGAGAATCCTTCCAATGGCGAGAAGATCCCCCCACTGAACGTTCAAAAGATCGCGGACGGATTCTTCCGGATGCTCGGGATACTCGTCCAGCGTTCGGTTCAGGCTTCGAACCGTATCGAAGAGAATTCCAACGGCCTTGGCCGTATTGAAATCGTCATCCATGGCTTCGCAGAACAGTGTCCACGTTTCTCCACGAGGCACCTTAGCCGGGGGTCCGGAGGTTTTCAAAACTGTTTCGAGTCGTTGCAGTGTCGCATAGATTCGCTCGACACCGGAATCGGCTTCTTCCATGCTCTTGGGTGTGAAATCGATCGGGCTTCGGTAATGGCTCGACACCAGAAACATCCGGATGGTTTCCGGATGGTGGCTTTCGAGTACCTCACGAACCGTCTTAAAGTTGCGGAGCGATTTCGACATTTTTTCGCTGTTGATGTTCACGAATCCGTTGTGCATCCAGTAACGAACAAAGGTCTTGCCGAAGGCCGCTTCGGACTGGGCGATTTCGTTTTCGTGATGGGGAAAAATGAGGTCCATGCCGCCGCCGTGGATATCGATCGTCTCGCCCAGCAGGGTGGAGCTCATGGCCGAGCATTCGATGTGCCAGCCGGGACGTCCTCTTCCCCAGGGGCTTTCCCACCAGGGTTCTTCGGGCTTCGAGGACTTCCAAAGCGCAAAATCGAAGGGATTCCGCTTGCGGTCGTCCACGTCTACCCGGGCTCCGGCCTCCATTTGGTCGAGTTTTCGTTTGGACAGTTTGCCGTATTCCGGAAACGCCTCGACCGAGAAATAGACATCTCCATCCAGGACATAGGCAAAACCGCCGGCAATCAGGCGTTCCACGATGCGGATGATATCGGCGATGTATTCCGTGGCGCGGGGTTCCATCGATGGACGCTCTACATACAAGGCATCCATGTCCCGGTGGAATTCATCGATATATCGTTCGGCGATTTCCTGACAGGAGGTTCCGGTCTGATTCGCTTTCTGGATGATCTTGTCATCGACATCCGTGAAATTTCGGACGTAGGTCACCTCATAGCCGCGGGCACGCAGATAGCGTACGATGACATCGAACGTGACTACCGCTCGGGCATGACCGATGTGGGCGGAATCATAAACGGTCGGCCCGCAGACATACATGCGGACCTTGTTGGGTTCGACGGTTTCGAAAGGTTCCTTCGTGCGGGTGAGGGTGTTGTAGATGGCGAGGGTCATGGCATCATTCCATTGGTGCATAAGGGTGAAAGATGGTTCACCAGGCAACGTGTGCCGGCGGTGTTTTCCTTGTCGATGGCGTATAGGGATCGTTCCATAAACGAAAAAGGCGTTTGTCTCAAGTGGAAAATGGTACGGTGGGCAATAGAGGCCCTGTCATTTTGGACGGCTTCGCAAAAAGTCCATCATTCCAGGACGCCTACAACGGCCCCGGTCAGAAAGGATGCGAGGATACCGCCGAGAAGGGCTTTGCCGCCCATGGAAACGATTTCATCCCTTCGTTCCGGACAAAGGCTCCCCAGACCTCCGATCAGGATGCCGAGGCTTCCGAAATTGGCGAAACTGCACATGGCATAAGTCAGGATGAGCCGGGATTTTACAGCGAGGACATTCTGAGGCAGTTCCGAAAACTGGATGTAGGCAATGAATTCGTTCAGAACGAATTTGACCCCCATCAGTGAGCCAGCCATCGGTGCGTCTTCCCAGGGAACGCCGATCAGCCATACTACCGGCGCCAACAAAATTCCCAAAGCCCGCTCCAGGGTCAGGGGCTGCCCCAGGACGTTCGGAAGCCATCCCAATCCGATATTGACCAGTTTCACGAGAGCCACGAACACAATCAGGATAGCGACGATGTTCAGCAACAATTTCAGCCCGTCCCCGGTTCCTCTGGCTAAGGCATCCATGACACCGTTGGCTTCATATCCGGAAATTTCGCCCCCCATCGTCTGTGGTTCCGTTTCGGGCACCATGACGGCTGCAACGACCAATGCAGCCGGTGCGCTGATGATCGATGCACTCAGGATATGGGCCAATGCGTTCGGGATTACCCGCTGCAACAGCGATGCATAGATGACCAGCATGGTTCCTGCGATGCAAGAGAGGCCCGTTACCATCAAGGCAAAGAGTTCACTTCGGGTCATGCGCTTCAGATAGGGACGGATGAGCAGGGGGCTTTCCACCATTCCCAGGAAAATACATCCTGCAGATACGACCCCCAGTGCCCCACCGATGCCCATGCTCTTCTGAAGCACCCAGGAGAAGGCCAGTACAACCTTTGGAAGAATCCGCCAGTAATACAAGAGGGCCGTCAAGGCGGCGATCACCAGCACCATGGGGAGGGCTTGAAAAGCCATCGAAAAGGAAAGACCCGGCTTCAGCTCCGTATAGGGCAGTGGCCCTCCACCCAAAAAACCGAACACGAAGGAAGTTCCGGCACGGGTGGCTTCCTCCAGTGTAGAGACCAATGCATTCAACCCAAGGAACAGTTTTCTGAAAGGTGAAGCCTTCAGAACGAGCAGGGCGATCAAGCCTTGAAGGGCCATCCCGGCCAGAATGGTTCGCCAGGCCATGATCTTTCGATTCTCGCTGACCAGCCATCCGATTCCCAGTAGAAAGACAATTCCCACAATTCCCTGCATGCGCATTCTCCCGTTCGTGGATGAAGAAATGGTGAAAGATGCAGCTTGAAACGCTGTTCGAATTTTACGATAATCCCCCAAATTACCGGGGATAAACCCCGATGGAGGAAAAGGGATGGGCTCGCAGAAAGTCAGTGATGCTCAAGCGAGCCGCATGGAAGCGGCCACGCCTTTTGATGCTGCATCGGAAAAACTCAAACGCCCGATCTCGTAAGGGCCGGCCATGGTGCCAGACGCTCCCTTAGAGAGTATCTCATTGAAATAGCACGCTTTGCAAACAAAAGTCGAAGCGTTAAGCGTGATGACCTCCCAAAAAGTCGCCACTTACCGATTTTTTTGCAATGCCCGCCCTCCTGCGGTTCAAACAAGAGCATCCGGCCTGTTTGCGAAGCCGCCATTTATTGAAAGAACGCATCCCATGAGCGAAAACACCATCGAAATCGATGTGCTGCACTTCGATCCGACCACCGGTCTAAGACGCCAGAGCCGAAGCGTCATCCAGGAGAAGCCCGTTACTCTCTTCGTCAATGATACGGAGCTGGTCACCTTGTTGTGTACAGGGCACCATCTCGATGAGTTGGCGGCGGGATTTCTCTTTGCAGAGGGGTTCCTGAAATCTCCCCAGGATATGATCGAGATGACCATCGACGAATCCGCCGGACATGTGCATGTGACCTGCAGCCGGACCACCGGTCCGCTTAACCAGCTCTGGACCAAACGGACGGTTACCTCTGGATGCGGCAAGGGAACGCTGTTCTATTTCGCCCTGGACGCCCTCCGGGGAAAACCCGTCCGAAGCGATTTGCGTATCCATCCAGAAGATGTTGTGGGTCGCATGGAAGATCTTCATCGGATGAGTGACACCTATCGCCTGACGCATGGGGTGCACAATACGGCCCTGGCAGTTGCCGATCGGATTCTCGTGTTTCGGGACGACATCGGCCGTCACAACGCCGTCGACATGATCGTCGGACATTGTTTTATGAATGGCATCCCTCTGCGGGACAAGCTTTTGGTCACCACCGGTCGGCTGACCTCTGAAATGCTCATCAAGGCGGCCAAACTCGGCATTCCAGTCATCGTCAGCCGGAATACGGCAACCACCCTCGCCATCGAATTGGCCAAAACCCTGCACATCACCCTGGTCGGTCATGTTCGTGCCGGAAAGTTCGTTGTTTACAGCGGCGAAGAACGCATCGTCGCCGGGTAAACGCAATTCTCATGGAACTGGCTCATGCCCTGATCGACGCCCACCGATGGCTTGCATCCTGCCCTTCTGCAGACATCGACCGACTGCGTTCGGTTTGTCTCGACATTCACGAAGCCGAAAAGCGGCTCATGCGTGCCTCTGAACCCTATCTGCAGCGATGCATCCATCACTGTGAGGGGCTTTGCTGCCGGAACGTCTTTCTGGGCGAAGTCATGGGATTCGAGGATTTCTGCTTCATCTTCGTGATCCATCCGGAATATTTCGAAATTCTCCTGCCATTGGTATCCCGGCTGAACACGATGTACACTGCAAATTGTCCCTTCCTGCAGAACGGCGTCGGTCCCTGTTTGCTTCCCGAAGCGGTCCGCCCCGAGGTTTGCATTACCAGCTTCTGCATGCAAACGCCGGATGCGGATGCCGCCATTCGAGGGGTTCAAACCCGTTTTCGAAGACTGAGCCGTATCCTCCGCTGGCTTCAATTGAAAGCGCTGTTTCGAAGAATGGTCTCTTCGTTTTCCGCTTGACAGGTCAGGGTTTCTTCATAAAAATGAACCGAATTCACCTGATGACTTTCCTTCGTATTCCTTCCTATTGAAGCGCCTCATCCATCTACGAAACCTTCGGATCATGGAAAATGAGGTTTAGAGCATGCTCGAACCCGAACCAGATGAAACCTTGTCGCTCAACATCGGTGTCGTCATTCGGGGGGAGGATTGCCTCAACCTGCTTCGGGACATTCAGGCACTTCGGGACTCGCGGCTGCGCACACGCCTGAAGGCCATTTCCGTCGTTACCCCATCGGTGGCCTGTTACAAATTCGCAGGTGAGATGGGAATTCGAATGTTCGACCGGTATGAGGACCTGCTATCGCTCGGATGCATCGAGCTTGTGCTGGAACTGACGGGGAATCCAGCGATCTTTACGGACTTGATGGAGCGAAAACCCGAAAACGTCATCCTCCTCGATCAGAAGGCGGCCCGGCTCTTCTTCGATCTTGCCCGCCGCTACGACGAGCTCATCCTGCAGCAGCGAAAACATGCCGTAACGGCATCCTTCGCATCCACCCTTCTGGCGGCCTCTCCGGACGGCGTTCTGGTCCTCAATCGGGATCTTGCGATCATCGACTGCAATACCTCACCGCTGATTACGGGGGGAAGGAACCGATCGGCAATTATCGGTAAATCCTACTACGATGTCATCCAATCGGCCATCGCCACGTATTCGGAAAAGGATGCCTGCTGCACCATCCTCGAAACCATCGAAACCGGAAAGCCCTCCCGACGGGTCTGTGACCTGGTTTTTCCAGGGGGCGGCAGCCGAATCTGCCAGATCACGGTGTATCCCATTCTCGGTGAATCCGGAGAAGTCGCTCAATTCGTCGTTACGGTTCGAGACATCACCCAGGAACTTTCCGAGCGGATCGTCGAGCAGACCGAAGCGATCAAGAAGGATTTCACCCGAGCCCTCAAGGAGGATCGACTCACCTCTTTGGGGCGGCTTGTGGCTTCGGTCTGTCATGAAATCAACAACCCGATCACGAGCATCGTCACCTTCATCAAGCTTGTCTTGAATTCTTTTCGGGAAAATACCTTTGCCGAAAGGCGATCGGATCTCGAGCGGTATCTGGAATTGTCCTTTCGAGAAGCCCTGCGATGCGGCAACATCGTCAAGAACCTGCTGACGTTCGCCCGTCAGAACATCGTCGAAGCCAATGACATCGACATCCACGAAATGGTTCAGACCATACTGATGCTCACTCACCATCAGTTGAGCCTGGCCGGGATCGAGTGTCGGCTGGATCTCCCCGACCCGCCCTTTCTGGCCTGGGGTGACTATGGTCAGATCCAGCAGTGTCTGCTCAACCTGGTTTTCAACGCAATCGATGCCATGCCGAACGGCGGCATCCTCTCGATCCGCGGCAGAAAGGAACCGACGGGTGAATCTATCCATCTGGAGGTGAGCGATACCGGTCAGGGAATCAGTCCGGAGAACCTTCAGCACATCTTCGAGCCATTTTTTACGACGAAGTCTCAGGGGAAGGGGGTTGGGTTGGGGCTTGCGATGGTGTACGGCATTATTCGGGAGCACAAGGGATCCATCGAGGTTGACAGCGCTCCGGGGAAGGGGACGACGTTTCGGCTGCGGCTGCCGCAGACGGCAACATGAAAAGGAGGTCCTTCGTGAAACACGCCACCCAAATCATGGTCGTAGACGATGAAGAGACCATCTGTGAGGCGCTCATGGCCTGGTTCGTGAAGGACGGATACCGGGTGCTGACGGCGCGTTCCGGGCAGGACGCCTTGGAACAGATGGCAGAAAACGATGTCGATATTTTTCTTGTCGATGTCAAGATGCCGGGAATGGACGGTATCGAGCTGCTGAGCCGTATCAAGGAGCATCGTCCCGATGCCGTCGTCATCATGATGACAGCACATGGTTCGATTCCAACAGCCGTCGAAGCAATGAAACGCGGGGCCACGGACTATCTGTGCAAGCCCTTCGATCCGGACGCCCTGTCGCTGCTGATGGAGCGGGTCCTGGCTCACAAGAGCCTGCAACAGGAGAACATCGCCCTGAAGAACCGCATTCAGGAGCAGCAGGAAGAGGCCATGGCGGTGTTCGTCGTTCATTCGGATGCCATGCGACGGATTTTTGCGACCATCGAAGAAGTGGCGCCTACGGCAGCACCGATCTTCATTACGGGGGAGACGGGGGTCGGCAAGGATATCGTTGCCAGGGCGATCCACATGCAGAGCCAGCGTAGTTTCGGCCCCTTCATTACGGTCAATTGCGGCGCGATGACGGAATCGCTTCTCGAAAGCGAGTTGTTCGGTCACGAAAAGGGGGCCTTTACGGGTGCAACCCAGGCCCGGCGCGGAAGGCTCGAGATGGCGGACAACGGAACCCTCTTCCTGGATGAAATCGGGGAGATCTCCGCCAAGATGCAGGTCAGCCTCCTTCGGGTCCTCGAGGAAAAGCAGTTCTATCGTTTGGGCGGCAGCCGAACCGTTCATGCCGATTTTCGTCTGATTACGGCCACCCACAGGGATATCCAGCGTATGATCCGGGAAAATCTCTTCCGGGAAGATTTCTTTTATCGGATCAACGTCATCCGGATTCACATCCCGCCGCTTCGCGAACGGACGGATGATATTCCGGCGTTGGCGGATCATTTTTTGAAGAAATACGTTGAGGAAACTGGAAAACACATCGAAGGGTTTACCCAGAAGGCCCTCGATCAGCTGATGGCCTATGGTTGGCCGGGTAATGTGCGGGAGCTGCGCAATGTGGTCGAGCGAGCCGTCGTTCTGGCCCGAGGGAGAATCATCGGGGTCGAGGAACTGCGGTTTCTCGACCCCTTCCAACCGATGCCTGCTCAGCCGATGACGCTCGATGAACTGGAAAAACAGCACATTCAGGCCATGCTCCAGCAATGTCAAGGCAACATTTCTGCTGCAGCCAAGAAACTGGGAATCGATCGAACGACGCTTTCCAGGAAAATCAAGCGCTTCGCCATTCCGTTGGATGGAGCGCGGTAATTTCCGGTGGGACGATTGAAACCCGAATCGATATCCTCCACTTCCTCTCCCCATCTGGACCTTTTTCCGTTCGGAGCCATCGACGAGCGAGTCCTTGCCGTTTTGGCCGGTCATCTGCAGACCATCGTCGGGTTGAATGTGAGGATTCAGGCATCGGAACCCAATCCCGAGTACGCCTTTTCGGAACGACGAGGTCAGTATGAGGCTGGAAAGATTCTGCACCGGCTTACCGAACTCGAAAACGGGGCCGCTTTCCGTCTTGGTGTCGTGGACATCGACCTCTACCTGCCCATCCTGACCCATGTCTTCGGAGAATCCCAACTTGGCGGTTCCGCAGCCATCGTGTCCATCTATCGGCTCAGAGATGCCTCCGGAGATCGGTTCCTTGTGCGAACGGCCAAGGTTGCGCTCCACGAAGTGGGACATCTGCTCGGCATCGTTCATTGCATCGACACCCGATGTCTCATGCGTTTCGCCAATCGGGTGGAAATTCTCGACGAGATTCCGATGCGTTTCTGCAGGGCATGCGCCTATGAAGTGGCCCGAAGGCTTCGTTACCGGTTTGAGGATGTTTCGTCAGATGATGGTCTCGCAACACGTCGATGAGTTTCCGCTGAAGCATCAAAAGGCGTACCCGCCCCCATACTCATGGCCGGAACTATCCCAAAATGGGAGGTACGGCGACGTTTATGGAGACCATCCCTTCTCATTTCGAATGCAGGAAGGTATCGACCAGGCGGTCCCAGCCGACTTCGGGCATTTCGCCGAAGATATCCGTCACCGCCTCGCCACCGGTTGCAGCCAGGGCGTGCGGCATGGTCTCACCGTATGTATCCGCAACAAGCCTCTGCAGCTTGAAGAATTCGTCATCGATCCAAGAAACACTTTCTTTTCCGAAGAAGAGGTTCTTTAGGTTGTTTTTCAGGGATGTCGGCTGAATCACCATCAGCCATCCGTCTCCATAGGGATCCGCATGGGCCACCGCAGGATCGGCCATGACCGTCGGGTTCACCGCCACCACGATTCCCTCGATTGGACTGAGGGCCGGGGCTTCCCTGCCTTCCCGCTTCAGAACGACATGGGGTTCGTGTTGCCCGATTCGCTCGCCCAAGGTAGGCATCCGAATCTCATCTTGAGGACCCAGCAGCCTTCCCGCGAAATCATCGATTCCCACCCGTACCCTGCCGCCGTATTCCACCCGAGCCCAGCCGTGACCGTAATGAAAATAATGATCCCGGGCGACTCGGAAACCCGATACGATGTCGGTGACGGCAGGGGTGAGGTTCGGCAGATATCCCGTATCCTCGATCATCTGGTCGAAGGGGCACCGGGCGCAGTTGTACCCCTGAGAGCACAGCCCGTAGGAAATCCTTCCGCTCAACATGTGCCGACATTTGCCTTGCTTCATCAGCAGCAACATCCTCGGGCTCATGTGGTCCTTCATGCCGGCTGCTCTGCGTTTTTCCTCGAAATTGCTCAACCCAACTTCATGGTTTTTACCCTCAAAACTGCTAAACTTTGAAGGGTAGTGAT
>CAZJXF010000081.1:0-16175 GCA_964549995.1 uncultured Desulfatirhabdium sp. | reverse complement strand
CGATCTCGTAGGATCGGGCGGATGGCCAAGATGGAAAAGATGGTTTTGTGAAAGGCAACATACGGATTTTCAATGCAAAATACTTCAAGTGCGTCCGCCCGATCCAACGATATCCGGCTGCTTCAAACACGTTTCCGCTGCTTCGCAAAACACCACCCGACCTCCTGCTGGAAGCCCGGAATTGAAAGGAAATCGGGAGTTGGAGACTTTTTGCGAGACCATCAAGAATCGGAAGAGATCCACAAAGGAGCAATTTGGATGAAAAGGAACCCGGATATTCCCGTTGCAGCGATGCCGGCTCTTCGGCTGTTGTACACTTCCGTCGTGAAGGTCGGCACTCCCATCGTGATTGGAAACACCCCTGCAGGCTTTCGTCGGGTGATCCCGATCGTTGGAGGCCGGTTTACCGGTCCTCGAATCCAAGGACGGATCCTTCCCGGCGGTGCCGACTGGCAGATCGCTCGATTCGACGGCATTATCGAGGTGGAAGCCCGCTATACCTTGGAGACCGAGCAAGGACAGCTCATCTATGTCGTGAACCGTGGGCTTCGTCATGGACCGCCGGAAGTCATCGAACGATTGAACGCAGGAGAGGAGGTCCCGCCAAATGCATACTATTTTCGAACCGCACCGATATTCGAGGCCGCAGATCCATCCCTTGCCTGGCTGAATACCATCCTTGCCGTTGCATCCGGCGAACGGCACGCCGACCATGTCGTCATTACAGCATATGAAGTGCTGTAATCTTTCCAACGGGCTGATCGCCCCAAACCCCTCACCGGAAAAGGAGATCATCGATGCGTTCCAAAATGTGGATTCTGGTATGGAGTGTTCTGTTTTCATTGGGTTCGCTGGGGATGTCCGAACTTCCATCCGCAACGGCCGCTACGATCGAATTGGCCTACGCCAATTTTTTCCCGCCGATGCATGAACAGGGAAAACTTGCCGAAGCGTGGGCGAAAGAGGTGGAAGCACGAGCGAACGGGAAAGTCAAAATCACGTATTACGGTGGAGGCGGTCTGCTAAACGGCCCCCAGATTTATGACGGTGTCTTGAAAGGGATCGCCGATATCGGCATGTCGGTGTTCGGATACAGCCGCGGGGTCTTCCCGGCCATGGAAGTCATCGACCTCCCGAATGGGTACCCGGACGGCAAGACGGCTACCCGGGTCATCAATGCGTTCTACCAGAAGTTCAAGCCGGAGGAATTGAACAAGGTTAAAGTGTTGTATCTCCATGCCCACGGTCCGGGCATTTTGCACAGCAAAAAGGAAATCAACCGTCTGGAAGATCTGAAGGGCTTGAAAATTCGTTCCTACGGCTTCAATGCGGATATGGTAACCGCTTTGGGGGCCGTTCCGGTCGCCCTGCCCATCAGCGGTGTATACGAAGCCCTTCAGAAGGGGGTCGCCGATGCAACCTTCGTTGGATCGGAGGCGCTGAAAGGCTGGAAACAGGCGGAAGTCATCAAATACACGATCGGCTGCTACGGCATCGGGTATTCCGCCGGCCAGTACGTTGTGATGAATCTGGATCGGTGGAAATCCCTTCCGAAAGATGTACAGGATGTTTTCGAGCAGGTCAGCGCCGAGTGGATTCCCAAACACGGGGCCGCCTGGGATCAGAGCGACAAGGAAGGTCTTGAATACAGCCTGAGCCTTGGCAACACCTTCATCACCCTGTCTCCGGAGGAAGATGCCCGATGGGCGGATGCGGTGAAATCGGTTACAGAAAACTATATCGCAGCGATGAACAAGAAGGGGTTGCCCGGAAAGGAATATGTGGATTTTGTCCGCGAACAGGTGAAGAAATGCTCCAAGTAACACCGTTTTCCTGAGAACCACAACAAGGGAGACCGGCATTGTTCGATAGCCTTCATTTTTTCTGGAGTTGGACCCCGATCTTGTTGTTGTCGGTGCTGGCCATCGGATTTAAGCAATCGGCCTTGTCCCTATCGGTCTGCGGGACCTGTTTCAGTGCGTTGTTGGCGGTATGGGTCTTCGAAACGCCGGTTTCTGTTGTGCTGATGGCCGGGCTGGATGGTGTAATGACGACGTTTCCGCTGCTCTTGGTCATCGTTGCGGGCATTGTATTGAGTCAGGTTTTGATGGCAACCGGTTCCCTTTCGCGAATCGTCGATTGGTTCATGAACGGAGTGACCAGTGTATTTCTGCGGAATCTGCTGATCACGATCGGGGTCGGAAATTTCATGGAAGGTGCCAGCGTGATCGCAGAACCGGTTGTCGCCCCCATGCTGCGAGCGAGCGGCGTCATGCCGGCTGGAGCTGCAGCTTTATCCATCGTCGGATACTCCGGCATGATGACCTTGGAGCTGACGGGGATGATCTTGGCTGTCCATGCCGTGATCACGGGATTACCTATCCAGATCCTGGCCGTTCATTCCGCATGGCTCTCCATCCCTGCCACACTGATGATGGCCGTGTCTATCCCCTTCTTTTTGAGAGGCTCCGAAGACGAGGGAATCCCTTTCGGTCGCCAAACGCTGATTTGTCTTGTGGCCGGGTTGATTGCGGCCGTTATCGCGCTGGTGAGCGTGTACCTTATTGGGCCTTCTCTCGCCGGAATGCTGGGCGGCTTGGGACTGATCCTCCTTCTGATCCGGATGGGGATCCGGAACATGCCGCTCGAACGTCAAATCCTATGGGATCTTTCCCCATTTGCCTTCATCATGGGGGCCCTTCTCCTGGTCAATACCGTTCCCTATTTGAAATATCTGACCTTTGAACGGCTACGCTGGACGTTTGAAATCATCCCCGTCCATCGGTTGGTCATGACGCCATTCTTTTCAGCCTATATCTACCTGTTCCTCGCCGCTGCACTCTCGGCGTGGATCTTTCGAATGAACCGAAGCCAACTCTCCCAAGTGATCGGGGCCGGCGTTCGAAAGGGTTGGCGTCCTTCCCTGTCCATGGCCCTTTTTGGGGCCATGGGGCAGATCATTGCCTACTCGGGATACGGTGAACACTTCGTAAGCCTCCATCGAAATCTCCATATTCCGTGGGTTCTTTCCGAGGGATTAAAAACCTACGCGGGCGATTTGTACCCGGTTTTCGTTCCGGTGTTGGGATGGGCAGGAACCTTTCTGACGGGATACGGGGTGGCCTCCTTGATGCTCTTCGGACAACTCCAGATTCAGGCTGCCGGTCTGTTGGGAATATCCCCTGCTTGGCTTTCTGCAGGGCTTGCCGTTGGTGCATCACTGGGTTCCATTTCGTCTCCCTTCAAAATTGCCATTGCCACACCCATGTGCGGCGCTGTTGGAAAAGAAGGGGACATCCTTCGATGGACCATTCCAATCGGTATTCTCTCTTCGGTCGGGATTGGCCTCTTCCTGTTAATGGCGACGTGAGAAATGATGAACTCGCAAAAAGTCGGGAAATCTTTGGTGAGCCGGCAGGTCGCTCTTACAGGCTGTCGCATTATCGCACTACACATCTCACCTTATCACGATAACGGATCGGCTCCTTTGGGTGGACATCCCCATTCGGTTGTGATACGAATTCATCGGCCAAGACAACAGGACCTTTTGAATCCCTTTTCATGACCCCATAACCCTAAAGGATACCCACATGCTGAGCCACATCGTTTTGTTTTGGTTGAAGCCCGAATTGCCGGATAGCGAGATCCAGGCCTTTCGGGAAGGACTGGAAGCCCTGAAAACCATCCCTACCACCCGGGGCGTGTACATCGGCACACCCGCACCCACTGCCCCCCGCCCGGTCATCGATACGAGCTATTCCATCGGGATCACGGTTCTCTTCGATTCGATCGCCGATCACGACGCCTATCAGGTTCATCCCGCCCATCAGGGATTTTTGAAACGCTTCGGTCACTGCTGGTCCAGGGTACAGATTTACGATTTCATGTAGTTCGCCGCCTACCACCAGATGAACCTATATCTCATCGGCTTTCGCTGTTCCGGAAAATCGACCATCGCCCGATTGCTTTCCGATCGCCTCGGACTGGCTGCAGTCGATACGGATAGCTGCGTTGTGGAGCGTTGCGGATGCAGCATTTCCGATTGGGTAAAAACGCATGGGTGGAAGTCCTTCCGAAGTCTCGAGGCCGACATCCTACACGAAATTTCCCGTCTGAAGACCCATCGGGTAGTTGCAACCGGCGGCGGTATTGTACTATATGAAAACAACATCGAAGCGATGAAGCGCTCCGGTTTCATTGTCTGGCTGCGCATTCGTCCGGAAACGGCTGCATCCCGAATGACGGCGGATCCCAACTCTTCTGTGCTTCGCCCGGGGTTGACCGGAGAGGACCCGATTGCGGAAATCCATCATCTGCTCAAGGAAAGAACGCCCCTCTACCAAGCCGCTGCCGATCGCGTCATCGATTGCGACCAGATGCACCCGGAAGCCATCGCCCAAACCATTCTTCGTTGGATTCAGGAAATCCGTTTATGGCCGGAAATTCTTTTGGAACCTTGTTCCGGATCACCACCTGGGGAGAATCCCACGGACCGGCGATCGGAGTTGTGATCGACGGCTGCCCTGCCGGCATCCCCCTGGACGAATCCTTGATTCAACGGGAGCTGGACAGACGTAAGCCGGGGTCTTCCGCCGCCAGCACCCCCCGCAAGGAGCCGGATCGGGCCGTCCTTCTATCGGGGATTTTCGAAGGCCGAACGACCGGATGCCCCATTTCCATCCAGATCGCCAACCAGGATGCCCGATCCGCATCCTACAGCCCCATGGCCCACCTCTTTCGTCCGGGGCACGGAGACATCACCTATCATGCCAAATACGGGATTCGGGACTGGCGGGGAGGCGGACGAGCATCGGCTCGAGAAACCGCTGCCCGAGTTGCCGCAGGAGCGGTCGCGAAGGCCGTCCTGCAGCGGGAAGGCATTCTCGTTCGCGCTTGGACCATCGCTCTTGCCGGCATTCGTGCCAAACGGATCGATCCGCAAGCGGTTTTCCGAAATCCCTTCTGCTGCCCAGACGAGGAAGCAGCCGAAGAGATGGCCACTCGCATCACCTCGATACGGGCCAAGGGAGATTCGGCCGGCGGGATCGTTGAGATTCGGGCCACGGGTGTTCCGAGAGGATTGGGAGAGCCCGTTTTCGACAAGCTCGATGCCGATATCGCCCATGCGCTGATGGGGATCGGTGCCGTGAAAGGGGTGGAAATCGGTTCCGGTTTCGCTGCAGCCGACATGCTCGGCTCCGAACACAACGATCCCATCACGCCTGAGGGATTTTTGAGCAACCATGCGGGCGGCATTCTGGCGGGCATTTCCAACGGAGACGAAATCGTGGTCCGGGTCGCCGTCAAACCCATTCCGTCCATCGCACTGCCCCAGCAGACGATCGATCTGGAAGGCAACCCGGCAGAAATCCGGGTGGGCGGAAGACACGACATCTCGGCGATTCCCCGAATCAATCCGGTATGCGAGGCCATGGTCGCCTTAGTGCTGACGGACCACCTGCTTCGATGGAAAGCGATCCGATCATGAATCGAACCGTCGGCGTGATCGGCGGAGAGGGGAAAATGGGGTCTTGGCTGAGACGGTTTTTGGAATCCGTCGGATGCCCGACCCTTTCGGCGGACCGTCACACCTCCGTCACCCCCCGTGATCTCGCAAACCGATGCGATGTCCTTATCCTCAGCGTCCCCATCGATGCGGCCGCTCACCTCGCCCGGGAAATCGGCCCCCTGCTCCACCCCAGCCAGCTGTTGACGGACGTCTGTTCACTGAAGCAAGACATCGTCTCCACCATGCAGCAATCCACCAGGGCACAGGTCGTGGGCATGCATCCCCTCTTCGGCCCCTCTACCGATTCGATTCGAGGGCAAAATGTCATTCTATGTCCCGTCGAACCTTCCGACGGATTTGACTGGCTGAAACGGACCCTGGAGACCCAAGGTGCGGTGGTGACGGTCACCGATCCCAAGACCCACGACCGAACGATGGCCGCCGTTCAGGCCCTGACCCACTGGATGACCATCACGTTTGCAGCCGTTCTGAAGCGGCAGCGCGACATGGAGCCCATCGAGCGGTTTGCGACACCGGTGTTTCGCTTGCAGCTCGGTCTCATCGCCAGATTGCTCCATCAAGATCCGGCGCTCTACGACATGCTGATTGCCCGGAACCCGGAGAGCGAGCGGATGATCGAAGCTTTCTTGAGCGAAGGAGGAGAGATTTGCAGAGCGTTTGTCCATCGCCAAGAAGGCATTGCACTACTGAAGCAGCTGCAATCCGATCTTGGGGATCGGTTTCGAACCGAGATGGATCGGCTGCAAGCCTTTCTGGATGGAAGCGCCGATCTGCCGCAGTCCTTGCCCGATCCGACTTTTACCCAAACAGACGACTCTCCATGAACATCATCTCGGATACCTTGCAGCCCGCCAACCCCCTGGTTCTTTCCGCCATTCAGCAGGAAAACCCGGATCCCATCCGGCAAATCGTTCGTTCGGCCCTTACCAAGGGCATCCACGGAATCGACATCAACTGCGGCCCTCTCCCGAAACACCCCGAACGCAAGATGTCGTTTCTGATCGAAACCGTACAGGCCGAAACCCGACTTCCGCTCTTCCTGGATACAACCAACCCACATGCGATCGAGGCCGGACTGAAAATCTGCCGGAATCAGGCGATCATCAACGGAATATCGCTCGAACCATCCAAATTGGGATGCATTCTGCCGCTTGCCATCGCCCGCGATGTGGATGTCGTCGGCTTTCTGCTGACACCCGAAGGCCAGGTACCGACCACACTCGATGAGCGGATCGGGGTTGCCGTTCAGCTTTTCAATGAAGCGACCAAGGCGGGGCTTTCTCCCGAACGACTCATCATAGACCCCATCGTCGCCCCACTGGCATGGGCAAATGGTCTGCAGATGAACCGAGATTTGCTGCAGATTCTGAAGCTCCTGCCGGAAGTTCTGGATCAGCCGATCCGAACGATCGCCGGTCTGTCGAACCTGACGGCAGGGATCCGGAATATCGAGAAGAAAACGGCTCTGGAAAGTGCATTTCTGCCGATGATGGCACAGGCGGGGCTAAGCTGGGTATTGATGAACGTGGAAAGACAGGTCACCACAGCCGTTGCAGCAGCCTGCAATCAGCTGCTGCATGAGACGGTGTTCGCCTGATAATTGGCGGCTTCGCAAAAAGTCAGTGAGTCTGCAATGAGCCGCATAGGGGCGGGCACACCTTTTTCGCTGCATCGGAAAAACTCAGCCGCCCGAGCTCGTAAGGGCCGGGCATGTAGCCAGACGCTCCAGGAGAGAGCATCTCATTGAAATGGCAAGCTTTTCAAACACAAGCCGAAGCGTTTTGCATGCCCGGCCCAACGATCTCCGGCGGCTTCAAACAAGTTTCCGCTGCAGCATCAAAAGGCGTACCCGCCCCTATGCTCAGGCCCGAAACTACCCGAAAATATAGGGTAAATGAATGAGGGGAGCCCCTGTTCTACGTACGCCGGACCATGTTATTTCTGGAAAAATCGATTCTGAGCGGCAACGATTTTTTCGTTGATGTTTCGGGTAAGTGCCGCTATTTCCTCGATCTGCCACGCCAAATCGGCCATTCCAACCTCTTTGGCTCTTTCGGCCCATACCTGGTAGTTTTCGGCATGATCGGTATTGTGCCTGAGCCAGTGAATGAGCAGCTTTTCGAGTTTTCCCCGCATGTCGTCCCGATCGGTTCCATCCGGAGCGCTTGATCCACCGGCTTCCGCATGCTTCGGAATCACGGCTTCATGACTGTGACAATGACCGTGGTCATGTTCATGCCCGTGTACATGATCATGACCGTGATCGTGGCAATGTGCGCCTACGTGTTCATGAGGATGTGCATGGACATGCTCGTGCTCATGACTGTGTACATGAGCATGTGGATGGGAATGGGTGTGGGTGTGTGGATGGGCATGCAGGTCGTCGTGGGAATGGTCGTGATCGTGTGAATGACAGCAGGATGGGTGATCGTGATGGCTCATGGCATTCTCCTTCGTAACATGGGATCGATCGAAAGGGTTACCCCGCTTGATGATGCAATCAATAAACTTACCTTAGGCATGATCCCATGTTTCGTCAAGAGCCGGACTTGTCAGGATGGATGGACTCGCAGCTCGACAGGACGATCGCCATGATATGCACGAAAGCACGAGAAGGCCCCTATGAGATTCAGAGGGCTTCGACGGGATCCTGCTCGTAGGGAAGCTGTTTCATCATGGTCTGCATCAGCCGATCCTTCTCCGCCCACATGGCATTGAGCCGCTGCTGCATCCTTTCTCGAAAATGCGGATCGTTCAAATAATCCCCCCGGAACGCCTCGTCGATGGGTATCGAGCGGACCTTCACCCGAATTTCACCGATTTTCCCGCAGACAAAATCCCAGAACGTCTTGGCACCGCTCGGATAAGCGATGGTGACATCGAGAATACGCTGCATGTGCTCCCCCATGGCCGACATGACGAAGGCAAGTCCACCGGCCTTCGGCCTGAGGAGGTATCGATAGGGTGAGCCCTGCTTTTCCTGTTTCAGCCGGTGAAACCGGGTCCCCTCAACGAAATTGGTGATGGAAACCGGAATGGTTTTGAATTTCTCACAGGCTTTGCGGGTGATTTCAAGGTCTCGGCCTTTTAGATGCGGATGCTTTTCGATGAAAGAGCGGGAATAGCGCTTCATGAACGGGAAATCGAGCGCCCACCAGGCAAGCCCCAAAAACGGCACCCAGATGAGTTCTTTCTTCAAGAAAAACTTGAGGAAGGGGATTCGTTTGTGAAAAATGGCCTGAAGCACAAGAATATCCACCCAAGACTGGTGGTTTGCGAGCACCATATACCACTGATCCGGAGATAGGTTCTCGAGACCGGAGATATCCCACCGAACCCGGTGAATGTACCGGATGTTCCAGTTGTTGAAGCTGATCCACAACCCTGCGATTCCATTGAGCACCTTGTCACAGCCCCTGCGCCATCCGCTGTGAGGCACGATCCACTTGAACAGGGCGACGACCAGAAGCGGAGGAACCAGGACCACCGTGTTGATTCCATACAGCAGCAGGGATATACTTCCCCGCAATGTCGACAGCAACGAACGAATCATGCGAACTCCTTACGCGATCATGGTGGATGGACTTGCAAAAAGTCACCACTTACCGATTTCCTTCCAATGCCGGGCTTCCAGCAGGAGGGCGGGTGGTGTTTGTTGATAATGACCCATTTTTATCGAAATGAAACAGCAGGATTTCATCTGATGACAGAACTTTTACATATATATCCGCCATCGAACGGAACCCCATGAAGCCTCGCTGGATCCTTCATCCCCTGGTGATCTTCATCCTGTCGACTGTGGCCGTCGTCACATCCCTCTTCCTGTATATCTACTGGTACATGCGGATTACGACCGACCTGGATGCCATTCTGATTCGATTCAATGTCGATAGAAACGAAGTGCTGGCCTCCCGGGTATGGGTGGTAATCCTGATATTGTCCGTACTGATGGCCGTTATGTTTACCGGAACCTTCATCATTTTTCTGTATCATCAAAAACTCTCGAAGCTATATGCCCTTCAGCAAAATTTCATCCACACCTTCACCCACGAACTCAAGACCCCGGTGACATCCCTGAAGCTTTATTTGGATACCGCCTTGAAATACCGGCTATATACGGAAAATCAGCGGAAATATATCGACGATATGGTTCAGGATGTCTCAAGACTTTCCGGAACGATCAACCGGATGCTGATGATCGCCAAACTCGAAAGCGGTCATTTTCAGGAACAGTTCGAGGAGGTTGACCTTGTTGCATTCATTCAAGCCTTTCTCGAGGAACATTCCGATTTGACCCGGAAAGGGGTGGTCATGTTCCATTCCGGCCATCAGGGACCCGTTCGATGTCGAATCAACGAAGCCCTGTTCGAAGTCGTTCTGTCGAACTTGATCACGAATGCCTTCCGCTACAACCAATCCGAAACCCCTCGAGTGGACATTTCTATCGATCGCAAATCGAGTGAAGTCGCCATCCGAGTCGTAGACAACGGGATCGGCATCGCGCCCTCCGAGGTCGACAAGATTTTCCGAAAGTTCTATAAGATCGAAAAGCCGGGTCAAATCAATACCACAGGCAGCGGTCTTGGACTGTATCTCGTGAAAAGCATCGCCAGGGCGCACAAGGGAAGAGTCTATGCGACAAGCCCAGGCCCAGGTAAAGGCGCCGAATTCGTTTTTGTTCTGCCTTGTACAGGAGATTCCCATGCCGGATAATCCCACCCATCGAATTCTGATCGTCGAGGACGACCCCCACATTTCGGAGGGACTCAGACTGAATCTGAACCTGCAGGGGTACGATGTGGCTGTCGAGACCAGCGGAACGGCAGCTCTCCAGACATGGAAACGTTGGCGGCCGGACTTGATCGTTCTCGACATCATGCTTCCGGGAATGGACGGTTTGTCCGTTCTTCAGAACATCCGGCTGGAAGATGAAAAACTGCCGGTGTTGATTCTGTCGGCAAGGGGCAGTACGGAAGACCGCATTCGAGGACTCGCCCTTGGGGTGGACGATTATTTGGCCAAACCCTTCGACCTCGACGAGTTTCTGCTTCGGGTGCATCGGCTGCTAACCCGAATGGACTGGTACCGGGAAACGGAACGCAAAAGACAACCGGACGCAACCGATGCCGAGCACCCCGTTTTTCGCTTCGGATCCAATTGGATCGATTTTGCCGCTTCTACGGCACAAGGCGAAATCGGATCCATTCAGTTGACGATGCACGAAACCCGGCTGCTCAAAGTCTTCGCACAGAATCCGGGAAAACCGCTTCGAAGAGAATATCTGCTCGAGGTGGTCTGGGGCTACAGCAAAGACACGACAACTCGCACCGTGGACAATTTCATCGTACGCTTTCGAAAATATTTCGAATCGGATCCGAAACATCCCATCTATTTCAAGAGTCTTCGCTCCATCGGCTATGTCTTCGACCCGAACCCCGCCCCGGAGAAAGGACCCATGTCGACCCTGCGACGATTGATCACCGGCCGAGCCAAGAAAACCTGAAGGGCAGAAGTCAGGAGACAGGAGTCAGAAGACAGGAGTCAGCATCCAACCGGATCGATGGTACTGTCGGACTTTGCACCACGCATCCGGTTTATCCCAATCGATTGCACAAGAAAGGTTGATCTGTGACCATGAAAGACGATCGCACCATTATCGAGGAGGCCGTTAGGTTGGCCGAATCGTGGCAGAAACGGGCCAACGCCCTGACGACCGAATCGGAAAAGGCCCTTCAGCATCGCATGGCGAAGCTTCTGGCCCATCCGATGGACAAGGTACTGCTTACCCGAATGATGGACCAAAGCTTCAGACCCAGCCGCGCGGCTCGGGTGGCCGATCAGTTGCGGTTTCTCATCGCGACCTACGGCACGCCGTCTTTTTTGAACCCCTTCGAAAAAGCCCTGATGCATTTGTTCCGATATGTCGGATCCTACATTCCGGGGTTGTCGGTTCCCCAGGTCATCGAACGGATCCGGCAGGACAGCCGGTATGCGATCGTACCTGGGGAATGGGATCAGCTGGCGGCGCATCTGGAGCGGCGCCGCCAGGAAAAGGTCCGAATGAACATCAACCATCTGGGGGAAGCCGTTCTCGGAGAAGGGGAGGCGCTTCACCGGCTTCAGACCTATATCGACGATCTGAAGAAACCGGAAATCGAATACATATCGGTCAAGATTTCGACCATTTACTCTCAGATCTCCCCGCTCGCCTTCGATCATACGGTGGCTGTCCTGTGCGAACGGCTCACCCGGCTGTTCCAAACCGCACACCAGCACCGGTTTGTCCGACAAGACGGATCGAGCATCCCCAAATTCGTCAACCTCGACATGGAAGAATACCGGGATCTTGACATCACCCGATCGGCTTTCGTCCAAACCCTCGATCAGCCGCAACTGAAGGACGTTTCGGCAGGCATCGTTCTGCAAGCCTACCTTCCGGAATCGTATGCCCTGCAGCAGGAGCTGACCGGCTGGGCCATGGATCGGGTGAACCGGGGGGGAGCTCCCATCAAGATCCGGATCGTCAAGGGAGCGAACATGGAAATGGAGATGGTGGAATCGGCCCTGAACAACTGGCCGCTTGCTCCCTTCGACAACAAGCTCGATGTGGATGCCAATTACAAACGCATGGTGGATTGGGGAACCCGACCGGAGCACATCCGTGCCGTTTCTCTTGGGATTGCCTCCCACAACCTTTTCGAGCTGGCCTACGCCTATGTTCGAGCGAAGGAAAACGGCGTCCTCACGGGCATATCGCTCGAAATGCTCGAAGGTATGGCGGAGCCTATCCGACGAACGATTCAGGAAATGTTCCCGGAAGTCCTGATTTATGCCCCCGTAGCTGAAAAAGACCAGTTCATCAACGCCATCGCCTATCTCATCCGAAGACTCGACGAAAACACGGCGCCCGAGAATTTTCTGAGGCACAGCTTCCACCTCGAGCCGGGATCAGGCCCTTGGCAGTTTTTGAAAGATCAGTTCATCCAGTCGGTGAACCATCGAAACCGTCTACCGTTGGGACCCAACCGCACCCAGAACCGGCTGACCGAAACCCCAACGGATAAAACCAGCACCTATACCACCGGTGCCTTTATCAACGAGCCAGACACCGACTGGTCGCTTGCCCCCAATCGGCAATGGGCCGAAGCCATCCGCACCCGATGGATGAAAACCCCCGAGGACACGCCCATCGACATTCCCATTGTCGTGTCCGGCCGCGCCGTTTATGCCGATCGAAATCACATGCAGTGCATCGATCCATCGCAGCCGGGAGGAAAAGGAAATCAGCCGGTGGTGGTCGCCACCTGTGCCCTGGCGGAACCAGGGGACCTGGAGCAAGCCGTTTCCACAGCCAAAGCCGATCCCGATGGCTGGCGCCGAATGCGCTGGCAGGAGCGACACGCCGTCCTGAGCCGGGTTGCCGTAGAGGTGCGCAAGGCTCGGGGAGATCTCATCGGAGCGACTGCAGCAAACACCGGAAAGGTGTTTTCGGAGGCGGACATCGAAGTTTCGGAAGCGATCGACTTTCTGGAATTCTATCCCTGGAGTGCCAAGCGCTTCGTCTCGATGGCTCATACGGCCGCCACCCCCCGTGGAGTCGGCCTCGTCATCTCCCCCTGGAATTTTCCCATCGCCATTCCCTGCGGCGGCATCACGGCGGCGCTCGCCGCAGGCAACACCGTCATTTTTAAACCGGCATCCGCTGCCGTTCTTCCGGCGTGGCTTCTGTGCAACTGCTTCTGGCAGGCGGGGGTACCGAAGAGCGCGCTGCAATTTGTGCCCTGCTCGGGAGCAGCGGCAGGATCCCATCTCGTCACCCATCCGGATATCGATTTCATCATCCTGACCGGCGGAACGGATACCGGCATGCGGATCCTCGAAAACCGACCCGATGTTCTTTTGGCGGCCGAAACCGGCGGGAAAAACGCCACCATCGTCACGGCGATGGCGGACCGGGATCAGGCCATCAAGAACGTCATCCATTCGGCCTTCGGACACTGCGGCCAGAAATGCTCTGCCACGTCGTTGCTGATTTTGGAAACGGAAGTCTATCGGGATGCGGATTTCAGAAGGCGGCTTCTCGATGCTGCAGCCAGCCTGAGCGTCGGTTCAGCCTGGCGGTTTGAAAACCGGATGGGCCCCCTCGTCGCTCCGCCCCAGGGGGTGCTGCTGCGTGGGCTCACCCAGTTGGAGCCTGGTGAAAGCTGGCTTCTCGAGCCTCGCAATCTGGAGGAAAACCCCTATCTGTGGTCCCCTGGAATCAAATGGGGCGTAAGACCTGGATCCTTTACGCACATGACCGAGCTCTTCGGCCCGGTCTTGGGCGTCATGGAGGCCAAGAATCTCGACCATGCCATCGATCTCGTGAACCAGACCGGCTATGGCCTCACCTCCGGTCTGGAAAGCCTCGATGTACGCGAACAGGAACACTGGAAGAAGCGCATCGAAGCCGGTAACCTGTATATCAACCGGGGAACGACGGGGGCCGTTGTGCTGCGCCAGCCCTTCGGTGGGATGAAGAAATCGGCTCTGGGTGCCGGCATCAAGGCGGGAGGACCCAATTACGTGGCCCAGTTCATGCGCTTTTCGGATAGCGATCTGCCGCCCGTGGAGCCGGTTCAAGCGGAAAACCGTTGGATCACTCTGGTGCAGCGTTGGCGGAACAAACTCTTGTGGCACAAATGGGATCAGCCCGAAGACATCGAGAAAACCATCCGGGCGATCGAAAGCTGTCTTGCACAATTCGAAACCGAATTCGGAGTCGAAAAGGACTATTTTCACCTGCGGGGCCAGGACAATATCGTTCGCTACCGACCAGCCGGAAGCGTTTGGGTTCGGGTTCATCCGGAGGATTCCCTCTGCGAAACCCTCATCCGAATTGCCGCAGCACGGATTGCCGGATGCTCCGTGGTGCTGAGTCTGCCGTTTGGTCTCGACGGCGGGCTGGAGACATTCCTGTCCACTCCGGAGGGAAAGCATTTTCTTGGAGATGTTCCGATTCAACGCCACACCGACGAAACACTGGTCCAGCGACTCTCGGAAATACACCGACTCCGGTATGCACGGGAAGATCGGGTTCCGGAAATGGTTTACCGGAAGGCGGCAGCTCTCGGGTTTTTCATCTCGAGGGCACCGGTTAGCATGGAAGGAAGGATCGAGCTGTTGCATTACGTTCAGGAGCAGAGCGTCTGCAACAACTATCATCGATACGGCAACATCGGAGAGCGGGGAATGTCTCGGGATGCCACGGGATGATGGTGTTGCGAATCCATCACCTCATCACAGGCCCCGATTCATATAGATTGCGGATATCGGCCATTTTTTCCCGGGCCGCGATGTAGCCCTCCTCGATGGTATGAGCAACCTGATCGAAATCCATCATTCGGAGTTCTCCAAGACGCGGCTCGATGAGAATATCGGGAGGATCGACGGCAAGGTTGATGCGGTTGATCCGGCGCTGCATAATGGCGATCGAGGTGGTCACCGTTTCGATGATGTCCGGAGCTGGGGATTCCTGCTGGAAGAGATCTCCGATTTTGGCTCGGAACCCGGCCTCGGCCATCTGGTAGTAGTCGCCCAGCTTGCTCAACAACTGCCCGGCATAGGACCGCTCCGATTCCGGTTGTCCTTCCGGTTCATCGATCGCTTCCGGATCGGCTGGTTTGGGCACCGCCCTTGTCCGGCTGACGATCGTACCGCTTAAATCGACGGCAATGACCATATCGGCCTCTTCGGAGCGTGCGACACCGACCGGCACCGGATCGACCAGCCCGCCGTCGACCAGCCACCGATCCTTGATCCTTGCCGGCGCAAAAAGCCCGGGAACAGACATGGTAGCCCGAAGGGCATCCAACAGATTCCCCGATTTGAGCACCACTTTTTCACCGGTTTGCAGGTCTGTCGCCACCATGAACACCGGAATCCGCAGTTCGGAAAACTCGCGGGCTTCGGTGTGCATGAAGAAGAGTTCTTTCAATTTTTTGGTCGCATTGAGCAGACCCGATCGCGGGAAAACGACGTCGAAATAGGAGAAAACCTTCTTCCCGTCCATTTTCAGAACGAAATCTTTCAGGCTCTTCAATCCACCGGCCGCATAAATGGCTCCCACATAGGCGCCGATGCTGCAGCCGACGATGTAATCGATCGGAAGACCTTCTTCCTCCAGGGCTTCAATAACACCGATATGCGCCCATCCCCTCGAAGAACCGCTTCCCAGCACCAGCCCGATGCGTTTGCGCGAAGGTATGAAGGCGTTTCCATTTTCTTCGGAATCGGAATTGGATGCGTCCCGTTTCCCAATCTTCCAGATCATGATGCTATTTCCACAGACTGATTGAAAAATGCACTGCTTCACCGTCCCGTCCATCAATGGGCGCTGTCACCAGTGTACGTTCTCTTACCGGAAAGCACCTATGCCCTAATATACGATGAGACAGGATGCCGAGTCCAACGGTTTATAATCAATGGCATTGAAAGCCTAATTGATGATCTCGCAAAAAGTCGATCTACCCCCGATTTTCGGGTAATTCCGGGCTTGAGCATGGGGGCGGGCATGCCTTTTGATGCTGCAGCGGAAACTTGTTTAAAGCCGCCGGAGATCGTTGGATCGGGCTGCTGAGTTTTTCCGCTGCGCAAGCAAAATGCA
>CAZJXF010000080.1:0-16389 GCA_964549995.1 uncultured Desulfatirhabdium sp. | reverse complement strand
CTCGGGCGGCTGAGTTTATCCGATGCAACGAAAAAGGCGTGTCTCCTCCCATGCAACCCGGATGAGACTTGTGGACTTTTTGCGAGTTCATCTTGTTTAACCCGCCCCTTTTCCCCCTTCCTTTTTCCCTGACCCTGCATTTCCCTCTTGAAATTGAATGCGATTCCGTTTACTCGTAGGCAGTAAGCTATGCTGTAGCTGTTCCGGTTCATCCCGCCTTTCGATCGTTGATGCTTTCCCGAAGTTCAACCCTGAATATCGTTCAAAGGAGGTTGCGTTGGATTTTGACCTTACGCCCGAACAGGAAATGGTCCGCAAGGAAGTCCGGAAATTCGCCCAGAAGGTCATCGCTCCCGTTGCCGGGGAGCTGGACGAAACCGAAACGTTTTCGGCCGAATTGACCATGAAAATGGGGGAAATCGGGCTTTTCGGCATGTTCGTTCCCGAAACGTACGGTGGTCAGGGGATGGACTATCTGTCCTACATCATTGCCGTCGAGGAAGTCGCCCGTGTGGACGGTTCCCAGGCGGCGACGATTGCAGCCGGAAATTCCCTCGGCATTGGTCCCATCTATTACTTCGGAACGGAGGAACAGAAACAAAAGTACCTACCCACTCTTTGCAGCGGCAAGGGCCTGTGGGGGTTCGGCCTGACCGAGCCCACGGCCGGATCGGATGCGGGCGGAAGCCGCACGACGGCTGTGTTCGATGGAAAGGATTGGGTCATCAACGGCTCGAAAATTTTCATCACCAATGCAGCCAACGAATTGACCATGGGGGTGACGGTGCAGGCCGTGACCGGCACCCGCCCTAACGGCAGGCCGGAATATACGTGTTTCTTGGTGGAAAAGGGAACGCCGGGGTTTCGGGCCGTCGAAATGCACCGCAAGATGATGTGGCGGGCATCGAATACGGCTGAGCTCTATTTCGACGATGTCCGGGTGCCTCCGGAAAACATCCTCGGAAAACGGGGAGATGGCTTTCATCAGATGCTGAAGACCCTGGACGGAGGGAGGCTGTCCATTGCCGCGATGGGGCTCGGCGGTGCTCAGGGAGCCTACGATGCCGCCCTGAAATATGCCAAGGAGCGGGTGCAGTTCGGTCAGCCCATCAGCAAGTTTCAGGCGGTCGCCTTCAAACTTGCCGACTGTGCGGTCGATATCGAATGCGGCAGGAATCTTCTCTATAAGGCCTGTTGGCTGCGTAACCACAAAAGGCCCTTCGAGAAAGAGGCTGCGATGGCCAAGCTCTTTTGCTCCGAGATGATGGGAAGGGTGGTGGACCATGCCGTCCAGATTCACGGCGGATACGGCCTGATGAAAGATTACGGGGTGGAGCGCTTCTATCGGGATCACAAACTGCTCGAGATCGGAGAAGGGACATCCGAAGTGCAGCGGATCGTGATTTCCCGATATATCGGCTGCTGATATCCGAAATCGGATGCCATAAGAACCAACAACCCAGCAGAGGATTAGAAACCATGACCGAAGAAATCCTGCTCAAATCGTTTTCGGATGGGGTGTGTTTGTTGACGCTGAACCGGCCTGAAGTGATGAACTCCCTGAATTTCGATCTGCTGCATGCCCTGCGAAGGGAAATCGACGCCATCCGGTTTCAACCCGAAATTCGGGTGGTCATCATCACCGGCGCCGGAGACAAGGCTTTTTGTTCCGGGGCCGATCTGAAGGAGCGCAGAACCTTAAGCCCTCTTCAGGTCAAGGAGTACATTCTGACGATCCGGACGCTGTTTTCGGAAATCGAAAACCTGAACAAGCCGGTCATTGCGGCCGTAAACGGAATTGCGCTGGGTGGTGGAACGGAGCTTGCGCTTGCATCCGACATCCGGATCGTCTCCGAAACGGCCACCATGGGCCTCACCGAAACCCGCTTGGCCATCATCCCCGGCGCCGGGGGCACCCAGCGGCTTCCCCGACTGGTGGGAAAAGGCAAGGCCAAGGAGCTCATCTTTACCGGAAGACGAATCGGTGCTGCCGAAGCCCTTGCCATCGGCTTGGCGAATCAGGTCGTCAAACCCGAAGCCTTGCTGGACGAGGCCCGGAAAATGGCCGCCATGATCTGCGAAACCGGACCCATCGCCGTCGAGCAGGCCAAATATGCCATCAATTACGGCATGGAAACCGATTTGAATACGGGCCTTGCCATCGAATCGAACGCTTACTGGGTGTGTATTCCCACAAAGGACCGCCTGGAAGGGCTTGCCGCCTTCCAGGAAAAGCGAAAACCCGTTTACCGGGGGGAATGAGACGGTCCTACCCCCCCCTTCATTCACTCAAAGAAAGGAATCTGACCGCCATGACCGAGTACGATTACTGGAAGATTTTTCCCCGCATGCCCCGGAAAGTGACGATCGGAGACATTACCGTTCGAGACGGTTTTCAACACGAAGAAAAATTCATCTCGACGGCGGCCAAGATCTTTTACATCGAAGAGATGATCATGGCCGGTTGCCGCAACATCGAAATTACGAATCTGGGCAATCCCTACCTGATGCCGCAGTTCCGGGACGCGGAACAGCTGTTGGCCCATGTTCGGAGTGATGCCTTCAAAAACCGTTGCGCCAAGAAGGGCATTCGCTACGAAGATATCTGCTTTACGGCGGTCACGATTCGGGAAAGCGCCGTCGATCGGGCCATCGCCCTGAAACAGAAGGGGATCGGTCCGGACCGGTTGCTCATGATGGTTTCGACCGAAGAACAGCACCATTTCGCCAATTCCGGAACGACCCTTCCCGATTACTGGAAGGAGGCCGAGCGTTGCATCAAGAAATGCAACGATGCCGGTATGAAGATGTGTGGTACGGTGAGCACCATCTGGGGAAGCCCAATCGGAGGAGCGACGGATATGAAGGATGCCGTGGAATTTGCCAAGCGTTGGCTTTCCATCGGCGCCCACGACATCGAGCATGCCGATCACGACGGGAGTGCATCCGCACCGGAAGTCTATCGATACTATTCGATGGTCCTGGATGCCCTGCCCAACCCCAATCTGCATATCGCCCATTTTCACGAAACCAAACGGATGGCATCCGCGTCGATCTTAGCGGCCCTGCAGGCCGGGATCACCCATTTCGAGTGCACGCTCGGCGGGTTGGGCGGTCAGCCGGCCAACTTCCTCGATGACTGTCCGACCCGGGGAACAGGGGATTACTATTACGAAGATCCGCGGTATGTGGGGCTGGTCTGTCTGGAAGATACCCTTGTTCAGATCGATGAAATGGGCATCGAGCATGGCTATGACGTGGATCGGGTGCTGTGGCTCGGCAAGATGATGGAAAAGACCATCGGCAGAAGGCTGCGCTCGGAGGCCGTGGTGAACGGCCGGACCAAGAAAGAGGGGCATCCGCAGTTTGCAAGGCCAGGACTGAAGAAACTGAAGGAGAAATTCGGGGAAAAACCCGATCAGAAGCTCCCTGCCGATTGGGGGCCGATCGAATCGCTTCCGGAGCGGTGTTTTCAGGTGGGGGCGTGAGCCTGAGCAGCTCAGAGGAACTCCATCCATGTGCATGGCGAAGGGGGCCTACATCCCCCAAAGATGATGGACTCGCCAAAAGTCCGATGCTCTTGGTTGACCCGCAGGAGAGCGGGTGCATTTTGCTTGCGCAGCGGAAAAACTCAGCAGCCCGATCTCGTAGGATCGGGCGGATGGCCAAGATGGAAACGATGGCTTTTTGAAAGGCAACATCCCGATTTTCCATCCAAAACGGATGAAGCGTGTCCGCCCGATCCAACGATCTCCGGCTGCTTCAAACACGTTTCCGCTGCTTCGCAAAACACCACCCGCCCTCCTGCTGGAAGCCCGGCATTGAAAGAAAATCAGTCAGAGGCGACTTTTTGCGAGCCCATCGAAGATGAAATTTCGGTCGTCCTTTCGAGCCGATGCACGAACTCAGACCGTAGACCTATGCTGGACCTCGTAGGGACGACCCGGCGGGTCGCCCCTACGGGTGATCGCACGTAGCACTACGAACTACGCACTTTCGCACTACGAATCGTGCCTTTTCACGATAAACGGAGAGGAAGCAGAGGAAACGCATGAATTCTTCATCCCCCATCGAACAGATGGACAACACGGAATTGGCCGGACTGGTTGTGGATTTCTTCCATCGGATCGTCGTACACTATGCCCTGTGGTTGAATGAGGTCTGGCATCAGATGGGACAGGAGCGGGCTTTGGAAGCATTGGAGACGGCCTATGAGAGGAGCCTCTCCATTCAGATGAACCGACTCTCCAAAACGCTCGGTTTTCCGGTGCAGCAGCAGACGGGGATTCCGCAGGCGCTTCTCGAACTGCCTCGGGAACGTCTTCTGGGCCTTTTGGATGCGGTGGCAGCCAACTGGCTGGCCAACGATGGGGTGTGGTTTCAGGCCATTGAATTCCGGCACGGCATGAACGATGCCAAACGCTGCAACGACAGTTGCTGGGGGCGGTTTTCACCGGTGGAGGCATGGGCCGTCAAACGCCTGCTGCACCTTCCGGAACATCCGGGTCTCGATGGTCTCCAGCAGGCGTTGGGGCTTCGGGTATATGCCCGAATCAACGTTCAGTCCTTCGTTCGGGAAAGCGCGCATTCCCTGGTGTTTCAGATGAACGATTGCAGGGTGCAGTCTGCGCGCAAACGAAAGGGGTTGGACGATTATCCCTGCAAGTCCGGAGGGCTTGTCGAATATACGTCGTTTGCGAGGGCCATCGATTCGCGGATTCGCACCGAATGCGTGGGCTGCCCCCCCGATGCCCATCCGGAGCAATGGTATTGTGCCTGGCGTTTCACGATTCCGGAAGAGGAAAAGAAGCGGTAACGGTTTGGGAACACGGATCGATTCGTGTTCCCGAAACCTCAAGAAATGGCGCTCCATCTTTCGGTAGCACCAGATGGACGTCCACGATCTGGCCGCCTTCCAACCCCAGGCCCATGGAGCGCAATACGGCGAAATCCCAGGAGGCGAGGATATCCCCCAGAACATCGAGAAGCGGTTCCAAGTCCTTTCGACTATCCGGGGTTGTGAAGTACCGATGCATCTGGTGTTCGAACAGCCGTTTCAAAGCCGTTTGAATACAGTGATGGCGAAGATCCAACGGGATTCGTCGAACCGAGGTGTTCTGAGGGGTTCCGGCCGTTTCGGTCGGGTGCCGCCGGCTCATATTTTTTTTGACATGCAGGTCGTTTTCCATTACTTTTCCCTGGTTTTTTCGGCTTCCGATCGGGGCGCCGTCATGCCAACAGCCGGTGGGGCTGCATTTTCTTCTCTTGGGAGGGTCGATCCATGTATGTACCACGGTATATGTTCTTTACCAGGGGGGTAGGAATCGCGAAGGAAAAGCTTTCTTCCTTCGAGAACGCGTTGCGGGAAGCCCGCATCGCCCACCTGAACTTGGTGACCGTTTCCTCCATCTTTCCCCCGCACTGCAACATCATCGACATCGATCGGGGCGTCGATCGGCTGGAGCCGGGGGAAATCACCCACTGCGTCATGGCTCGGGAGCAAATCTGCGAACCGGGCAGACGAATCGTAGCCAGTATCGGACTGGCTCTGCCTGCGGAAAAAGGACGGTACGGATATTTGTCTGAACATCACGGTTTCGGGCAGACCGAAATTGAAGCCGGCGAATATGCCGAAGACTTGGCCGCCACCATGCTGGCCAACACTCTCGGCATCGAGTTCGATGCAGACAAGGATTATGACGAGCGCCGGGAAGTGTATCGAATGTCCGGAAAGATCGTCAAGTCTACCCATATCAGTCAAGGTGCCTTGGGGGCCGAAGGCAACCTGTGGACAACGGTTCTTGCGGCCGCTATTTTCGTGAAATAATTCGGATGGACTCAGAAAAAGCCGAAAACCGCCCGCTCTTTGGAGAATCCGGAGCCTGCCTTGACCGCATCGAGGAGGCATCGGTGGTCATTCTCCCCCTTTGCTACGAGCATGCCGTATCCTATGGTACGGGGACGCGGGAGGGGCCCCTTCATTTGCTCGAAGCGTCGGCGCAGCTCGAAGTCCTGGACGAAGAAACGTTTCGGGACTGGCGGGATATCGGCATCTTCACCGTCGAACCGCTGTGGCCCGACGCCGAAAACCCGGAGCGCGGCGTCGAAGAGATGTACGGCAACGCGCTGCAATGGCTGCAACAGGGGAAACGACTGCTGAGCCTCGGTGGGGATCATGCCGTTTCCATCGGACCGATCCGCGCAGCCTCCGAAATCTACCCGGATATGGGCGTTCTTCAAATCGATGCCCATCTGGATCTTCGGAATCGCTGGAACGGCAGTCCGTTCAACCACGCGTGTGTGATGCGGCGCGTCGTCGAAGATATGGGGTTGCCGGCCGTGCAGGTCGGCATCCGGTCCTTTTCCCCGGAAGAGCATCGTTTTGTTCTGGAAAGAGGGCTTCGGCCCATCTATGCAGCGGGTATCGATCCCTTCGATGATTCCTGGATGGCGGAAGCGATCGATCGGCTTCCCGAACACGTCTATGTGACGATCGATCTGGACGGGCTCGATCCGGCCGTGATGCCGGGTGTGGGCACCCCGGAACCGGGCGGGCTTTCCTATCGTCAGATCGTCGCGCTTCTTCGGAGACTTGGACAAGAACGAACAGTCGTTGCTGCCGATATCAACGAGTTGAGCAAGATCCCCCATACACAAGTATCGGAGTTTACGGCTGCCAAGCTCGCCGTTAAAATTTTGGTCCATTGCTTCTCTCCGTCGAACCATCCATCCTGATGCAAGCCGCCCATCGGATCGACTCGCAAACCGTCCAGAAGTCTCGTCCGAGCCGAATGGAGGGGGATACGGTTCAGGCTCTTGAGTAGAGGTATGGCTTCCATGACGCGACTGATGATTGTCGATGACGAGGCGATTATCGTCACCCAGCTGGAAGAAATGCTGACATCCATGGGGTATGAGGTTGTCGGTATCGCTACGACGGGTGCCGAGGCCATCACCAAAGCTGTTGAAGGGAGGCCCGATCTCATCCTGATGGATATCAAGCTTCCCGGAGGCGTAGACGGCATCGAAGCAGCGGCGCGCATTCAAGAAGTGCGTCCCGTTCCGGTTATCTTTATCACGGGCTATTCCTCGGATGAGCTGACGGAAAGAGCCAAATCGCTCAATCCGTACGGCTATCTTCCCAAACCCTTCCATCCCGATTACTTCAAACCCATCATCGAAATCGCCCTCCACAAGCACCGGCTCGAACAAGAACTGGCCCACATCAACCAACATCTGGAACACCTGGTTCAGGAGCGTACGGCGGAACTTCAGCGAGCCAATACTGCCCTTCGTTTGGAAATCGAAGAAAAGGAGCGGTTGAACCGGAAGCTGGCGGAAAAGGAAACCCGTCTGAAGAAAGCAGCCGAAAATTTGGAGGAATCCAACCGTGCATTGCGGCGGCTTGCGGAAAAGCGCAAACAGGATTTGATCGACGTGGAAACGGATGTGGTTGCAAACGTTCGGGAATTCATCCTCCCCTATGTCGAAAAGCTGAAGGCTTCCGATCTCCATCCGACCCTGGCCGTCTATGTCGATATCATCGAAACCAACCTGAAGGAAGTGACGGCACCCTTCATCAGCCGTCGCAACCCGCGCTTTGGGGGCGTATCCCAGCAAGACCTGCAGATCTACCAGTTGCTTCGGCAGGGCAAGTCGGATCAAGAGATCTCTGAAATCGTCAACTGTCCCTTATCCCGCATCTCTCGGTGTCGAGAGAACATCAAACCGGTGATCGGAAACCGTTTATGACAGTTCACATTGCCGCCGTTTTCGGCAGTCCTCGACGGCAGGGGAATACGGCAATCCTGCTGAATCAGGCCATTCAAGGCGCAAGGGATGCGGGAGCGTCGGTGACCCCGATCGTTCTTCGGGATCTTCGCATCTCCCCCTGTCTGGAAATCTACGGATGCAAGAAAACGGGCCGATGCGTCATCGACGACGATTTTCATTCCGTTGTCGATGTCCTGCTTGCTTCCCAGGGGATCCTTTTGGCATCACCCATTTTCTTCTATACGGTCAGTGCGCATACGAAAATCCTGATGGATCGGTGTCAATCCCTCTGGGTGAAGAAATACTGGATCGAGAATGTGCCGTTTCAACCGAAACGAATATCCCGGAAGGGAGTATTCATTTCCGTCGGCGCCACCCAGGGGAAAAAGCTTTTCGACGGCGTTCTGCTGACGGTGAAGTATTTTTTCGATACACTCGATACCGAGCTTGCCCAGGCGTTGTGTTTCCGGGGGATCGATTTCGAAGGAGACATTCAGAAGTATCCCGAATATCTGGAACAGGCTTATCAGGCGGGTCGGATGCTGGCTCTTACGAGCTCAGGCGGCTGAGTTTATCCGATGCAACGAAAAAGGCGTGTCTCCCCCCATGCGACTCGGACGGGACTTTTGAACTTGTTGCGAGACCATCGTCTCATGAATCCCGTTCATTCGATCTTTTGGTTGACATTCTCTTCGGCCTTTGACATAGCCTGTTCGTTAAGGGAGGCGACGAGAGCGGACGACTGAGTTCTTTCGCCGCCCACCAACATCCATCCGCCTTCCTGCGGGTCATTCAGAGACATCCGGCCTTTTGCGATACCGTCAACGATCCGGTTCACCATGCTCCCATTCATTCTGAGACGATTGCTGATGCTGATTCCCACCCTGCTGGGGGTATCCATCATCGTCTTTTTGATGCTGCACATCACCCCAGGGGATCCGGCGGAGCTTCTTCTCGGTGAACGGGCCACCGAGCAGGCCCTTCACGAGATCCGGGAGCACCTTGGCCTGAACAAACCCCTCTATGTGCAATACGGCTTGTTCCTGAAGCGGCTTGCCACCCTCGATCTCGGGGAAGCCATCTGGACCCGGGAAAAGGTCTGGACGGAAATCAGCCAGCGCTTTCCCGCGACGATCGAACTTTCCGTCGCCGCCATGCTCATCAGTTGTTTCTTCGGCATTCTCTTCGGCATCGTTTCGGCCACCAGGCAATATTCCGTCTTCGATTACCTCAGCATGATCGGGGCGTTGGTCGGTGTCAGTATGCCCATCTTCTGGCTGGGGCTTGTCTTGATGCTTGTCTTCTCACTGCTTCTCGGCTGGTTTCCCATGTCGGGAAGGCTTACCATCGGGGTCGATCTCGATCCGATCACCCATTTCTATGTGGTGGACAGCATTCTGACCGGGAACTGGACGGCCCTGAAGGATGTGCTATGGCATCTTTTTCTTCCTGCCGTAACGCTGAGCACCATTCCGATGGCCATCGTGGCCCGGATGACCCGTTCGAGCATGCTCGAGGTCCTTCGGCAGGACTACATCAAGACCGCCCGGGCCAAGGGCCTCCCCCAGTCCACCGTCATCTTCAAGCACGCCTTCCGAAACGCCCTTATTCCGGTGGTCACCACCATCGGGCTTCAATTCGGCATTCTGATGGGAGGAGCCATTTTGACCGAAACCATTTTCGCCTGGCCGGGTGTGGGCAAATGGATGTTCGATGCCGTCATGAAACGGGATTACATGGTCATTCAGGGAGGAACGCTGTTTATTGCAGGTCTGTTCGTTCTCATCAACCTGACGGTGGATGTGTTGTACGCCGTCATCAACCCCCGCATCAGCGTCCGGTAGGCGAAACCGATGGACGAGTCTGCAGCAACCCTGGAAAGCCGTCATCCCTTCTGGGATCAGATCGATCAGCTCTGGCGCAACAAGACGGCGGTCGCTGGCCTCATCGTTGTGGTCGTTTTCGTTTTGGTCGGTATTGCCGCACCCTGGATCAGTCCCCATGACCCGGTGGATGCCTCCCTCTATGACCAGTTGAAGCCGCCGATGTGGAGCGCAGGCGGCAGTTCGACGCACGTGCTGGGGACGGATGACCTGGGTCGGGACATTCTATCCCGAATCCTGTTCGGGGCCCGGGTGTCGCTTCTGGTGGCCACCGTCAGTGTGGGCATCGCCTTCTGTGTCGGGGTGATTCTGGGAGCCGTTTCGGGCTACTACAAGGGCAGGGTCGACAACCTCATCATGCGCTCGATGGACATTTTGCTGTCCTTTCCACACATCTTGCTGGCCATCGTCATGGTGGCCTACCTGGGGCCGAGTCTTCGAAACGCCATGATCGCGATCGGGATCATTTACGTTCCCCGCTATGCCCGAATCGTTCGGGGTTCGGTGCTCGAGGAATGCGAAAAGGACTATGTGACGGCTTCCCGGGCCATCGGCGCCGGAAGCCTCCGCATCATCTTCACCTCTATCCTGCCGAATTGCATGGGGCCGCTCATCGTTCAGACTACCCTCGGTTTTGCCTCGGCCATCCTCGATGCGGCCGCGCTCAGCTTTCTGGGGCTGGGCGCGCAACCGCCCACCCCGGAATGGGGAGCGATGATCGCACAAGGTCGCTCGATGATTCTGCGGGCCTGGTGGGTCATGACCATGCCGGGGATCGCCATTTTGATCGCCGTTCTCGGTTTCAATCTTTTCGGGGACGGGCTTCGCGATGCCCTCGATCCGAGACTGAGGGATTGAACATGGCTGCCGACATCCCCCCAAGTGTTGCCGCTGCCGAGCCCCTTTTGCGGGTCGAAGGGCTGGTTACCGAATTTCAGGTTCGGGGAACCATCGTTCGGGCCGTCGATGACGTCAGCTTCTCGATCGAAAAGGGTGAAACCCTCGGCCTTGTCGGCGAATCCGGTTGTGGAAAGAGTGTCACCGCCCATTCCATCATCCGACTCGTTCCCGAGCCGCCGGGCCGAATCGCTGCGGGCCGGATCGATCTCGACGGCGTGAATCTCCTGAGACTGCCGGAAGAGCGCATGCGCGGCATCCGGGGAAACCGCATCTCCATGATCTTTCAGGAGCCCATGACCTCTCTCAATCCGGTGTTCACTGTCGGCGAGCAGGTCGGTGAGGTGCTGCGGGTTCACCATCGGCTTTCTGCGGCCGAGATCCGGAACCGGGTGATTGAGATGTTTCGCAAGGTGGGCATCCCGGCACCGGAGAAGCGGTTCGGGGATTATCCCCATCAGATGAGCGGCGGCATGCGCCAACGGGTCATGATCGCCATGGCCCTGGCCTGTTCGCCGATCCTCATGATCGCCGATGAACCGACGACTGCGCTCGATGTTACGATCCAAGCCCAGATCCTCGATCTGATGAACCAACTCAAGGCCGATATCGGTACATCCATTCTCTTCATCACCCACGATCTCGGGGTCATCGCGGAGATGGCCCAACATGTGGCCGTCATGTATGCCGGAAAGATCGTGGAATATGCCGATGTCCACACCGTGTTTTCCAGCCCGGCCCATCCCTATACGCAGGGGCTGCTCCGGTCGATTCCCGTTCTCGGTAAACAGATGGGCGGTGACCGCCTCCATGCCATCTCCGGAACCGTGCCGTCTCTGCTGCGTCTTCCTCCCGGCTGCCGGTTTCATGATCGGTGTCCGGAAGCCTTTTCCGAGTGTTCGACCGTCGATCCGGAGATGGTTTCGGTTGCGTCCAACCATCGGGTGAGGTGTCTGAAATATGTCTGAATCCGGCAACCGCATCCTGCTTCGGGTGGAACATATCGTCAAACACTATCCCATTCTGGGAGGTGTCTTCCTCAAACCGGTTGCCGCCGTCCGTGCCCTGGACGATGTTTCTTTTCAGATGGCCGAAGGGGAAACCCTCGGGTTGGTCGGGGAGTCCGGGTGCGGCAAATCGACCCTCGGGCGAGCCATTCTGCGGATCGAAGAGCCGACATCTGGAGACGTCTGGTTCGAAGGCGAGAATCTTCTCGAACTGCCTCCGGAACGCATGCGTCAGATACGAAAGCGGATGCAGATCGTTTTTCAGGATCCGTTTTCGTCGCTGAACCCGAGGAAAACCGTGGCTCAGATCGTCGGCGAGCCGCTTCTCGTGCACGGTGTGCGTTCCCGGAAGGAGCGTGAGGATCGGGTGCTGGAACTTCTGGAGCTTGTCGGGTTGCGGCGGGAACATCTGCGCCGCTATCCCCACCAGTTTTCGGGTGGTCAGCGGCAGCGCATCGGTGTCGCCCGTGCCTTGGCCCTTCATCCGAAACTCGTTGTCTGTGACGAGGCGGTATCCGCCCTCGATGTCTCGATCCAGGCCCAGGTCATCAATCTGCTGAAGGACCTCCAGCAGATGATGGGCCTCACCTACCTCTTCATTTCGCACGATTTGGGGGTGGTCGAATACATCAGCGATCGGGTGGCCGTCATGTATCTGGGCAAGATCGTCGAAATCGCGGATAAGCGAACGCTGTATCGCTCCCCTCACCATCCCTACACCCAGGCCCTGCTGTCGGCCTCTCCTCTCCCCGATCCGGATGCGGCCCGGCACCGAAAACGCATCCTTCTGAAAGGGGATGTTCCGAGTCCCATCGATCCACCGTCCGGATGTCGGTTTCATACCCGATGCCTCTATGCCCTGGAACGCTGTCAGTTGGAAGAGCCGCCACTCGAGGCCGTTTCCGAAGGACATCTGGCGGCCTGCTGGCTGGCAGGCCAAAACCCATCCTCGACATGATTCGGTTGTCTGTGGTATCCTGAATCGGGGGTAGAGCGACTTTTTGCGAAGCCGTCCTCCATAGCCGGATGATCTTTTATCAAGGAATATTCTTATGAAGTTTACCCAAGTCGTCAATGTCTATCCATCGCTGCCCGAGCCGGTGCGTTTTCTGGAGAAACTCTCCCGAAACCTCTGGTGGAGCTGGCAGCGGGATGCCGTCGATCTGTTTCGGCGGATCGATCCGGTCTTGTGGCGGGAGACCAACGGCAACCCGGTGGCCATGCTCTGTCGGATTCCGGCCGCCCGCTTTCTGGAATTGTGCGGAGATACGAGCTTTCTGACCCACATGAAGCGTGTGGAGGCCATGTTCGCCGAGCAGGTGGAAGCCGATCTGCCGGAAATCGGAGAGCCTTTCGGAAAAGACGGGGTGATCGCCTATTTTTCGATGGAATTCGGCATCCACGAGAGCCTGCCTCTGTTTGCCGGCGGCTTGGGCATTCTGGCGGGAGACCATCTCAAATCGGCATCCGATCTCCACTTGCCGCTGGTCGGAGTCGGGCTGTTCTACCAATATGGCTATTTCCATCAATATCTCGATCATGAAGGCTATCAACAGGAGGGATATCCCGAAAGCGATGTTTTTTCCCTGCCGATGTCCCGGGTTCTCGATCCCACCGGAAACGAGGTGGTCGTATCCGTCGACGGGCCCAGCGGACGGATTCATGCCGGCATCTGGCAGCTTCAGATCGGCAGGATTCCGCTCTATCTGCTCGATACGAACATCAACGTCAATCCGCCGGAATTCCGAAGGATTACGGCCAATCTCTATGCCGGAGAGATGCATACCCGGCTGACCCAGGAAATCCTTCTGGGAATCGGCGGGATGCGGGCCTTGCGAAAGCTCGGGTACTATCCGACCGTATGCCACATCAACGAGGGCCATTCGGCATTTGCCGGAATCGAACGCATTTGTCTGCTGATGGATCGCTTCGGAATCGATGCCGAAACAGCTATGGAAGTTGCCGTTCGCTCTTCCGTATTCACCACCCACACGCCGGTGGCCGCCGGTCACGACGAATTTCCGTCTTCCGCAGTCGAGGGCTATTTGAAGCCCTTGGAAGATCGGATTGGTCTGCCGGTTTCCGAGATGCTCTCCTGGGGTCAGCCTCCGAACCATGGGCTGGAAAAGCCGTTCTCCATGTTCATTCTCGGTCAACGAATGGCCATGTACTGCAACGGGGTCAGCCGTTTGCATGGCGGAGTCGCCCGGAACATGTGGGCGCATCTGTGGCCGGATCTGCCCGAGGCGGAAGTCCCCATCAAGCACGTCACCAACGGCGTTCATGTGCCGACCTGGATCGCCCCGGAATTTTCCCTCCTCTTCGAGAGGTATATCGGACCCGACTGGGAAATGAATTTTCGGGATCCCCAGGCTGCCCGGCGGTTCGACGAGTTTTTCGAGGAAGAACTCTGGCGGCTTCATGAAATCAATCGGGCCCGGCTCATCCGGATGTGTCGCTACAAGCTGCTCGAGCAGCATCGAAGGCGGCAGTCTTCGATCACCTTTTTACAGAATGCGGAATCCGTCCTGGATCAGGGAATTCTGACCGTTGCCTTTGCCAGGCGCTTTGCCTCCTACAAACGCGCCTATCTGATCCTGGAGGACATGGAGCGGCTCGAGGCCATGATCACGAGCAAGGATCGGCCGGTGCAATTCATTTTTGCAGGCAAGGCCCATCCCAAGGACCGCGAAGGCAAGGATCTCATCAAGCGTCTGGTCGCTTTTGCAAGGCAGCCCCATCTGCGGCACCGCATCGTGTTTCTGGAAGACTACGACATTCAGATCGCCCGATACCTGGTGCAGGGTGCGGACGTGTGGCTGAACACCCCGAGACGTCCCTTTGAAGCCTGCGGGACTTCCGGAATGAAGGCTGCACTGAACGGAGTGCTCAATGCCAGTATCCTGGATGGGTGGTGGGTGGAGGGCTACAGCCCCGATCTCGGATGGATGATCGGAGACGGGTTCGAATATCCCGATCCCGGGTATCAGGACAAGGTCGACAGCCAGTCTCTATACAACATTCTGGAAAACGAGATCATCCCCTGTTTTTACGAACGTGGGGAAAACGGGCTGCCCAGCCGGTGGATCGGCATGATGAAACGGTCCATGAAATTGGTGCTGAACCAATTCAGCAGCAACCGCATGGTGACGGAGTACGAGCAGCAATTCTATGTGCCTTCGGCTTATCAGGCGATCCGACTTCTGCTGAACGATGGAGAAGAAGTCCGTTTCCTGCATGAACGAAGGAAACGGTTGATGCGGCTGTGGAAGGATGTCGTCGTCCAGAAACCTGTCACGGACCCTATCGTTCAGTACCGCCTCGGGGATCACTTGCGGGTGAGCGTCGATGTGCATCTGGGGGAGTTGCTACCGGAAGAAGTGGATGTCGAACTTTACATCGATTCGGCCTCCCCGGGGAAAATGGATGGGTTTCCCCAGATCGTCGTCATGTACGACTGGGAGAAAATCGAGGATGGTGTGTATCGCTATCGATGCGTCCAGACGTTCGATGTGCCCGGACGATTCAGCTATACGGTTCGGGTCATGCCCAAGGGAGATGACTTGCTGCGCTATCTTCCGGGGCTGATTTCCTGGGCGGTTTGCTGTTGAGGAGCCGGTAAGGGGGATCGTTTCGGGTCTATCCGATGCACTGGGGAGGATCCGAACCGATCACAGAGAAGATAGGATGGAAGCCCTGCTCGGATGGGGGTCGGAGAAAGGAGGACGGTGGTATGACGGCACTGAAAAATCCCCGTATTCTGGTGGTGACGCCCGAGGTGACCTATCTGCCGAACCGCATGGGAAGTTTGGCAAGTTACTTGACCGCCAAGGCCGGAGGGCTTGCGGACGTGTCGGCGGCCCTCATCGCCGCCTTGTTCGAGCAAGGCGCCGATGTTCATGTCGCCATTCCGGATTACCGCTCCATTTTCAGCGACCGGCTGGCGCCGTTTCTGCGCAAGGAACTTCACGATTTGCACTCCCGCATGCCGCAGGATCGGATTCATCTGGCGGAGGACCGGGCGTTCTACTACCTGAACCGGGTGTATTCGGACTATGCCCAGGACAATATCAAGGTCGCGATCGCCTTTCAGCGGGAGGTCATCAACAACATCGTCCGCCGGGTCAAACCCGATCTTATCCACTGCAACGACTGGATGACCGGCCTGATTCCGGCCATGTCCCGTAGGATGGGCATTCCCTGTTTGTTCACCGTCCACAACATCCATACCATGAAGTGCACCCTGGCAGTGATCGAGGATCGAGGGATCGATGCCGCCTATTTCTGGCAGCACCTCTATTACGAGAAGATGGCCTATGATTACGAAAGCACCCGAGAGACCAATCCGGTGGACTTTCTGGCGAGCGGCATTTTTGCAGCCCACTTCGTCAATACCGTCAGTCCGACCTTTTTGATCGAAGTCGTCGAGGGAAGGCATGTCTTCGTGGACAAGTCCATCCAGACGGAGCTGGCCCACAAATGGAACGCCGGATGCGCCGTCGGCATTTTGAATGCACCCGATCCTTCCTTCAATCCGCGGTTCGACAACCAATTGGTGAAAATGTACGGGCCGGAAAATTTTCGGGAGGCGAAGAATGCTAACAAGCAGGCGCTTCAGGAAAAGCTCGGTCTGATCGAGGACGACACGGCGCCGCTGTTCTTCTGGCCGTCGCGGCTCGACTCCATCCAGAAGGGCTCCCAATTGCTTGCGGACATTCTATACCGGGTCATCGACAAGTACTGGGGGCTCAATTTGCAGGTGGTGTTCGTGGCCAACGGCGAATACCAGCAGCATTTTCGGGACATCGCCAAATTTCACGGCATCGAAA
>CAZJXF010000079.1:0-16390 GCA_964549995.1 uncultured Desulfatirhabdium sp. | reverse complement strand
CTGCTGAGTTTTTCCGCTGCGCAAGCAAAATGCACCCGCTCTCCTGCGGGTTAAATAGGAGTATCTGACTTTTTGCGAGTCCATCAAGTTTGAGCGAGTGGAAAGGAGCGGATGAAATTGGCTGAAAAACCCTGGGACGGCAGGTTCAGTGAAAAGACCGATCGCAGTGTCGAGTTGTTTACCGCTTCGATCGATGTCGACAAGCGGCTCTATGTCCAGGACATCGAGGGAAGTATCGCCCACTGCCGAATGCTGGCCAGACAGGGGATCATCTCCGAGGAAGAGGCTTCAACCCTGATTCAGGGCCTCAGCGCGATCCAACGGGAGATTCAGCGGGGGCATTTCGATTTCGATCCGGCGTTGGAAGATATCCACATGCATATCGAAACCCGGCTGTTTCATGAGGTGGGGAAAACCGCCCAGAAGCTTCATACGGCACGGAGCAGAAACGATCAGGTGGCCCTCGATACCCGATTGTACGTTCGGGAGCAGACGAAGACCATCATCGACCTTCTGGTAGCGTTGCAGCAGGTTCTGGTTCGGTTGGCCGAAACCCACATCGACATCATCATGCCGGGTTATACCCACCTGCAGCGGGCGCAGCCCGTGCTGCTCAGTCATCACCTGATGGCCTACACCGAGATGTTCCGAAGGGATGAAGCCCGTTTCATCGATAGCCTGAAACGCATCAATGTGTTGCCGCTCGGAAGCGCCGCCCTGGCCGGGACGACCTATCCGATCGATCGGCGCTATGTAGCCGAACAATTGGGTTTTCAGGAAGTGTCTGCCAACAGCATCGATGCGGTGTCGGATCGGGATTTTGTCCTGGAATGTCTATCGAATGCGGCCATCTGCATGGTGCACCTGAGCCGTCTGTCGGAGGAACTCGTCCTGTGGTCGAGCATGGAATTCGGGTTTGTCGAGATCGCCGATGCCTTCGCAACCGGCAGCAGCATCATGCCGCAGAAGAAGAATCCCGATGTTGCCGAGCTCATCCGTGGGAAAACCGGACGGGTCTTCGGCGCCATGATTGCGGTTTTTACCTTGATGAAATCCCTTCCTCTGGCTTATAACCGGGACATGCAGGAAGACAAACCCCAGTTGTTCGATGCTGTGGATACCCTCAAAGCTTGCCTGAACATTACGGTCCGCATGCTGCCTGCCGTTCGATTTCGGAAGGAACGCATGCGGGAGGCTGCCACAAAGGGCTATCTCAATGCGACCGACTTTGCCGACTATCTGACGGCAAGGGGCATGCCGTTTCGGGAAGCCCATGCCTGCGCCGGAAAGGCCGTAGCCTATGCCCTGAGTCGAAACAAAGAGCTGGACGAACTGAGCCTGGACGAGCTGAAAGCGTTTTCGCCGCTTATAGGGGAAGACGTCTATCCGGTGTTGCAACCGGAAAACATGATCGATCGACGAATGTCGGAGGGAGGAACGGCGGAAGCCAATGTTCGGCGGGCCATCGCAGAGGCGAAGGTTCGACTGGGAATGGTTCAGCCCTCGGAGGACCCTTCTGGGGATGCACCGGTTTGATGGACGGCGATACAATCATCGCCCAACCAAAGACAACAAAAAGGATCAGAAACGATGAAGCGATCGACACCGTGGATGGTTATAGCCTGCCTGTTGGTTGGGGTTGCCGGCTGGACAGCTGCAGGATGCGGAAAGAAAGCCTATCCCGTGGTACCGAAACAGGAAGCTCTGGTTCAGGGTGTAACGGATCTTCAAGCCCGGATGGTCGACAACCAGGTCGAGATTTCCTGGACGGTGGAAACCACTCAGCCGGTGCCTGTTCAGAAATTCGTCCTGTATCGAGCATCCCGTTCGCTTGCGGATGGGGACTGCCCTGGTTGCCCCATGCTGTTTACGAAAATTTCCGAATGGCCGGTCGTATCTTCCCGATCCGGAGCATCCTATCGAATGCGGGTGAAGGATGGCGTCGATCCAGGGATGATCTATTTCTATAAAGTCATCGGAATTGATGTGTACGGGCATTCGGGGAAGGATTCCAATGTCGCCGAAATCCAGCCCTGATCGCGAACCATCGGTCGTTTTCGATGGCGGTAGCCGCCCTATCGAGCAGCGTTTGAAAGGATTCTCTATTCAACGAACGGGTCATCATGAACCACTTTCAATATCACAACGATATCCTGCATTGCGAGAACGTATCCATACCTGAAATCGCCGATACCGTCGGAACGCCGTTTTATTTGTACAGCCATGCCACGCTGACCCGGCACTTTCATGCGTTCGATTCCGCATTTGACGGCGTCGATCGGCTTGTTTGTTATTCGGCCAAAGCCAACACATCCCTCGGGGTCCTGAAAATCCTGTGTGACGAGGGGGCAGGGCTGGACATCGTTTCGGGCGGGGAGCTTTATAAAGGGCTCAAGGCTGGATTCCGGCCGGAAACGATCGTGTATTCCGGAGTGGGAAAACGCATCGACGAAATCGATTTTGCCCTCAATACAGACATTATGATGTTCAACATCGAGTCTCGAGAAGAGCTCGACGTTCTTCACGCCAGGGCAAAGGCCCTCGATCGAAAGGCTCGGATTTCCATTCGGGTGAATCCCGATGTCGATCCCAAGACCCATCCCCATATTTCGACAGGGTTGAAGAAGAACAAGTTCGGCATCGATGTCGAAACCGCTCTCGAAACCTATGCTGCTGCAAACTGCATGGATCATGTCGAAATCGTCGGCATCGACTGTCACATCGGCAGCCAGATCACCCAGGTGCATCCCTTCGAGGAAGCCTTAAACAACCTCATCGATCTGATCGATCGATTGAAACAGATGGGTATCGATATTCGATACCTCGATATGGGGGGTGGTCTGGGGATCACCTATCGGGATGAGCAGCCGCCGCATCCGAGCGAATATGCGCAAACCATCCGAAAAGTCCTTGGAGATCGGAAACTGACACTGGTGTTTGAACCCGGCAGGGTTCTGGTCGGGAACGCAGGCATTCTCGTCACCCGGGTCCTGTATCGAAAAAGTTCACCCGCCAAAGAATTCGTCATTACGGATGCAGCCATGAACGATCTGATGCGGCCCGTTCTCTACGGGGCCTTTCACGATATTCGTTTGGTCGATCGGCGGGAGCAATCTTCTGAAATCGTGGCGGATGTCGTTGGTCCGATCTGCGAATCCGGCGACTTTCTGGCCCAGATGCGGACCCTGCCGTCGGTACGGCGAGGGGATCTACTGGCCGTCATGAGTGCAGGAGCCTACGGTTTTTCCATGTCGTCCAATTATTGCTCCCGGCTGCGTGCCGCAGAGGTGTTGGTGAAGGGGGATCGTTTCGCCGTCATCCGAGAGCGGGAGACATATGAAGACCTGGTCCGAAAGGAAAAGATGGTGGATTTATCCTGAGAGTTGCGAGCCCATCGTAACGTCATAGATGATGGACTCGTAAAAAGTCCAACATATGGACGGCTTCGAAAAAAGGCCGCAGGCAAGGAGTGCAAATCCCGTCCGTGAGGCGTACTTATACGTACGCCGCAGCGACGAGGGATGCAGCACGACACAGCATCCGGCCTTTTTGCGAAGCCGGTATAGGTGATTATGAACCTTATTCCCTTCTATAAAATGAGCGGTGCCGGAAACGATTTCATCATCATCGACAATCGGGTTCCGGTCGTCGATGAACATCGACTGAAAGAACTGATCGTCGGTGCCTGCAGGCGCAAATTGTCTGTGGGTGCGGACGGGCTGATTCTGATCGAGCATTCATCGAATGCCGACTTTCGGTGGCGGTTCTACAATGCCGACGGCTCCGAAGCTGACATGTGTGGAAACGGCGCCCGGTGCACTGCTCGGGTGGCTTCAATGCTTGGGATCGGAAAAAACGGGCGGATGCGTTTTGAAACCGGAGCCGGGATCATTGAAGCCGAAGTGTTCCCCTCAGGTCAGGTCAGCATCCGACTGACGGATGCGACCCTTCCATCGCTCGATCGAAGCATTCGGCTGTCGATCGGAAATGCAACCATCAGTTTCGCTCATACCGGTGTTCCTCATGTCGTCATGGAGGTGCCGGATGTCGATCGGATCGATGTGAAAGTCTTGGGGAGTGAAATCCGCTATCATGCCGACTTTGCACCTGCCGGAACCAATGTGAATTTTGCTTCCCCGAAAGGGCAGGGACGTCTGGCCATTCGTACTTATGAACGTGGGGTGGAAGACGAAACCTTAGCCTGTGGAACGGGATCGACGGCCGCGGCCCTGGTGATGGCTGAAAAATACGGATGGACATCTCCCGTAGCCATCGATACCCGCAGCGGATCGCAGCTCACGATCCATTTCGAGCGAACGGCTTCGGCCTACACGAACCTGTTCCTCGAAGGCGATGCGCGTGTGATTTACAAGGCTGAACTTACGGAAGAAGCCTGGACCTCTTCCCATGGAAAGGAATGTGCATGAGTGTGACGATCGATCTGGCCCAACGGGTGCAACAGCTGCCCCCCTATCTGTTTAAGGAAATCGACGAGCAAAAGGCTGCCGTCCGCAAACAGGGTGTGGATATCATCGATTTGGGTGTGGGGGATCCCGATATGCCTACACCTCCGCATATCATCGAAGCCTTGAACCGGGCCGCCCGCGATCCGGCCAACCACAGGTATCCATCCTATTCGGGCATGGTCGGATTCAACGAAGCGGTTGCCCGATGGTACAGACGACGGTTCGGTGTCGATTTGGATCCGCATCGGGAAGTCATCACCCTGATCGGCTCCAAGGAAGGCATTGCCCATATTCCTCTGGCCTATATCAATCCGGGAGATCTGGCACTGGCGACGAGCCCTGGGTATCCAGTCTATCATACGGGTGTTCAGTTTGCCGGTGGCAGCACGTATTTTCTCGATCTGAAAAAGGAAAACGGCTTTTTGCCGGATCTCGATGCGATCCCTGCGGATATTCGGGCAAAGGCCAAACTGATGTTTGTCAATTATCCGAATAATCCCACGTCCGCCGTTGCGGAAGCCGATTTTTTCGAAAAGCTCGTTCGTTTTGCCGAAACGAACAATATTCTGGTCTGCCACGATGCGGCCTATTCGGAAATCGCTTTCGACGGATATGCGCCCAGAAGTTTTCTCGAGACACCGGGGGCGAAGGATGTCGGCATCGAATTCCATTCCCTCTCCAAAACCTACAACATGACCGGCTGGCGGTTGGGGTTTGCCGTCGGACGAGCCGATGTCATTCAGGCGCTTGGCAAGATCAAAAGCAACATCGATTCCGGTGCCTTTCAGGCCGTTCAATACGCGGGCATCATCGCCCTGGATGGGGATCAGACCTGCCTTGCCGAAATCAATGCGGAGTATCAAAAACGCCGAGACCTACTGGTAGCCGGATTGAAGAAATTGGGCTTTTCCTTTGAGGTACCCAAGGCGACGTTCTACGTCTGGGTAGAGGTTCCGAAAGGGTATACATCCAAGGAATTCGCCGGACTGCTGCTGACAAAGGCGGGCATCGTCGTCACCCCCGGCAATGGATTCGGGGCGGCCGGAGAGGGCTATTTCCGGATTGCACTGACGGTATCGACGGATCGCATCCAAGAGGCCCTCGACCGGATTGAAAAGGCAAACATTCGCTAAATGGCACATACGGCGTGGATCGGTTTCGGCTCGAATCTGGGAGATAAGATCGCCAATTGCTGTTTTGGGCTTGCCCGGATGATGGAATCGCTTATGGCCTTTTCCGGTGAGGTTTCAAGGCTTTATCGAACCGAACCGATGCATGTGTTCGATCAGGATTGGTTTGTGAACGGTGTGGTTCGGGTTCAAACCGATCATGATCCGTTCAGCCTGCTACATGCACTTCAGGATATTCAGCAGCTTGCCGGCCGTAAAGAAGGCGGTATACGGTTCGGTCCCAGAATTCTCGATCTGGACATTTTGTTTTTCGATGATGAAATTGTTCGGACCGATGGCCTGGTTATCCCCCATCCTCGGCTTCACGAGCGGCGTTTTGTCTTGCAGCCGGCATGTGATATCGATCCCTGTTGGGTGCATCCGGTTATCGGTTCGGATCTGCAAACGCTGCTGATGTACGTTTCACAGCCGGAAACCAGTGTGCAGGTGATCGATGATCAAGATTGCGCTCCTTTTTTTGCTGGGCTACCTGGGATTTCGTTTACTCAAGGCGGCGATTCTCGGCAACATCCGAACGGTTGAATCCAATCGTCGGGAACGGGAACCCCTGGCGGACGTGATGATCCAGGATCCGGTCTGTGGGGTATATTTTCCGCAGAAAAGCGGTTTTCCGCTCGATATCGGTGGAAAAACCCTTTATTTCTGCAGTGTCGAGTGTCGGGAGAAATTCATCGGGCGGCGTTCGGAAGACGGGAGGCAGGAGACAGGGGACAGGAGTCCAAAAAAGGATGAGTGATACGTTGATTTCACCGATTTCCCTCCAATGTCGGGCTTCCAGCAGGAGGGCGGGTGGTGTTTTCCGCTGCGTAAGCAAAATGCACCCGCTCTCCTGCGGGTTAAACAAGTGCATCTGACTTTTTGCGAGGCCATCACTTATAGATTCATTACACGAGGTACTCTATGAAATTCTTTCTGGATACGGCCAATATTGACGAAATCCGCGCTGCAACGGAAATGGGCATGGTCGATGGGGTGACCACCAACCCCAGCCTTATTGCCAAGGAAGGCCGGGATTTTCACGAGGTGATCCGGGACATAGCCGCCATTGTCGACGGTCCCATCAGCGCGGAAGTCATCGGTCTCGACACCGAAACCATGCTGAAAGAGGCTCGCATTCTGGCAGCCCTCCATCCGAATGTCGTCATCAAGATTCCCATGACCGTCGATGGCCTGAAGGCCGTTCGCCTGTTGGCCAAAGAAGGCATTCGGACGAATGTCACGCTCGTCTTTTCTCCGCTTCAAGCCCTGATGGCCGCAAAGGCGGGTGCCGCCTTTGTCAGCCCTTTTGTCGGAAGGCTCGATGACCTTTCCCAGGAAGGGCTTGCGCTCGTGGATCAGGTGCTGCGCATTTATCAGAATTACGGGTATGCAACGGAAATCATCGTGGCGAGCGTTCGGCATCCGCTGCATGTGCTCGAAGCCGCCCTGATGGGTGCGCACATTGCAACGATTCCATTTTCGGTATTGAAGCGCTTTGCCGATCATCCAATGACCGAGAAAGGAATTGCCTCCTTCCTGGCGGATTGGAAAAAAGCCCATGAAAACGCCTGATTTCTCCTTCGTCCATCGGTGGATCCAACAGATCCGCAATCTACCCTTTCTGCGAAAGGAAGCGATCCTTGCCATCGTGGAAAAACCAAATTTCCTGACGATGTGCAGGATTGCAGCCGTGCCGGGTGTCGTTTTGCTCATGCTCTATCCGAACCGGTTCTGTTCTTTCGCTGCCGCCATTCTGTTCAGCATGGCGGCGATCACGGATTACTTCGACGGTTTTCTGGCGCGAAAACAGGGGTCTGTTTCGAATTTCGGCAAGATCATGGACCCGTTGGCAGACAAGCTTCTGATGACCGCAGCCCTCATCATGCTGGTCTCTCACGGCTGGGCTCCCGGATGGATGGCCTGTATCATCATCGGTCGTGAGATCGCCATAACGGGCCTTCGAAATTTTTTGGTTGAAACCGATCAGGACATGGGTTCGACCAACCTGGGAAAATACAAAACCGGCTTTCAGATTGCGGCCATCATTCCGTTGTTAATTCACTATCCCTATTTCGGCCTCAATTTTCACGGCATCGGAACGGTGTTTCTGTGGGGTGCCCTGGTCTATACGATCTGGTCGGGGGTGGATTATTTCCTGAAGTTCCGGAAATATGTGTCGTATTGATATGCCTGTGCCGGGTGGCTTGGCTTTGACCCGGCGCATGGCTTCCAACGGTCAGCGATCATTTTTGGGAGAGCTCGACGGAATGGTGGGGATGCTTTGAGCGCTGTCGCTGAAAAACGGACTATTTGAGCAGATCCAGCCATATCTGCGTTGGATTGGTAGAGCTTTGATAATTGAATAAAACTGTTTGAATATCAACACCGATTATTTGAGGCTTATCTGATTCAATATCGTCGAAAAGCATGGCAGTAATTATCACTTGACCCGGCATGTTGATGTTTGTTTGAAAATCAAACAAGGTTAGTGTTGTATTTGCTGGTTGTTTTTTTGCTAAATATAAGGTTTTTATATTATTTGGATCAATGATGTTTTCTTCATCATCCATATCCCCTTCCTGCAAAAGGGTAATATATGTTACCACACCACCTAAGGGTAATGATTCGGTTATCTTTTTAAAATAGTATGTTGCTATATTCTTTGTTGTGTAATCAATAAAGTCCATTTTAACAATTAAATCGCCCTGAACGGCTGTTTTTACAGTTGCAGTGACTTGACCGTCATTATAAACGGCCTTTTCTTTCCAAGGCAATGCAAATGTTTTTGTTGTCGAATTTGATGTATAAATCAGTTTGTTGGCGGTTGTATTGCTTTTTGCATTGAAACTTAGAGTTACGTTGGCATCTGCAGAGCGGATACCCACTACAGCAAAGAAAAAAAACACCAAAATGATCCATAATCTCCTTTTCATACTGCCTCCTTTTTACTTGTGAGAAATCGTATTCTTCCATTTTAAAGCCAGCACATTTCCACCATCCAGTTGATTGCTCCCTGCTGATATATGTATCGTCATTTGGGAAAAAAACTTTAGCATCATGAGGCGGCGGGTATATATCAGGTAAGTTCTTGAATAAATTCTTCTAAACGCCGTACCCTCGATTTTGTGGTATTTCCAAGCCTGAGTAGAGGGGAGATACGCCTTTTGAAGGTGCATCGGATACTTGTTTGAAGCCGCCGGTGATCGTTGGATAGGGCATGCGTATCCAGGCCATATCTGATTGAATAACAAGCCGTTGTATTCCAAATGACCCCTTGTTGAAGTCTAGCCACATGCCCAGCCCTTACGAATCGGTCGGCTGAGTTTATTCGATACAACGAAAGATGAATACGCCCATATCGTCAGTGTGTTGATGACAGGGGCAGCATGACAAACGGAAGCGTTACGAAGTTTTCTTCTTTAAGGAGAAACTGATACGAACCCTGCTTTTGTGTACCTTCCCGTCAGTGCATCCTGGTATAGAAGCAATCCGCGAAACGTAATCCAGGGCTGTGCGAAGGAAACAGATACAAAATGGCTGGCATGTTTACTGATCCTGTGGTATTTCAAAGAACAATTGTTGAGGACCCATGCGAAAGCGGAAACCTTGCGGAAGGTAGCGGTTTGGTTTTGCTGGTGAACCGATTTCGCGGGCAGGGCAGGTTGGGGCGCATTGGGGCCTGTTGCAGGCTCATAAACGCAGAAAACACCGATATGATCGCTGAAATTCTTTCGACAGGTGATGAAATCCGAACCGGTACCCTGGTGGATACGAACTCGGCCTACATCGCTCAGGAATTGGAAGGCATGGGGGTTCGGGTCTCCAGGCACCTCACGGTTGGGGACGATCTGTCAGAACTTGCGGCTGTTCTGCAGGAAATCGGATCGCGTGCGGATATCGCCGTTGTAACCGGCGGGCTTGGGCCGACATCCGACGATCTGTCCGCCGAAGCCGCCGCCCGTGCGGCAAAGGTTTCCCTGATACTCGACCCGGAAGCCCTCCGCCAGATCGAGGCCTTTTTCGATCGCATCGGAAGGCCCATGGGAGACAACAACCGCAAGCAGGCTCTGCTACCCGAATCCGCCTTACGGATCGACAACCCGATCGGGTCCGCCCCCGGCTTTCAACTGACCATCGGTCAATGTCGGTGTTTTTTTCTGCCCGGGGTTCCGCTGGAAATGAAGCGTATGCTTCGGGAAAGCGTTCTGCCGACGATCGACTCTTTGATCGGTTCAGGTCAGCGGCCGGTACGGATGGTGACTACCCTGTCGAGCTTTGGATACGGCGAGTCGATGACTGCGGAAAAACTCACCGGATTCGAGGCGGCCTTCCCCGAAATCCGCCTGGGATATCGTGCCCGATTTCCGGAAGTGCAGATCAAATTCTATCTCGAAGGCCCGGATCGCCGCAAGCTCGAAGCCCGTAGTCGGGAGGCCGCCGAATGGGTCAAGGCCCGAATGAACGGCCGCGTCTTTTCGGATCGAGGGGAATCGATGCCGGAGGTGATCGGTCGGCTGCTCTTGGAGCGGAGGGCGACTCTGGCCATCGCCGAAAGCTGCACGGGCGGACTGATTTCCCATTGGGTCACCAATGTCGCCGGAAGCTCTCGATATTTTCTGTCGGCTGCGGTAACCTATGCGAACGAGGCTAAGATCCGTCTGCTCGGCGTATCTCCCGAAACCATTTTCCAGCACGGGGCCGTTTCCGAGGCTGTCGTTCGGGAAATGGCCGACGGCGTTCGCCGGATGTCGGGTGCCGACTATGGGCTTGCCACCAGCGGGATTGCCGGTCCCGACGGCGGAACGCCTGAAAAGCCGGTCGGTCTCGTATGGATCGGCGTGTCGACCCCCGAAGGGACATCCGCCCGGTCCTTCCAGTTCCGGTATGCCAACCGTGAGGCGAACAAACAGATGTTCGCCATGACCGCCCTTGAAATGCTGCGAAGGACACTATGCCAGATCAGCTGAGCGAACCCGTTCGCAACATCGTCCGCGTCTCCGATGTCACCAAGACCTTCAAGCTCGGCAAGGTCGAGGTTCAGGCATTGAAGGGGATCCATCTCGACATCGCAGCAGGCCACTACATTTCCATCATGGGTCCCTCTGGTTCGGGTAAGACCACCCTGTTCAACATGATCGGAGGGCTCGACAAACCGACTACGGGCAGGGTCTTCATCGACGAGGTCGACATCGCCCAGCTCGATGCCTATGAACTGGCCTGGCTGCGCTGTCGCAAGATCGGCTATATCTTTCAGACCTTCAATATCATTCAGGTGATGACGGCCATCGAAAATGTCACCCTGCCGATGATCTTTGCAGGCATGAACGAAGACGATGCCGTGCAGAAGGGGCGGATGCTGCTCGATCTGGTCGGCCTTGGGGAGCGGTTTAACCACAAGCCTTTCGAACTTTCGGGGGGGCAGCAGCAGCGGGTGGCCATCGCCCGGGCGCTCGCCAACGATCCGGTGATCATTCTGGCGGACGAACCCACCGGAAACCTCGATCTTGCTACCGGGGAGCAGATCATCACCCTGCTCAAGACCCTCAGTAAGGAAAGAGGCGTTACGGTGATTTCCGCCACCCACGACATCAAGATGCTCAATGTATCGGATCAGGTGATCTGGATTCGGGACGGGCTGGTAGACCGTATCGAGAACCGGGACGATCTGAACATTTCAGTCGGTCAGATCGATACGGTGCGGAAAGCCTGATCATGCGGCTGCACCGAAAACCCCGGCCATTTGTGCAGCTTGTGCTCCTTTTTTTCGCCTGGACCATGCCTTTTTCCGGAAGCGTCGGGGCCGCTGCAGATGTCAGCGATTTTCAGGCCGATGTCCTCTTCTTTTCCGGGCTTCAGGATCGAAGCACGGGAACGCCCGGATGCGAGAAGGCTTCGGCCTACATCCAAACCCGTTTCGAGGCGGCAGGGCATCGGGAAATCGGCGTCCACCGCTATGCGCTTCCAGTCCTTCTCCACGAAGAGTGCCGACTGTTCATTCCCGAAACCGCCCGATCCCATCCCCTCCACGTTTTTCACGGCAACGTCATCACCCCCCAGGCCATCGGTCCGGAAGGTCTCACCGGCCCTCTGGTGTATGTCGGCCGGGGCGATCTTTCTCAGATGAACGGAAAACCGATCGAGGGAGCCATCCTTTTGATGCATCTCGACTCGGGCTCCTCTTGGATTCAAGCTGCCGATCTGGGGGCGAGGGCCGTCATCTATGTCTCCGAAGGTACCGGGGGAAGGTTCGTGTTCGAAGACAAGATCGAGCTCACCCCCTTTCATTTTCCCCGCTTCTGGCTGACGACCGCTGAGGCAAGATCCCTTTTCGGAGCCTATGAAGAGGTTCCTGATGGGATCGTTCTTCCTGCCGTGACGCTCCACAACAGCGAATCCTGGAAACCGGTCACTGCGGAAAACATTTACTGCCTCGTTCCGGGAGCGGACGACCGGCTTTCGGAGGAGCTTGTCATTGTCGAGGCGTTTTACGATAGCACGGCCCATATCGCTGGTCTCTCCCCCGGAGCCGACGAAGCCATCGGCATTGCAACGCTTCTCGAGCTGGCAAGGACGTTGAAGCGGGTACCACCTGCCCGATCGGTCCTTTTGGTGGCCACCAGCGGTCACAGCCAGGGGCTTGCCGGGATGCGGGAATTCATCTGGAGTGTCCGAGCCTCCCCCAAATCGCTGCGCAGCGAAAAGAAGGCTGCCCGGGATATGGTTCGGGACACAAAGAAAACCGTTGCATCGATCCGGCGGATGATGGAATCGGAGGGCGATCTGGCGGCCCCGGACGATCCGGCCGAGGCGGTTTTGGTGCAGCAGGCTGTCTCCGAAGAGATCAAGACCCGGGTCGATACGATTTCACGGGAGCTCATGCGGCTTCGGCTGGAAGGAGGCGGATCGGACGAAACCATTCGTCTGCTGGCCGAAGAACGTCTGAAATTGCGTCAGACCGGTTGGCGGCAGGGGATTGCGGACATGGACGATGCCGAAAAGGCCCTGGTCCGAAGTTTGCTGCCCCAGGTGCTTCAACGTCAGCGGGCTGTTCTGGCGGATGCAATGCTCCGGCAGCGCATCGTCGATTCGAGTCAGGATACCCGCTCCTTCGTGAACGCACGAGAGGTGGCAGCCGTCATATCGCTGCATCTGTCGAGTCACGGCATGGGATTCGGAGCTTTCAACCAAGGCTACCATTATCCGCTCAAGTCCCAGATCAACCGTAGTGCCGTCTATCAGACGATCGATGAACGGATGCGCACTGATGCGGCTCGTCTCGGCTTGACGCTCTATCAGGATACGTTGAGACCCGAACGGCTCGTCTCCAGGCAGGGATATTTACCGGATCGACCGGCTTTGGGCGGAGAAGTGAGTGCTCTGGCCGGATATCTGGGGGTAAGCCTTGCCACCGTTTCGGATGTCCGGTTCCGTTGGGGAACACCGGAAGACATTCCCGGGTATGTCGACTGGGAGTTCGCTCGGCGACAGGCCGATGAAATCGTCCATCTGCTGCTGTCTCTTTTGGATGCACCGGCCCTGCACGGGGAAGAGCTTCCGCAAAACGGATTTGCCTCGGTTCGGGGACAGGCGAAGTTCATCCGACACGGTGAGCTTTTCCCGGATCAGCCGGCTCCTGGAAGCGTCATTCTGGCCTTTCAGGGGCTTACCCGTATTCATGCCATGGTGGATGCCACGGGTGCTTTTTCCCTGCACGGAGTGGCCGACAAGCGGCATGTGCTCGACAAGGTGATTCTCGAAGGGTATCGGTTCGATCCTGTAGATGGTCGAGTGCTGTGGGCCGTCGACAAGGAGAAGACCGGAAAAAACGCATACCGCATCAAGATGGACCGGCTGAACATGCAAACGGATCTTGTCATGTTCGGCTGTCGTCAGACGACTTTGTTCAACCTGCTCGACCCGCGCAATTTCCATTATTTGACCCGGATCCAACTGTTGGATGCCCGCCGCGAGGCTTCGCCGCTCAAATACTGGTTCAGCCGCATCGATACCCGATCCAGTGTGCTGACTTCGGTGTTTCTCGAACCGGGGACCCGGCTGAAGGTGTTGCTTTCGGACTCCATCATCCGAAAGAAATGCATCTTGACCCATGCCGATGCCCAGCATCCCGAAGGTGTCGGATACCGGATCGATGATTGGCCGACCATTTCCATGACGGCATTTCGGACGGCCGAGGATATGTGGGCGCTTCTGGAGCCGCGCATCGACAACCTGCGGTCTCACGGTATCGTCAGCGATCAGATCGATCGGATGCGAATGGAAGGCAAGCGGGCCCTTGCGGAGGCGAAAGACGCCCTTCAGAGCAAGACCTATGACCGCTTTCTGGGCGCGGCCACAGCGGCCTGGTCGCTTGCCGCTCGCGTCTATGACGATGTCGAAAAGACCCAGAAAGATGTTCTCTTTGGTGTGCTCTTCTACATCGCCCTTTTCGTCCCCTTCGCCTTCTGCCTCGAGCGGCTGGTGTTGGGGCTCGTGAACATCTACTACCGCATCTTGGCGTTCCTTGCGATCCTGATCGTTTTGATCGGCGTGGTCTACCTGGTGCATCCGGCTTTCCGGCTGGCCTACAGCCCGGTTGTGGTGATTCTCGCCTTTTTCATCATCGGCATGTCGGCTATGGTTACCGTGATCCTCTTCGTACGGTTCGAGGCGGAAATGACCCGGTTTCAGAAAAAGGCTTCCTCCCACCTGAACGCCGATCTCAGCCGTTGGAAGGCCTTTGCCGCCGCCTTTCTGCTGGGGGTGAGCAATCTGAGAAGAAGGCCCATCCGAACGGCCCTGACCTGCATCACCCTCGTCATCCTGACATTCACCATCATGAGTTTCACGACCGCCAAGTCGGTCCGGCTCTACCATCGGGTTCGGGTGGCGGACCACTCCCCCTATTCGGGGATGATGGCCAAGGTTCCGGGATGGCAGGATCTGCCCCAGAGCTGTCTTCCGGTGTTGGAAGCCGCTTTCGGCGGAAACGATCGAATGGTTTCTCCTCGAATCTGGCTGGAGGGACAGGACCGTACCCGGGCCCTTCGCATTCCGGTGACGAGTCGGGATCGTGTTTTCGAAGCCCAGGCGGCGATCGGTCTTTCGGAACAGGCTCTGCCTTCCGAGCGGATGGCGGAAATACTCGTCGGCGGTAGGTGGTTTGAAGCAGGGGATCGACAGGCCGTCCTGATTTCCGAGAGAACGGCCTCGGAATTGGGGATCCGTGCGAACCGGCCTCAAGGCAGCAGTGTGGTGATTTGGGGAATGGTCTTCGATGTAAAAGGCGTCTTTTCCGAGGCTGCCTTCGAGCGATGGACCGATTTGGACGGCGAGCCTTGGACGCCGGTGATTTTTCCGAGGGAGCAGCCGGAAGAAATGAGCGAAGCCGAAATGGAGGCGATGGAATCGGGGGAAGAGGTCCGGAGTTTCCAAAGCCGCTACACCCATATTCCGGCCTCCCTGACGGTGATTTTCCCCTATCGGACCCTGATGGCTGCCGGTGGAAAACTCAAGGCCGTATCCGTGCGAGCGGGTGCTTCGGCTATCGATGATTCGGTGATGCGGGATTTGAGCGATCGGTTCGGGCTGTTGCTCTTGAGCGGTGGCGCCGACGGGGTTCACCTCTATCATGCAGCCGATGCCCTGAATTACAGCGGCGTTCCCAACATCCTGATCCCCATGATCATATCGATCTGCATCGTTTTGAATACGATGATCAGCAGCGTCTACGAGCGAAAGCGGGAAATTGCCGTATACACCTCGGTCGGCTTGGCGCCCACCCATGTCGGATTTCTGTTCATCGCTGAAGCCATGGCTTTCGCCGTGTTGAGCGGTGTCGTCGGCTATCTGATTGCACAGACCAGTGCCGGTATCCTATCGAAAACAAGCCTTTGGGCCGGTATCACCGTCAATTATTCCTCTTTAGCCGGCGTGGCTGCGATGATGCTCGTGATGGTGGTTGTGGTGGTTTCGGCGCTCTATCCGGCGCGGGTCGCCTCCCAGATCGCCATTCCGGATGTGAATCGTTCCTGGAGCCTTCCGCCTGCGGTCGGCAACCGGCTCGAGGTGGATCTGCCCTTTTTGATGAAGTACGAGGAGCACCGGAGCATTGTCGGGTTCATCGCATCCTATTTCGACGCCTACCGGGATGTGTCCCATGGGATGTTTTCCACTGGCGAGATGGGGTTTTCGGCCGTGTGTCCCACACCGGCCAGCATGGTTCACCGGACGCACCGGTGCGTCGGAGCACAGTGCTGCATGTCGCCGTGCATTGTGCTCAACACCCATGTATGGCTTGCGCCCTTCGACTTCGGGATCATGCAGGATGTGGAAATCCGTTTCTGTCATGCACCGGAAGACCCGGGGTATCTGCAGATTCACATCAACCTGATCCGAAAATCGGGAGAGGTGAATGCCTGGATGCGGATCAACCATGCCTTTCTGCACGGACTTCGAAAACAGCTGCTGGTCTGGCGGTCGCTCAGCAGTGAGGAACATCGTCTCTACGAACAGCGTCTCGAAACGCAATGGCTGCCGGGGAATGTCGTCGGATAGGTGGTTGACTGCGGCTGTTTCAGAAACCGCCCGAATTGACTTTTTCGACGGGTCGTGATAAAAGCTGCGGCCACTGCGAAAACGAGAAATGGTTGGATTTCTCATTCATCTTTGATGGCCTCGCAAAAAGTCAGATGCTCTTGTTGAACCCGCAGGAGAGCGGGTGCATTTTGCTTGCGCAGCGGAAAAACTCAGCAGCCC
>CAZJXF010000078.1:0-16531 GCA_964549995.1 uncultured Desulfatirhabdium sp. | reverse complement strand
TCCGCTGCGCAAGCAAAATGCACCCGCTCTCCTGCGGGTTAAACAAGAGCATCCGACTTTTTGCGAGTCCACCAACCATGACAGCCATCGATCCAGCCATTGAAGCCCGCGTCCGGCGGTTACGTCAGGAGTTGCACCGACACAACATTCTCTACCATGCCCTCGATCGGCCCGAAATCTCCGATGCCGAATACGATCGGATGTTTCAAGAGCTGGTTCAACTCGAAGCCCGATATCCCGAGCTCTTCGATCCCAATTCTCCGACCCAGCGGGTAGGAGCGGCTCCCCTTTCCGAATTCGAGTCCGCCCCCCACTCCCTTCCGATGGTCAGCCTCGACAACGCCTTCGATGAATCGGAAATCCTCGCATTCGACCGCAGGGTACGGGAAGCCCTCGGAACGGAGGCCAACGGACTTCGCTATACGGCCGAACCCAAGATGGACGGTGTCGCCGTCGAGCTTATCTACGAGAACGGTCGGCTCGTGACGGCCCTGACCCGGGGGGATGGAACGATGGGAGAGGTCGTGACCGCCAACGTTCGGACGATCGGATGCATTCCGCTCGTGTTGATGCAGGAGGATGGAGCAGCAGACGTCGCCGTTCCGGAACTCCTCGAGGTTCGAGGGGAAGTTTTTCTGAACAAGGCCGATTTCGAAGCCCTGAACCGGAACCGCTCCGAAGCCGGCCAGCCCCTCTTCGCCAACCCCCGAAATGCCGCAGCCGGTTCCCTCCGGCAGCTCGATCCCCGCATCACGGCAGAGCGGCCGCTGTCCTTCTTCGTCTATGGGATCGGTCTGTGGCCCGGGTTATCGCTCGATTCGCACAGCGATGTGCTTTTTCGGCTGCATGCCTGGGGCTTTCCGCTCAATCCCCGCATCCTCGCCAAAGTTTCCCTCGAGGAGGTGCTGTCGGGTTACCGCAGGCTTCGCGAAGAACGATCCCGCCTTCCCTACGATATCGACGGCATGGTCGTGAAGGTGGACAGCCTGAGGCTTCAAGAACGACTCGGCATGAAGGCGCGAAGCCCGAAATGGGCCATCGCTTGGAAATTTCCGGCGGAAACGGCCAGCACCCGCATTCGAAACATCGATGTTCAGGTCGGACGTACCGGGGTGCTGACGCCCGTCGCGCATCTGGAACCCGTGCATGTGGGAGGGGTGACGGTCAGCCGGGCCACCCTGCACAACATGGAGGAAATCGAGCGCAAGGACATCCGCATCGGAGATCTGGTCGATATCGAGCGGGCCGGAGATGTCATCCCCAAAGTGATCGGTGTTCGAACCGAGGCACGAACAGGAAGGGAAATCCCCTTTGTCATGCCCTCCGTCTGTCCGGCCTGCGGCAGCACCGTGGTACGGGGGGGCCAAGCACCCGGCGATCGGGAAGAGGTCGCCTATCGGTGCATCAACGCTCAGTGCCCGGCCCAGCTCAAGGAACACATCAAGCATTGCACGGCCAAGACGGCGTGGGACATCGAGGGTATCGGAGACAAGCTTGCGGATCAACTGGTCGAGCAGGGATTGGTTCACTCCATTGCCGACATTTGGACCCTGAGGGTCGAGCAGCTTCGCGAACTCGATCGGATGGGAGATAAATCCGCCGAAAAATTGATCGATGCCATTGCCGCCAAGAAGCGCATGCCGCTCAAGCGTTTCCTCTTCGGCCTCGGTATCCGGCATGTCGGAGAAACGGTTGCAGCCATGCTGGCCGATCGCTTCGGCACCATCGACGCCTTGTTGGCTGCCCCCGCGGAAGCCATCCGATCCATCCCCGGCATCGGAGATATCATCGCCGACAGTGTTGTCGCCTTTTTTCAAAGGCCGGAAAACCGCGAGTTGATCCGACGGATTCTCGATGCAGGCGTGGAAATCGTCGAACAGCGATCAACTGCTGCGGATCGGCTCCCGTTGTCCGGGAAAACCTTCGTCATCACTGGAACCCTGCCCGGCATGAGCCGAAAGGAAGCCAAACAGCGTATCGAGGCAGCGGGGGGCCGGGTATCGGAAACCGTCAGCCGATCGACCCAGGTGGTCGTGGCGGGCGAAAAACCGGGATCGAAACTGGATCAGGCCAACCGGTTGGGCATCGAGGTGATGAGTCCGGAAGCGTTCTTTGCGCTGCTCGACCGGATGGCCGGAACCGACGACCGAGCGAACGGATGAGGTGCCTATGGAACAGATGCGGGTTCGGGTGCGTATCACCGGAAGGGTTCAGGGAGTGTATTTTCGTGCGGAAACCCAAAGCGCCGCTCAACGGATCGGGGTCACCGGCTGGGTGCGCAACGTACGGGACGGATCGGTGGAGGCCGTGTTCGAAGGTGAGGCCCATCGGGTAAGGGAAATGGTGGCCTGGTGCTGGAAGGGATCGCCGTTTTCCCGGGTGGATGACGTGGAGGTGATCGAAGAACCGTATCGGAATGAATTTCAGGATTTTCGGGTGGTTCGTACCGTATAGGAACAGATGATCCAATCGGAAATCCGCTCTCTTGGCCCAACCGTTCCCATCCGCCCCTTTTCCCCTTTCCCTCAATTTGTATTTCCCCAATAACGAAAACGGCCATCGACGGGTATCCGTCGATGGCCGTTCATTGGGGTCCAGACACGAGAAGGTGAAAATCAGGCTTCTTCCTTAAGATTTTTCCCCGGTCGGAACTTGATGACGTTGCACGCCTTGATTTTGATGGATTCGCCGGTTCTCGGATTCCGGCCCTTTCGGGCTTTACGACGGGTTTTATAGAAGGTTCCAAATCCGACCAGCGTCAATTTGCCGTCTTTCTTCTTGAGCGCTTTGGCGACTCCGTCCATAAAGGACTGAAGAGCGGCGCCAGCAGCCGCCTTGGTAATACCGGCATCCTCCGCAATCTTGTCCACCAATTCCGTCTTCGTCATGCTTTCCCCCTTTTGTTTCGGTTCATTGTTGTTGCAGCCAACCCCGTCTACCGACGAAAACCCCATGCTGGAATAGCCAACGAATTGTTTTCATTGGCTAAACAACTACCGCCAACAACCAATCGAGTACTTTCGCAACGCCACATCAGGTTAAAACACGATCCGCAGAAGTGCCCATGGAAAGTATTTATGAATATCAAGCAGTTCCGAATTCATGTGAACTGTTCCCTACAGCAGGGGATATTTCCTGTCAACAAAAAAAATTCGGGTTTGATAACCGAAAAAGGAATTCCATCGATTGACAGGCATGATTTGGATTCATATAGTGAATTAAATTACCGCTTTCATTATCGGCGGCAACATACACCCGATCTTTATCAACGATTGATATGAAAGGAGCCCCATGGATTCATCGATCCGAAATCCCTTGTTTCGTAGCACACTGGTATGGGCTGTTGCCTTGTGGTCCATATCGGTTGTTTTTCCTCACCCCCTGACCGCCAAAAGCGATGTACTGACGACCGAAAACAAACCCGTATGGATCGGAAAGGACTATTACTTCACCTACAGTTTTAGTAAGAAACCCCAGCTGGGTACCGTCGTTCTGAAGGTCGAGCTCTTCGATGCCGACGGCAAGCGCAACTCATCCCTTCAGATGACCGGTGAATTCGGCATGCCTTCCATGCCGGGTCATCACGACTCGGGCGCCGTTCCCTTCCAGCTGAACAAGAAAGGCGATTACCTCCTGCCGCTTAACATCGTCATGCCTGGGGAATGGGAACTGCTGCTCACCGTCCTCAAGGAGGGAAAACCGATCTATCAGGCAAGAATCGCTCTGAAGGTATAAGGACAAACGAATGGGCCAACTCGATCGCTCGAATGAGTCATGCCGCCGATGCTCAGAAAACCTGGAGAATCCCAACATCGCATCAGGCCGTCCCTGGAAGACTTTTCCCCTGCTCATCGGGATGTTTCTGACGGTTTGCTGGGTACTTCGAGCGAATGCCGCCTCCCTGATGTATCTCGAAGCCCAGGCAGTTGCCGGATATTCCAGCGCAGAAGACAAAGCGGTCTATGCCTCAAAGGATGAACGGGACGTCATGCAGAAACCCTCCCTGGGCTTCGATCTACTTCACCGATTCACCGGGGCGCATGGAGATCTCGGAACCTTCGCTCTTCAGGCCCGAATCGCATATGACACCCAGGACGACGAAAAAGACGCCGAGGTTCAGCTCTACAATGCCTACTTCAAATACAAGGCCGGCTTTTCGGATTTCTGGATCGGTCACAACCGCCCTGCTCTCGGGTTGTCTTCCTATTTTGACAGCCATGGCCTGCTGTTGGATACGATCGCCATGAACGGGTTCGGATATGACCGGGATTGGGGAGTCGGTGCATACCGGGACTTCGAATGGGGGAACGCGGCCTTTTCCATCACAACGGGTAGCGGCATGCCCGTCTATTTCAAAGGGAATTATCTCGCCTCGTTTCGGATCTCCAGGGGCGTTCTGGTACAGGACAACTACAATACTGGCATTTCTCTGGCCTATGGAAAACCGCTGGAAACCATGGGCTATCACCTGATGATGGATGACCCCAAAGAAACCACTTTGGTCGGAGCGGACGGCACTTTGCTCTGGGACAATTTCGAAACCCGCGTGGAAGTCATGGGCGGCAGAAATCGGGAAGAAGACGCCAAAGCGTTGTTCCTTCGGTTCGGGATGCATCTGTTGGAGGAAGGAAGGCTAACTCTGGAATTCCAACCGATGTATTTTAAGATCGGCAATGTGGAAAAAACGATTCTGTCCGTAGGACCGGCCTATCAATTGACGGCGGACCTGACCCTTCGCACCATGTACCAGTATGACGAGGAACGAGACGATCATCGAATGATCTTTCAGTTGTACTGGTACAGCAGGCTGTAGACGCCTATTTTACGGTCGTTTCAAGGAACAAGCACCGGCAGAGTACAGGCAAGGATGGACGACATCCTCCTACCATCCATGAACCGTACAACGCGATTTTCAGAATACATGGAGTTTACCATGATCATCCGCAATGTATTGATGACTTTCCTGTGCTTTTTGCTCCTTGGTTCGGAATCTATTTTCGCGGCCGTCGGATGTGATCTAAACGACCCCGACAGGGATGTCGCACGGCTCTTCCCGGGATCGACCGGGTACCGGACATCCTATGCTTCGATCGACAAGAAGGGCGGAGAGCCACTTCTTCGAGAGGTGGAAAAACGGCTCGGAGAACCGTTTCAGGGACTTTTCGAGACCATCGACGTTCCCTACACCATCTATGAAATACTGAACGGAACGCAGATCATCGGATACATCCACGGTGTCAACCAGAAAGGCCAATACGGCGGGATCCAGGTTTTTTTGTGCCTCGATCCGAATGGGGTCATACGCAATTTCTATTTTCAGAAACTCACATCCAAGGCGGCAAAGGAATTGCGGTCTCCGGAATTCGGCAAGCAGTTCATCGGACTGAGCCTGAAAGATTTCGAAGCCTATGATGTCTCATCCGGCAAGGCACCGGCGGGAAATCCCCTTTCCAGCATCCAGAACCCCGTTCCCGAAGCCGAAACCGATTTCCGAGCTTCCCTGAGAGCCACCAAGAAAAACCTCATTCTGATGGACGTATTCGTGTTTCACCCAAACCGATGATGGTCTCGTAAAAAGTCGCTTTTCCCCTGATTTTTGGGTATTGTTAGGCCTGAGCATGGGGGCGGGAACGCCTTTTGATGCTGCAGCGGAAACTGTTTGAAGCCGCCGGAGATCGTTGGACCGGGCATGCGCATTCAAGCCATATCTGGTTGAAGAACAAGGTGTGGCATTTCAATGACCCATCGTTGAAGTCTGGCTACATGCCCGGCTCTACGAGATCGGGGGGCTGAGTTTTTCCGATGCAGCGAAAAAGGCGTTCCCGCTTCCATGCGACTCACTGAAGACTTATCGACTTTTTACGAGTCCATCATCATTGGCGGCGTTACGCGATCCAACCGTTTGAAAGCCACCCGGAGAACATCCATGATCAGTATCTATACGGTATCCTACAAAAATTTGTTGCGGAAGAAGACGAGAAGCCTGCTGACCGTTGTAGGCATCGGTCTTTCCGCCTGGGTGCTGGCCAGCCTGCTCGGATTCAATCAGGGCTATGAGTCTGCGCTCAACAAGGACATCGACAACATGGGCTTTCAGGTTCTTCTGACAGCCAAGGGCTGTCCTTACGAGGCTGCCACTCTGATGTTGAAGGGAGGAACCGGCCTTCGCTACATGAAGGAATCCATTGTGGATCAGGTTCTATCGAACGAAGAAGTCGAAAAAATCACCCCCATGCTGATGCATGCCGTGTTTGACCCGAACAAGGGGGAAAGCGGCGGCATCACGGCATATTTGGGGGTCGATCCGACGACATTCCCCACCATGAAAAGCTTTCTGGAATTCAAGCAGGGGGGATGGTTTTCCGATCCGGAGGCGATGGAAGCCGTTTTAGGGTATGAGGCTGCGGAGCTCGAACAGCGGGAAGTCGGAGACACACTCCTCATTCCGGAAAAGAATGCAGAAGTAAAGGTCGTCGGCATCCTCAAGCGAACTGGAACTCAGGATGACGGCACAATCTTCCTGCCGATCCGGACCCTTCAACGGTTGTTCGAGAAAATGGGAGATTTGACAGGCATCGGTATCAAGGTCGACAAGAACGCCAATATCGCCCAATTCGAGGAAAAACTGTATCAGTTGCCGGATGTCCAGGTCGTTTCCCTGGCGCAGGTCAAGCAGACGATCCTCAACCTGGTTTCAACCGCCAAAGTAATGGTGGCCTCCATCGCCATCGTGGCCATCCTGATCGCTACGGTTGGTGTCATCAACACGGTGTTGATGTCCGTCTTCGAGCGGTTCCAGGAAATCGGCATCCTGAAAAGCATCGGCGCCATGCCCCTCGATGTCTTCAAATTGATCTGGATAGAAACCCTGGTCCTTTGTCTATTGGGTGGCGCTGTCGGCATCGTGCTGGCGCTGGGGCTTGCCCAAACCACCGGAATCCTGATCCGCAGGCTGCTGCCCTATGCACCCACAGGATCGCTCATCACCCTGAACGCCGAAATCATGATCACCACCCTGTTGACGGTGGTTCTAATCGGACTGGTGAGCGGCATCTACCCGGCATGGCGTGCGGCAAGGGTCAGGCCCCTCGAAGCGATCCGAAGCGAGGTGGCATGATGGAAACGAATCCAGCACTCATTGTAGCTCAGGAACTGACCAAGACTTATACGCGGGGGAGTGAAACGGTTCATGCCATTCGGGATATTTCCCTCGACATCCCATCCGGATCCTATACAGCCTTTATCGGACCTTCCGGATCGGGCAAGACAACGCTCATCAACATTTTGGGCTGTCTGGACAATCCATCGAGCGGAAGTCTCTTCATTGAAGGCCGTAAAATCCTCGGCGGCGATCGCCCCCTGGGCGAGCGGGAAATGACCCGCATCCGACGGGAACGTTACGGCTACATCTTTCAGAAATTCTACCTCATTCCGACACTGACCGTCGAGGAAAACATCCTCCTGCCCTGCACGTTTTATCGGAAAGCGGATTCTGAAGATCGGCTGAACGAGCTTCTGAGGTTTCTGGGGCTGGAACAAAGAAGGCATCACCTGCCGGGGCAATTGTCCGGAGGAGAAATGCAACGGGTGGCCATCGCCCGGGCACTGATCAACCGCCCGCAAATTCTGCTGGCGGACGAGCCGACCGGAAACCTCGATTCCGCCAGAAGCGAGGAGATTGGCCGTCTGTTGAAAGAATTGAACCGCCAACAGTCCATCACCCTGATCCTTGTAACCCACAACCTGGAACTGGCCCGAACGGCGGACCGCATTGTCGAGCTCCGGGATGGCCGAATACGTTCTCGATAGCCTTCCCTGTTGATGGCCTCAAAAAAGTAGACTTCCGACCGTTGTCTCCTCTATTCCGCTCACCAGGATTTCGATCGGATGAACCACGGGAAGCTCCGATAAGTCCTCGATCTGCAGCATGCATGTCGGACAATCCGTCACTGCAGCATCCACCGCCCCCAGTCGGGTGATCAGGTCCGCTCCGATGCTACGGCTGAGATCGGCATGGCTCGCCTCATACCCCCAGGTCCCCCCCATGCCGCAGCAGTGGGTGACGGGCGTAACCAGTTCGATTCCGGAAATGCGCCTCAGCATATGGATTCCGGCATCCGCATGGGGCTGTACCCGAAGATGGCAGGGCATATGGTAGCCGACACGTTTTTCGGGATAGAGCCGCAACGGAGGAAGACGATCCTTGTACCGTTCGATGAGATCGCTTACGTGAAGAACCCGTTTCGCAATCTCGGCCACGCGGAGGTCACGGCTGATATCGCGCCATTGTTCCATGAGTGATAGTCCGCAGGAAGAACAACTCACGACGATCCAGTCGATGCGATCCAGCCCTTCCCAGCGTGCCACATGAGCTTCCACCCGTTCCCGTGCCTCCCGAACCCTTCCGTGGGCGACCATCGGAAGGCCGCAGCAAAACGGCTCCGATATTTCCACCGCAAACCCCATGGCCGTCAGCACCCGAACGGTCGCCTCTCCGATCGACGGTCGAACATAATTGGCAAAACATCCGGGAAAATACAACACATGGGGCGAACCTTTGGTCTGCATCTCTGCAAAAGACTCATACAATGATGGACGATGAAACCGAATCGGTTTCCGCCATCCAGCGATCCCGATGCTGTTATGGGCGATCCGCCGCATGACAGGCGTATCGGCCAGCCGCTCTAACACACCTCCGGTCATCCGAGATAGGGCTGCTGCCGTCTCGAGTCCGCCCAAAGCTCGGTCCCGGACCTCTTCCGGAAAGGACCGCCGTTTCCATTGACGGGCTTCGAGAGCGAGTTTGGGAATGTCCACTCCGGAAGGACATTCCATGCGGCAGCTACCGCAACCGATGCACCGATCGATGACTCTGCGAACGGCAAGCTGCGTTTCGGCATCGGGAAATCCACGTACGGCCATTTCCCGAAGAACATTCGCCTTGGCCTTGGGGGAAGCCTCCGGCTCTCGGGTGAATTTGTAAATGGGACACATGCGGGTCGCATCCGTCACGGTAGTGCACTTGGAGCAGCCATGACAGGCCTCGATCGTTTCCGCCATACCATGCGACCAATGCAGCGTCGTTTGTTGCACTTCCGGTGGTGCGGCATCGACCCGAAGACGGCTCGCTATCTGATTTGGATCACAGGCCGTAAGGATTTCCGGGTTGAACACCCTCTCCGGATCGAGAATTTCTTTGACACGTTCGAACAACGGATAGAGCCTGGGATACTGCCTGGAAAGACATCCGCTTCGAAGCCTTCCGTCTCCGTGCTCTCCGGAAACGGTTCCGCCAAGCTCCAGCACCAGATCGCAGACGGCATCGACCAGCGGCTGCAGCAGTCCACGGTCCTCGGGACGCTTCAAATCAAGAAGGGGACGGGTGTGGATCAGCCCCTTGGCGATATGGCCGTAAAGGACGAAGGGAACCCCTTTGCCTTCCAGTAACCGTTCAAGCCGCTCCAGATAAGTTCCGATACGATCCGTCGGAACGGCCGCATCCTCGATCAGGGCAAGGATTTTCCGTTTCCCCGGAAGCTTGTAAAGAAGCGGAACGGCCGCCTTCCGAACGGCCCAGAAGCGGTTCTGCTGCTCTCGTGTCAGGGCCGTGAAGGACTCGACAGGGCATGGGATTTGCCGAAGCAGCCGATGGGCCTTATCCGCCATATCACTGCATTCTGCAGCATCCCTTCCATCGAATTCGACCATCAGCACCGCATCGACATCCGATGGAATTTCCGATCGCATTACAGGGCTGATGTCCCGGGCAAGCGCCAGCAGCGATCGGTCCATGATTTCGATCCCTGCCGGCGCCAAAGCGAGCAGTGCCGGAACGACGGCAACCGCATCCGCCCGATGACGAAAGAAGGCGATGACCAACGCATCATGGGCGGGACGCTCGATCAGCCGAAACCGAAGGCGGGTGACGACCCCAAGAGTTCCCTCGGCACCCGAAAACAGCCTGCGGAGATCGAGCCGCCCTTCCCGAACAAGCCCTCGCAGGTTGTATCCGGCCGTGTTGCAAGCGATGGCCGGATAGTCGGATTCGATCATGTCCCGGTGCGTTTCGTAGAGATCGGCCAGTTCCCGAAACGGTTTCGGAAGGGCTTCGATCGGCGTTTTCGCCAGATCCGAGAGGGTGACGACATTCCCGTCGGCCATCACGATGTCGGCATCCAGAACGTAATCGGCCACATTTCCGTATTTCACCGAATGGGAGCCGCTGGCATTCGTCGAGAACATCCCGCCGAATGTGGCAAATTCGCCGCTCGACGGATCCGGCGGAAAAAACAGCCCGCTTCCCCGAAGCGCCTCCTCCAGTTCCCCCATCCGATATCCCGGCTCGCATTCGAACCATCCCTCCTTGACATCGATCCGGATGGGGCGGTTCATGAAGCGGGTGAAATCCACCACCACCCCCGGCCCAAGACAGCCGCCGCACAAACCGCTTCCAGCCCCTCTCGGATGGATCGACAGGCCATGCCCGCCACAAAAGCGGACCGTTTCTACAACATCGGCCGCGGTTCTCGGATAGCAGACGGCTCTGGGGGGAATGCGGTAGATGCTGCCATCCGTAGACACCAAGGATGTCGATACGACATCCGAAAACAGCTCCCCCTGAACGGCAGCGCAAAGCGAACGAAAAGGACGTTCAACGATTTCGATAGATTTCATAGATTATGCCACTCTCCGAATCTCTGTATTGACTTCTGAATAGCGTCATACTATAGGAACGAAAAAATTTTCAACGTTTCGTTGTTGTCCTTCGTTTTTTCATATCAACCCAACCAGGCAAGGAGGTACCATTCATGGCGGATTGTTTCATCAACATCTTTTTGAACGACGAGCGGATCAAGAAGCTGGAAGAAGTCGGTCTTGCCGGAGAAATCAAGGAAATCGACGGAAAGAAAGCCATTCAGGTGAAGGCTACCGACAAGGAACAGAAAAAAATGGTCAAAGGTTTCCCCGGCCTTGAATTCGATGCCAACAACGCATGCGTGCTGCCTGAAAAGGCCGAAAACACGGTCTTCGATATCGTGATCAGCATGAAAACGACCGATGTCATGAAGTTTGCCATCATGAAGATCTACAACCCCCTGGCCGGTAAAGCGCCCCGTTCCGCGCAGCGATAAGGATGAAAACGTCTTGATCGACAACGATCGTCGGTGATGGTGATTGGGCCGCAAGGGACCCGATACTCGGGTCAGATCGGCAACAGGCTGCACGACCGAAAGCAATTGTAAGACGATGCACCTGTCTTATAAAGGGGATAGAGCTCGCAAGAGAAACCTATCCCCTTTTTTGTCGTCACAATGGACCCATCTTCTTCATCCAAGGGGCTTGAAACGAAGGCTCTGTTCCCTGGACCCGGCATCATGATTGACGACTTCGCAAAAAGGCCGGATGCTGTGTCGTGCTGCATCCTTCGTCGTTGCGGCGTACGTCTAAGTACGCCTCACAGACAGGATTTGCACTCCTTGCCTGCGGCCTTTTTGCGAAGCCGTCATAGGATCGACTTTTTGCGAGACCATCATGATTGATGGTCTCGCAAAAAGTCGCTTCATTCCCGGCTATGGTTCTTGGCGGGCCTGAGCATGGGGGCGGGTACGCCTTTTGATGCTGCAGCGGAAACTGTTTGAAGCCGCCGGAGATCGTTGAGCCGGGCATGCAGAGTGCTGCGGCTTGTGTTTGAAAAACGTACGATTCCAATGAGATACTCTTTCCTGGAGCGCCTGGCACCATGCCCGGCTCTACGAGATCGGGCGGCTGAGTTTTTCCGATGCAGCGAAAAAGGTGTGCCCGCTCCCATGCGGCTCGCTTGAGATCCACTGACTTTTTGCGAGGCCATCATGATTCACGACAACCCGCTCTTCGATCGTATTCGGGACGCAGCCCACATCCTCAAAGGCCACGCCCACCGAACACCGGTGTTCACTTCACGAACCCTCGATGCAGCGCTTGGAGCCGAAGTTTTTTTCAAATGCGAGAACCTGCAACGCATGGGGGCATTTAAATTTCGGGGGGCCTTCTATGCCGTCAGTCGATTGAACGACGAAGAGCGTCGAAGAGGAATCATCACCTTCTCTTCCGGCAACCATGCACAGGCTGTGGCCCTTGTCGGCCGCAGTTTCGGTATCCCGGTCACCGTCGTCATGCCGGACGATGCGCCTTCGACGAAAAAGGCCGCCACCCTGGGCTATGGCGCAACCATTGTCGGATACGATCCGACCAGGGACAGCCGGGAGAGAATCGCCCGCGAACTCCAGGAAAAAACGGGGATGACGCTTGTTCCCCCCTTTGACCACCCGGATGTCATTGCCGGGCAGGGAACGGCAGCCCTCGAATTGATCGAAGACACCGGCCCGCTCGATGCCGTTCTGGCACCCTGCGGGGGAGGAGGACTTCTCTCCGGAACGGCGATTGCAGCAAAAGGGCTATGCCCAACCTGCCGGGTGATCGGAGTTGAACCGGAAGGAGCGGACGACGCCACCCGATCCTTTCGGACTGGGACCCTTCAGACCGTCACTCAACCGAAGACGATGGCCGACGGAGTACGCACCCCCTCTCTTGGAAAACATACGTTCCCGTTGATCCTTCGCCATGTGTCGGACATGGTTACGGTGAGCGAGGAGGCCATCGCCGAAGCCGTCCGATGGCTGTTCTATCGGATGAAACTCGTCGTGGAACCTTCCGGTGCGCTGGGGCTTGCCGCTCTGCTGAGCCGGTCGTTTTCAGGAAGCGGCAGAATCGGTGTCCTCTTGAGCGGCGGCAACATCGACGGCCCGACCATGACCGCCATTCTATCGGAACACAAGACCGATGGATGAACCAATCGTTGCACAATACCGGCTCATCGATCTCAGCCATCCCATTCACGACGGCATGCCGGTATACCCCGGCGATGAGCCGGTACACATTCATCGAAAAACCTCGATCGATACCGATGGATACGCGTTAAGCGCTATCCGCTTTTCCATGCATGCGGGCACCCACGTCGATGCACCCGCCCACATGATCAGAAATGGCGACGGCATTGGATCGCTGGATCTGTCCAGATTCGTTGGACGTGCCTGCGTTTTGGACTGCCGCATGTGCAGCCCAACCATCGGTGTTGATCATCTCGAAAGCCAAATCAAGCGGATTTCCACATCCGAAATCCTTATCCTGAGGACCGGATGGGACAGCCGTTGGGGAAGCCGGGACTATTTTCAGGGATATCCGGTACTCCAGAGGGAAGCGGCCGCGCTTTTGGCCCAAAGTCGGCTTCGTGCCGTCGGTATCGACGCTCCGTCCTTCGATGCCGCAGAAGGCGACGACTTCCCCGTCCACCGCATGCTGCTCGGCGCAGGGAAGGTCCTCATCGAAAACCTGACGGGTCTGGAAAACCTCCCTGAGGAGGGCTTCCGAATGAGCGCCTTTCCCCTTCTTTTCGGAAAGGATATCGATGGATCACCGGTCCGGGCTGTAGCCTGGATCGAAAGCAAGAAGGAGGAAGAAACACCATGAAACGGTTCGCTGTTTCCTTCAATCGCCTGCTGTGGACGGCCGTTTTTCTGACGTGCTGGCTTGCAACCATAACCGCCGGATTTGCGGCAGGTCCACCGAAGGACATGGGCGGATGGGAGAAAGGGGGAAAATACGACAAATATTATGTGCCGAGTCAACGGGACAGCTTCAAAGGGATCGTCGTCGGTTTCAAGGAAATCGTCCCCTTGCCCGGCATGTCTCCCGGCATCGCCCTTCTCGTCAAGGACACCGACGGAGAAGTGGTGACGGTCCATCTCGGACCGAAATGGTTCGTCACCCCAGAGGCCACCGGCATCCGAAAGGATGACAAGGTCAAGGTTAAAGGCGTCTGGACGGAAATCGACGGGAAAGACGTCTTCATCGCCGGAAAGATTTCGAAAGGGGATTTTTTCGAGTACAAGCTTCGGCTGACGAAGGATGGAACTCCGTTCTGGACCATGACTCCCGAAGAGCTGGCCAGGGAAAAATCCCAAAAGAGCGAATAGGGAATCGGCGTCCGGCATGAACAGAAAATTGATGGTCTTCTTGACGGGGTTGGCGCTGGTAGCCTTGTTCCTTATCTTTGGATCCGGTTATGTCGCGTGGATCACCACCCAGCATCAAATCTATCAGAAAATTGAAAAAGAGACGCAACTTCTGGGCAGGGACATCGCCCTTCGGATTTCAGCCGTCGTTCAGGAGCATCACCGGCCGCTGACCTTGCTTTCCGAAATGCGTCCGATCCGGCAGGTTCTTCTCGACGTGACGGAAGGCGATTTCGAGGAGGTCAACACCGTTCTGGACCAGTGCGCCTTTCATCTCGAAGCGGAAGCCTGCTATCTGATGGACCGGGATGGGCTCACCCTCGCCTCGAGCAACCGGAACACCCCGATGAGCTTCGTCGGACACAACTACCAGTTCCGACCGTATTTTCAGGAAGCCCTCGCAGGATCGGCTTCAGCCTATTTGGCACAGGGCGTCACATCCGGCAGTCGGGGAATGTATTATGCCTGCCCGGTTCATCATCCGACTTCCCGAGAAGTGCTCGGCGTATTGGTCGCCAAGACGGGAGCCAACCGGGTCGAAGCCTTTCTCAACGCCATCGATGCAAGTCATTCCGGTGTGTTCGTCCTGGCCGATCGCCACGGCATCGTATTTCTGAGCAACAAGCCTTCCTGGCTGCTGCGCGCGCTTTCGCCCATTCCGGAAACCGAAATGGCCGCGATTCTCGAATCCCGACAATTCGGTCCGGAACCGCCCCAGGTTATCGGCCTTCGCTTTCAAACCGACGGTACGGTCGTCACACCCGAAGGAACCCGCTACGTCGCTTCCGAGCATTTCATTCCTGAATTGCCCGGATGGAAGGTCCTTCAGATGGTTCCCGCTCCGAATGGATCCATCTGGGACCATCCCGCCTCCAGATGGATCTCCGCCTGGGTGGCCTCCCTGGTGGTAGGACTGGTTATGGTGGGAGTGCTCTATGCATCTTCGATTGCCGTCCTTCGAAAAAGCGAAAAGGCCGTCGCCCAGCTTGCGGAAAGCGAGGCCAAATTCCGGGAAATCATGGACATGCTGCCGGTGACGGTCTGGGAGACGGACCTCGAGGGGAACCTCGCATTCATCAATCCGGCCGGCATTGAACTGTTTGGATATACGCCTGAAGAAGCTCGAGGACCCGTCAACATTTTCCAACATCTGCTGCCGGAAGATCATGAACGCGGAAAGGCTCAATGGATCCGATTGCTGCGGGAAGGGGTTTCCGGCCTCAATCAGTATACCCTGGTGAAGAAAAACGGAACGCGGTTTCCGGCATTGATCCGATCGGTATTGAAAACCGCCGGAGGAAAGCCGGCCGGCTTTCGTGGGATGATCGTCGATTTGACGGAAAAGGTTCGGGAAGAAGAAGAAGAAAAACTACAGATGCAACGGATGATGGAAAAATCCCGGCAGCTCGACTACCTTGCAGGTCTTGCCGGAGGCATCGCTCATCACTTCAACAACATGTTGATGGGCATTTTGGGGAATGCATCTCTGGCAGCCATGGACCTCGACAGCCGGGATCCGAAGCGGAAAAAGCTTCAGCATATCGAAGACCTGGTGAAACGTGGGGCCAAGTTGACCTCCCAGCTTCTCGGCTTCGCCCAAGGAGGGAAATACATCGTCGAAGAAACGAACCTAAACCGCCTGATTCGCAACATCAGCCACAACATGCAGTCCCCGGAGAACGGCATCGAATGGATACTGGACTTCACCGACGAACCCTGCTCCGTCAAAGCCGATCGAAAGCAAATGGAACAGGTTATCGGAGATGTACTCCAAAATGCGATCCAGGCTATGCCCAATGGAGGGAAACTCACCATTCGAACCCGAATCGAAACGATCGACCGCACCTTGGCCGACCGCCATGAAACCAGACCGGGAAGGTATTTCGTCATTTCGATTCAGGATACGGGAATCGGGATGGATGAAGCTACCATGGAGCGCATCTTCCAGCCGTTTTTCACCACAAAGGATGTCGGGGCAGGAGTCGGCCTGAGCTTGGCTTCCGCTCATGGCGTCCTGCGCAATCACGGCGGCTTTATCACTGCACAAAGCAGCCCTGGTCAGGGAAGCACGTTCTTCCTGTATCTGCCTTGTGGGGAGGATGTGCTGGAGGGCGGAATCGACGTCTCGGAAGTGGTGCCGTCCGGCAAGGGATCGGTGCTGCTTGTCGATGACGACGACATGATCCTCGAAATCGGTTCGAAGCTTCTCGAACGATTGGGTTACCAGGTGGTTACGGCCGCAAGCGGCCCTCAGGCCATCCAGTTCTACCGGGCTCATCGCTCGGAAATCGATCTCGTGATCTTGGACCTGGCGATGCCCGAAATGGACGGGGAAGCCACCTACGACGAGCTGAAACGAATCGACCCGAACGTCCGGGTGATTGTGGCCAGTGGATACCCCATCGACGGAAAAGCCGCGAGCATCCTGAAAAAAGGAGGGAGGGATTTCATTCAGAAACCCTTCAGCCCAAAGGTACTCT
>CAZJXF010000077.1:0-16729 GCA_964549995.1 uncultured Desulfatirhabdium sp. | reverse complement strand
GGATCACCTGCAGGCGATCGAGCGATTGATCGCCTCCCCCTACGGCATGCTGCTGGTGACAGGTCCCACCGGAAGCGGAAAAACGACGACCCTCTATGCCATTCTGTCAGCCATGATCCGCCTGGCTGTCAACATCATCACCATCGAAGATCCGGTGGAATACCAGCTGAACGGCATCAGTCAGATCCAGGTGAATCCCAAAATCGACCTGACCTTCGCCAACGGCTTACGTTCCATCGTGCGACAGGACCCGGATGTCATCCTCGTGGGTGAAATCCGGGATCGGGAAACGGCCGAAATCGCCGTTCAGGCGGCCCTGACCGGTCACGTGGTGTTTTCGACCCTGCACACGAACGATTCGGCAAGCGCCATTACCCGACTGGTCGATATCGGTATCGAACCCTTTCTCATTTCCTCCTCTGTGATCGCTGTCGCAGCCCAACGCCTCGTGCGCGTTCTGTGCCCGACCTGCAAGGAACCCTTCGATCCGGACGATGCCCTTCTGGAGCGCATGGGGCTCGACCGGGATCGCATCGAAGGCCCCCTCTACCGGGCGGTGGGGTGTCCCGACTGCTTTCATACGGGGTATCGGGGCCGGATGTGCATCTTCGAACTGATGGTGCTCGATGCAGCCATGAAGCATCTGGTGCTGCACACCTTCGACGCCCATCGGATTCAGATGGAGGCGCGTTCTCTCGGCATGGTTCCCCTTCGGGAAGACGGCATCCGCAAGGTGCTCGAAGGGCGAACGACCCTGGAGGAAGTGCTTCGGGTGACGGAACGGTGATGGGTGAAAGAAACGACGCAACCCAGAGGCGACCAGCAGCCGCACAGCCGATTGGAACGTTCCAGGGGCGGATCCGAAGGTGCCTTCGGCGGGTCGGGGTTTTTCTCTGGGCCGGGATGGCAACGGTGGCAGCCGGTTGTGCGTCCGACCGCCATTCTGCATTCGACACCCTCATCGAAGGGTATCGAGAAGTCATCTCCCCCGTGGACGGAGATCGCTGTCCCATGCATCCATCCTGTTCCCACTATGCACAGGAGGCCTTTTCGAGGCACGGCTGGTTCATGGGATGGATCCTGACCAGTGAGCGGCTGATGCGATGCGGTCATGACGAGCTCCATTTGGCCGAGCCGATCTGGACGGCCGATGGATTGCGGTTCAACGATCCGCTGGCTGCAAACGACTTCTGGTGGACGGAAAGGAAAACGCCTTGAACCGCCGGATGCCCTTTCTCCTGCTGCTGATCAGCCTGCCTTTCCTGTGGCATGGCTCCGTTGCAATCGGCCATGCCGATGAACCATCCCTCGTAGGCATCCTGGACCCCGACGGTCAGTACGATTTCGCCATGGGCTATTTCCGAGGCGGAGACAACCATCGGGCCGTCAGCGAATTCGATCGGTTCGTTCACTTTTTTCCCAATGATCCGCGGGTGGAATCCGCCATGCTTCATGCCGCAGAGGCGGCGCATCGAGAGGGGCGACCGGCCGATGCCCTCAACCGCTATCGACGGATCATCGAACGATATCCGGAGAGTCGAAGCGCCGTTGCCGCCGGGTTCGCGTCTGCCGAATGTCTGCTGGACATGAACGAGCCCGGGGAAGCGAAGGCATCCTTGCTGAAGATGGCCGAAACGGCTTCTTCCGATGCCATCCGGGATGAGGCCCTGTATCGGTCGGCATGGATCGACCTCTCGAATGCCCGGTTTTCCGAGGCCGGTCGGCTGGCAGCCCAGATCGGCCCCAGCGGGAGAGAACGCTACCGGATCCCGGCCTTGCAGGAGCGTCTGGAGCAGGCAGGCGACATCCCCCGAAAGGACCCGACCCTGGCCGGATTTCTGTCGATTCTCCCCGGAGGCGGGTATGCCTACTGTGAACGGTATCGGGATGCCGCAGTGGCTTTCTTTCTCAATGTCGCCTTCGTTGCTGCGACGGTCGAAGCCTTTCGGGACGGGAACGACGCCCTCGGGTGTCTCGTGGGATTCGTCGGCTCCGGATTCTACATGGGCAACATTTATGGCGGGATCAATGCCGCCGAAAAATACAACCGTAACGCCCTGCGGGTGTTCATCGAGCGTACGGCTTCCGATTTCCGGGTGGATCCCCGCACCGGAAAGACCGATGGCATCGGCATTCAGATCCGCAGCGATTTTTAAGCACTTAGAGACAGCCCCGCTTCGGCCATCAAGGGCAGCAGAAATTCACGGCTTTGCCTTCCGGCTTCATCCGGCATGTCGACATAGGGGTAGAGCTCGAGGCTGACCGCCCCTCGATAATCGAGGGCCTTCATCTGCCGGAAAACCGACCGGAAATCGATGGCACCCTTTCCGGCGATCAGATGACGATGCACCCGATCCGGGCCGATGTCCTCGATGTGCATGTGCCCGATCCAGGGGTAAAGGGTATCCATCGATCGGGCCGGGTCCTCTCCGGCACAAAAAAAGTGACCGATATCGAAATTGAGCCCGACCCAGGGGGATTGGATGGGATGGATGAAATCGAGAAACTCGCTTGTCCGCTCCAGCAGCAGGTTGGGTTCGGGTTCGATGAGCAGCTTGACATGAAGGCTTTCCGCCAGGGGGATCACCTGCTCCAGCCCCTCGTAAAAACGCGCCATGGCTTCCTTTCGGCCTATGCCGTCGAGCGGGCCTCCTGGAGGAATGGAAATGTTCGGACATCCGAGCCGTTTGGCAAGACGCAGGCACTGTTCGGTATGGGCGATCCGGATCGCCCGCCGTTCCGGTTCCGGCTCGATCCAGGACGGCAGGTAGGTGTCTCCGACGGCGAAGAGGGTGAAGCTGTTCAGGTTTGTCACGCCAAGCCCGTGGGCCTGGAGAAGGCCCACCAGCCGATCGACTGCGGCATCGTCGTAATCCGGCGGGTAGAGATGGGGGCGATCGCACATGATTTCGACCCCCTTGAATCCCAGGGCTGCAATGCGCCCGATCGATGTTTCGAGCGAAAATTTCGTATAGGCGTTCGTGCTGTATCCAAACCTCATGGCGTTGACCTCGTCGGTGGGTTTTTGGGTTGAAAGTCATCAGAACAGGGATCATCGCCGGAATCCATAGCAGATACGACAAACGGAATCCAGTGGAAATGCCCGACAGCAATAGAAACGACTTCGCAATAAGTCGTTTCATCCCCGGCTATGGTTCTTGACGGGCCTGAGCATGGGGGGGAGAACCGCCTTTTGATGTTGCATCGGATACTTGTTTGAAGCCGCCGGAGATCGTTGGGTCGGGCATGCACATTCAAGCCATATCTGTTTGAAGAACAAGATATGGCGTTCGAATGACCCATCGTTGAAGTCTGGCCACATGCCCGACCCTTACGAGCTCGGGCGGCTGAGTTTATCCGATGCAACGAAAAAGGCGTGTCTCCCCCCCATGCGGCTCGGAGGAGACTTTTGGACTTTTTGCGAGTCGATATACCGCCGATTACTGGCTATTTCCGGGCCTGAGCACGGGAGCGAGCCGGCGGGTCGACCCCACTGGCATTCGCACTTTCCCACGACGAACGATGCATCTTCATTGTCCAACACTCGAATGAGAAGGAGCCCCATCCTGTCATGATTTCCAAGACGATACCGGTCGAGCACACCCTTGTCCTCGCCCTTCTGCCCACCCGAAGGCCTTGCCTGGAGCAGGAACCGACCGACGAACCGCTTTCAGAGGATCGACGTCAAGTCGAAGCCAGAATTTTGGACATGTACCGCTCCCATCCGGCGGTGGCGTTTCTCGCGATCGGCTGCATCCCCGGAACGTTTCGGCTGTCCCCTTCCATCGAATGGTGGCGTACCATTGCATCGGCTTTCGTCCACGATCTTCTGGTCGATCCACAGACGGAGGTCCTTCGCGAACGACAACAGATCGCCTTTCCGGCGGAGGCGGCCCTGGAATGGATCCGATCCGTTCCGGCCATGGTCGGTGTGGAGCGGGTCGACGAAGCGCTGATCGCCGCTTTCTGGGACATGCTGCACCAAGCCTATATCGAGGTGGTCCGAAAGCAAAGCGAGCCGGTCGAAATCCTGCTGAAGCGCCTCTCGCCGGGGGAAGGGCTCGATGTTCATCGGGTGCACTTTCATCTGGTAGAAAACCGAAAGGATGAGGCCGCCCCCTTCGCCTTTCTGGCGACCTATGCCACCCAGCTCGATAGCGGCAGCGGGCTACGCCATCTTCCGCTGAAGCACGCCCTTCAGGAATTCGGTCAGGACAGCCGCAAACTCGTCTCCCTGTTGGCTTCGGTCAAGAAGGCCGCTGCTGCAAGCGATTTGATCCGTTCCATTCTCGATTCCGGAGAGATTTTCCATCCCCTGCGCTTCACTCCCAAGGAGGCCTGTCAATTCCTGCGGGAAACCCCGCTCTATGAGCAGGCAGGCATTCTGTGCCGGATTCCGCGTTGGTGGAAGGCCGCACCTCGACACGTTTCGCTGGCGCTTGCCATCGGCGACAGCACCACAGGCGCCCGCCTCGGGGCACAGGCCCTGCTCACCTGCCGCCCCTTTCTGCACATCGACGGGGAGGAAATTTCCGCAGAAGAAGCCCGGGATATCCTGTCCCGATACGAAGGGCTGGCACTCATCAAGGGAAAATGGACGGTCGTGGACCGGGAAGCCCTCGAACGGAATTTGGAGCTTTATGAGCAGGCCCAAAGGATGAGCCGGAAGATGCACATCCCCTTTGCCGAAGCCATGCGAGTTCTCATGGGGCTCCAGACGGTCAAGCCCGACGGCAAGACGGCCTGGGTTGCGGATGTGCAACCTGGAGCCTGGATGCGGGAAGTGCTCGAAAAACTCCGCTCCCCCGCATCGCTTCAACCGGTCGCTCAACCGAAGGGGCTTCAGGCCGCACTTCGGCCCTACCAGCAGGCGGGACTCTCCTGGCTTTCCTTTTTATACGAACTGGGGTTCGGAGCCTGTCTTGCCGACGACATGGGGCTCGGGAAAACCCTTCAGATTCTGGCGCTGATCCTCTCGGCCAAGGAGCGGGGGAAAAAACCCCTTGAACCGTCGCTTCTCGTCGTTCCCGCTTCGCTCATCGACAACTGGCTCTCCGAAATCCGGCGTTTCGCCCCAGACCTTGACGCATTGGTCCTTCACCCGCAATATCTGCCGATCGCAACGGCTCAAACCCTTCTTTCCGACCAACGCCGCGATCTGGCCATCACCACTTACGCCATGGCCCGAAAGCTTTCCTGGCTCAAGGAGCGCACCTGGCATTTTCTCATTCTGGATGAGGCGCAGGCCATCAAGAATCCGGCTTCTTCCCAGAGTCGATCCGTGAAGGAAATTCCGGCCGTTCAACGGATCGCCCTAACCGGAACCCCTGTGGAAAACCGAATCGGTGATATCTGGTCCATCTTCGATTTCTTGAACCGGGGGCTTCTGGGCTCCGCTCAGGGATTTCAGAAATTCGCCAAGAGCCTGGCCGAGCGGCCGGAAGGCTACGCCCGGATGCGCCGCGTCATCCAGCCCTACATTCTGCGGCGGATGAAGACCGATCCGGCGGTCATTTCCGATCTTCCGGACAAGATCGACATGAAGAGCTGGGCGATCCTTTCCAAAAAGCAGCGGATCCTCTACCAAAAGATGGTGAACGATCTGGCGAAAGCCCTCGAAGCAACGGAAGGCATCCAGCGGAAGGGATTGATTCTGTCCTTTCTCACCAAATTCAAGCAGGTATGCAACCATCCCGATCAGGTGGTCGGAGGCGGCCGCTTTGCCGAAGAAGACAGCGGAAAGCTCCAGCGGCTGCGGGAACTCTGCGAATCCATCTTCGAGAAACGGGAGCGGGTGCTCGTGTTCACCCAATTCCGAGAAATGGTCGATCCCCTCGACGCCTTCCTGAAATCGGTCTTCGGCAGGCCCGGCGTTCAGCTCCATGGTGGAACGGCCGTCGGCAAACGCAAAGAGGCGATCGCCGCTTTCCAAAATCCCGACGATTATGTACCGTATTTCGTGCTTTCCCTCAAGGCAGGCGGTGTCGGGCTCAACCTCACGGCAGCAAACCATGTCATTCACTTCGACCGCTGGTGGAATCCGGCCGTGGAAAAACAGGCCGAGGACAGGGCGTTCCGGATCGGTCAGAAACGCAATGTGATCGTTCACAAATTCATCTGCAAAGGAACGGTAGAGGAAAAGATCGACGAATTGATCGAGGGAAAGATCGAGCTGGCGAACCAATTGCTGTCCACTACCGGCGCCGAGAACTGGATCACGGAATTGTCGAACGAGCGAATTCGGGAAATGTTCACCCTGACGTTGACAGGAGATTGAGAGACAATGGGCTGGCGCAGCGGATATCCACGCTATGTGTCTGTATCGGAGCGAAAGGCGAAGGCAAAGCGGCAGGCGGAAAAACTCGCCAAAAAAATAGGGGACCTGCAGCCGGTTTCGGTTTCGGGACGTACCCTTGCGAAATCCTGGTGGGGAAAGGCCTGGAACCAAAATCTGGAGCGGTATTCGGATTATGCGAACCGGCTGCCCCGAGGGCGTTCCTATCTCACGAACGGAATGGTGCTGGATCTGCAGATCGAGAAGGAGACGATTCGGGGCATTGTGGCCGGCTCATCCTCCTCGCCGTATCAGGTGACGATCCGGATTCAGGTCCTTCCGGAAGGATTATGGAAACGGTTGGTTCAACAAGCCGCGGGAAAGATCGAATCCTTGGCCGCACTTCTGGAAGGCCGGTTTCCGGAGGAATTGAAGGAGGTTTTTTTCGAAAAGGACAGAGGGCTGTTCCCTTCCCCCGATCAGATTCAGTTGAGTTGCTCCTGCCCCGACTGGGCCGTCATGTGCAAACACGTGGCAGCCGTTCTCTACGGCGTAGGCGCACGACTGGACAAAGAGCCGCAGCTGTTGTTCACGCTGCGCGGGGTGAATACGGACGAACTCGTTCGGCTTGCTGCGGAAAGCGAAACCGAAAAACTGCTGAAGCGCACCCCTGCAGCATCCAGCCGGATCATCGAAACAAACGACGGCATTGTGGGCGAACTCAGCGAACTGTTCGGCATCCAGCTTGCCGAAAAAGAACCGAAGGCACGATCCGCAAGCCCGAAGACACGGTCCACCAAACGAGAGCGGAAGAAAACCGACAAAGAAAAGCCTACCGTCAAGCGGGGAAGAAAGGCCGCATCTCGATCCAAGGATGCTTGATGGACTTGCAACAAGTTGCACCATCTCCAGCAATGATTTCCGACGGCTTCGCAAAAAGGCCGGATGCTGTGTCGTGCTGCATCCCTCGTCGTTGCGGCGTACGTCTAAGTACGCCTCACTCCTCGGGATTTGCACTCCTTGCCTGCGGCCTTTTTTCGAAGCCGTCCATATGATGAAGTTTTTGCGAGTCCATCATTTCCGACGGCTTCGCAAAAAGGCCGATGCTCTTGTTTAACCCGCAGGAGGGCGGGCGTACCTTGCTTCCGATCATGTGGATCGGTTATGATGCCGCAGGATCATGAAGAAAAATGGCCTCACAAAAAATCCATCAAAAATAGGCGAAACGTGCCTCTTACCCACGGCAATGAGGAATTGACATGGAAAAACATCATAAGTTTTCGATCGGTTATCTGCTTCTGGCCATATGGGGGGTGCTCATCCTGCAGAACATGCTCGTCGGCGCCCTTTCCATCCAGACCATCCCCTACAGCGAATTCATCCGCCTGCTCAAACAGAACAAGGTCACCGAAATTCGGATCAGCGCCAACCAGATCCAGGGCAGTAAGGTGACGGATGACGGAAAGACCGAATTGTTCCGAACGATTCGGGTCGATCCCGAACTGTCGAACATGCTCGAACAATACCACGTCACCTTCAAGGGAGAGGTCGAATCCACCCTGATTCGGGATCTGCTGTCCTGGTTCATGCCGATCCTGATCTTCTTCGGCATCTGGTATGTCATCTTCCGCAAGATGCAGGGCGCCCAGGCCGGATTCATGACCCTGGGAAAGAACAAAGCCAAGATCTACATGGAAAACGAGCTCAACGTCACCTTCGACGATGTGGCCGGTGTGGACGAGGCCAAGGCCGAACTCGTCGAAATCGTCGAATTTCTGAGGCAGCCGGAGCGCTACACCCGCATCGGTGGCAAGATGCCCAAAGGAATCCTGCTCGTCGGCCCCCCGGGAACCGGAAAAACCCTTTTGGCCAAGGCCGTTGCAGGCGAGAGCAGGGTCCCCTTCTTTTCGATGAGCGGCAGCGAATTCGTCGAAATGTTCGTGGGCCTCGGCGCAGCCCGGGTGCGGGACCTGTTTACCCAGGCCAAGGAGAAGGCCCCCTGCATCATCTTCATCGATGAACTCGACGCCTTGGGAAAAGCCCGCGGATTCGGCGCCATGGGCGGACATGACGAACGGGAGCAAACCCTGAATCAGTTGCTGGTCGAAATGGACGGCTTCGATCAGCGGGCGGGGGTGATCCTGATGGCAGCCACGAACCGCCCCGAGATTCTCGATCCGGCCCTGCTGCGGCCCGGTCGCTTCGATCGCCAGGTCCTCGTCGACCGGCCCGACAAGAAGGGGCGGGAAGCCATTCTCAAGGTTCATCTCAAGAACGTTCCGATCGAACCGGATGTCGATGTCGAAAAAATTGCGGCCATGACCTCCGGAATGGTCGGAGCAGACCTGGAAAACCTGATCAACGAAGCCACCTTGCTGGCCGCCCGAAGAGACAAGGAAACGGTCGGCATGTCCGAATTTACGGAAGCCGTCGAGCGGATCATCGCTGGGCTCGAAAAAAAGAACCGGCTCATCAATCCGGAGGAAAAGAAGATCGTGGCCTACCACGAACTGGGGCACGCCCTGGTGGCGATGGCCCTTCCGGGAACCGATCCGGTGCAGAAGATCACGATCATCCCGCGTGGCATTGCGGCCTTGGGATATACGATGCAGGTGCCGACGGAAGACCGTTTTCTGATGCGCGAATCCGAGCTGTTGAACAAGATCGCCACTCTTCTCGGCGGACGGGCTGCAGAGGCCATCGTATTCAACGAAATCTCCACCGGAGCCCACAACGACCTTTCCCGGGCGACCGATATCGCCCGCAGCATGGTCCGGGAATACGGAATGAGCCGGAAGATCGGACAGGTCTATTTCGCCAAGGGCCAGCGCTCCCCCTTTCTGGGAGTGGTGGCACCCGAAGGCCCCAACGAATACAGCGAGGCCACCGCCCAGATGATCGACGACGAAATCCGGTCCATCATTTCGGCGCAATATGAAAAAGCCACCCAAATTCTGACCGAGAAAAAGGATGTCCTGGACCGGGCGGCCCAGCTGCTTTTGGAAAAGGAAACCATCGAAGGCGAGGAAATCCGGGCGCTGATTCAGTAGCACAACCCCGTCGACGCCCCTGATTTGCGGCACGACATCGCCGGCGAAAGGAGGATTCCCGTCATGAGCCTCAAGGAAAACTGGCTGCGCAAGATGGCCATCGATCGGCTGAGCCGTCAGGCCGTTCGCTCGATCGGATCGGCAGATACGGAACGGAAACTCGACAAGGAAGCCGTCAAGGAACTCCTGAATATCGCCGGCTATTCCCACCACCGGGAACGGGACATCGATCTGTATCTGCCCGGTGCGGGCGCACAGTCGCGGGACATTCTCGTTCTCGACAACGATCTGGGATTCTACCGTACGGACATTGCCGATATCGCGCTCCGAAAAAGCCCGACCGTCAAGGAAATGGTGAGCATCCGAAACGCCATCAAAATCCTGAACGACAAGGATGTGTTGATCAGCAAGAAGGCCGATTCGATCGAACGGCTCCGGAAAGAAGCCATCCAAACCCTCGACCTGCAGGTCACGGAGGCGGGGTTGGACGAACTGTTGGCGGATGCCCGGGAATCCCTACGGAACAAATATGGGGAAGGCGTCGAGGAGGTGCTCTCGATTGCTGCGGATATGCTGGAGCTCACGGTTGACCCGAGGCCCTTCGGGTTGGATCACCACCGGGTGATCGGGCGGGTCAGAAGTGAGACCACCGGGGAAACGATCCTGTTTCCGGCTGCAGCCTACGGCAGAATTCACAACCGCATCATCTGGCTCCGCCGACCCGTTTCCAGCGCCGATCCAGAAGCCGTCAAGCGCTGGAAGACCCTGAGCGCCGCCCCGGACCCGGCTTGGGTTGTGGTCGATGAGGAAGCCTTGGAGGCACTCAAGGAGCAGCTGATGCGGCTGACTTCCCCGTAAGCGGGCATGACAGGATACGGCCGAGATACCCACTGAAATTGGATCGGAATTCGAGGGATGGCTTCCGATCGTTTTTTCGGCCTCTCTGTAGAAGAGGAGCGTTCGAGTGAAGTTGCCTTGTTAGTACGTCATTCACGAAACCAAAGAACCCGAACCTCCACTAAGAAAGATTAGAAGTCTTCAAAAAAGAGGTTTATCCCATCTTTTACCTTGTCATAGTATATGATTTGCACTCCGATGCATTCCGGTAACATCTGCTTCGATACATACGTCTGCGGTTTGATGCTGACAGGATTTTCGCCAATAAAGCCGTCGATCCCCTTTGCCTCTTCGTCGGGATCGGAAAGACGGTAGGATTTCCCCATATATGCGGCAACGCGTTTCAAAATCTCTTCCTGAAATTTAAGACCCACAAATGTTTTCACGACGACCAGATCTTTGACCCAGGTTTCGATCATTTGCGCATCTATCTGCGTGATAACCTTTTTGAAATTTTCTATCATCTCCATGATTTTGGTTTTGGCTTTCTCAATCGCTTCAGGATGACGACTCAGATACCACGTCTCCCATTCCTTAAGCTCTCTTCCCCGGAACTCCTTTATCAATTCACTCATTTGCCCAACAACTTCCGGTCTTGTTCCCTGCACGTTTTGATTTGCCAGATTAATCAGTTGGGTGGCATATTTCGGAAAGGTCACCACATCAGCATCAAGCAATTGGGTGATCTCCTCATTGCGTATTTTGATTTTATTCATTGTTGTATTTCCTCGTGCAGGATTGACTTGAATTTATCACGATATTTAAACGGATATGTCTCATCCAACTGGACGAGATTAGAGCGAAGATAGTGAAGATTGATAAAAGTTTTGTTTTTCAGATACAGATAGGAGAGCAAATGGTTATTTTCATCATATTTGGTCTGGTCGAATTTCAAATAAACATTTTGCCCTCTTAATTTATCCCACAGCCATTTGAGGGCCTCTGGTTCTTTGCCGGCCTTGGTTCCGATGCCGATCAACCTGATGATCAAATCGTTACTAAGTTCAATTGTGTGAGGGCTGATGATGCGCTTCAAATGTAAATACTGCTTTTCGCCGTTTCCATTGGCTTCTATTTTTGAACCAAAGGTCATTTTCCTGGGATCGATCTTTTTGTCGAATTGAATTGGATCTCGAAAGATATAGGGCAGTTTTTTGATTTCCTGCTCATAGTCGATTGGTTGGCTGACCGGTTTGATGACTTCAATGTGGGTCTGACTGGAAATATCTGACCTTTCAGCCCCTAGTTTTTTTCTGATTATTGGCAAAAACGATTCATTAATCTCATATCCAATCGAGTTTCTATTAAGTTTCCTTGCCGATAGAGAGGTTGTGCCACTTCCCAAAAAGGGATCAAGAATTGTTTCTCCGACAAAGCTGAACATCCTTATCAGCCTCCTGGGCAGCTCTTCAGGAAACATGGCCAGATGCTTATCCTGTTTTTCACCAGGGAAATTCCAGTGGCCAGCGAAGTATTCGTTCCATTCCTCCACAGACAACTTGGAATGCTCCTTGGTTGTTTTATCGACAACGGGAGGATTTCCCGGTTTCTTAAAGAGCAGAATAAATTCGTAATCAATCTTTATAATTCCATTTCTTGGATATGGGTAAGACCCCATGATCGTTGCGCCGCCTGTCGTGTTGCAGGTTGTCACTTTCTGCCAGATGATTGCTCCCATGTAATCGAAACCGATAGCTTCGCAAAATTTAATAATCTCGGTTCTGATCGGTATTACCTTATAACGCCCATAATAAACGGATCTGGCAAACTGATCCCCTATGTTGACACATAAGCGACAACCATTATGCAGTACACGATGACACTCCTTCCATACCAGGTTAAGATTATTAATGTATTCTTCATAGCTATCGTGAAAACCGATCTGGTGAACACTGTCGTAGTCTTTTAGTTGCCAGTAAGGTGGTGACGTGATTATCAGATGAACGGACTGATCCGGCACATCCTTCATAGAACGAGAATCTGCAATAAAAATCCTGTGCTTGCTCATATCGTCTTCCTACCTGTTCTGGTCTATATATTCAATATCGCATTTATGTCATGATCGATGCGCGACTTGGCGGAGCTCGTAGATGCCCTCATATTTCGCCGCCGACTCCAAGTCCCCCTGGCGAAGAGCGTCTCTCACTCCCAACGCTCATTACCAACTGGACGAAGTTTTGCCATCCAAGGAGGACCATGTCAATCGGAAAAAAGAGCAAAATGCCTTGACCTGACTCACTGGATCGATTAGCCTAACCACTGAAATGTAAGATTGTGTAGAATTGGAAAAGTGAATATGAGCGGTATTGACAAAAAGCCGAAAGCCGCGCTGAACGGTTCTCCCAACTTCCTGAGAGAAAGGATGTTATTCCTGCCCACACATCAAGCCCATATGGCACTTTGGGTACGGGAATTCTTGCCCTTTGCCTGGAGCTTTCCTTGCTGTGGGCGCTGGAGTGAATGGCCGAACTGCACGGATAGCCCAAACGTCATCTTATGATAAAAACGTGCCTCAGGACATCTTGGGTTCCCCAAATCCAGGTTTATCCAGTAATTACCCGTTCCCGTCGTCTGTTTCCAGAATGATGGAGGTCATCGCCATGAAAAGGCTTCCCATCGGCATTCAGAGCTTTGTCAAAATGCGGCAAGGCAATTTCTACTACGTCGACAAGACCGCCATGGTGGCCGAGCTCGTCAACAAAGGAGGCGGCTATTACTTTCTTTCCCGCCCCCGGCGCTTCGGAAAATCCTTATTTCTGGATACCTTGAAACAGGCCTTTCTGGGGAAAAAAGAGCTGTTTGCCGGTTTGGATCTGGAAAACCACTGGGATTGGGACACCCGCTATCCCGTCATTCACATCAGCTTCGGAAGCGGTGTGATGAAAGACGTTCATGAGCTCGAGATCGTGTTTGAAGACATCCTGAACCGGATTGCGGAACAAGAAGGCCTTTCGATCACCAGCCAGGCGTTGCGCAGCAGATTTCTGGAAACCATTGAAAAGCTGAACCACAAACACCACCAACAAGTGGTCATCCTGATCGACGAATACGACAAGCCCATCCTCGACCACATCGACAAGCCGCAGATGGCCGTCGAAATCCGCGAAGGACTCAAGAATTTCTATTCGGTCATCAAGGATTCCGACGAATTCCTGAAATTCGTCTTCATTACGGGAGTGAGCAAGTTCAGCAAGGTGTCGCTCTTCAGCGGATTGAACAATTTGCAGGACATCACCCTGGATCCCATGGCCGCCACTGTCTGCGGCTATACGCATGAAGAACTGATCCATACCTTCGCCGAAAGGCTGGACGGGGTAGACCTGGAGGAAGTCAGGCGTTGGTACGACGGGTACAATTTCCTGGGAGATCGGGTCTACAATCCCTTCGATATCCTGTTGTTTTTGGACACGAAAGAATTTCGAAACTACTGGTTCGAGACCGGAAGCCCCAGCTTTCTGATCAAGCTCATTACCGAAAGGCAATATCCCGCCCCCAATATCGAAACCATTGAAGCATCCGAAGCGATCCTTTCCTCCTTCGATATCGACGACATTCAGCTCGACACGCTTCTATTTCAAACCGGTTATCTGACGATCAAAGACTGGGCAGTGCTCGGAAGCGACAGGCTCTACATGCTTGTCTATCCCAATCTCGAGGTCAAAAAAAGCCTGACTGAACACCTGCTTCGCTATCTCACGAACTCCACTGCCGAACAGACCCGAAACCGCATCCGGCTCTATCGCTGCCTGGAGGCGGCAAACCTGGACCAGCTCCGGGACATCTTTCACGCCTTTTTCGCCTCGATCCCCTATGAGTGGTACCGGAAAAACGAATCCTCCAAATACGAAGGCTATTATGCATCGATTTTTTACTGCTATTTCACGGCGCTGGGGCTCGATGTCACGGCCGAGCAGATGACCAACAAGGGCCGGATCGACATGGCCGTTCGGCTCGGAGGGCGAGTGTTCATCCTGGAGTTCAAGGTTGTGGAAATCGATGGCAGCGCCAACACAGCCCTGGACCAAATCCGCAAGATGCGTTACTGGGAGCGGTATCGGGGCCAGGCCGATGAAATTTTCCTGATCGGTGTCGAATTCAGCAGCGCCGACCGAAACATCGTCGGCTTCGAATGGGAGCGGATCGATGCCGCTTCTTCCGATCATCCGAGCTCATCAGCATAACGAATAGAGGTCATCGCCATGAAAAGGCTTCCCATCGGCATTCAGAGCTTCGTCAAAATGCGGCAAGGCAATTTCTACTACGTCGACAAGACCGCCATGGTGGCCGAGCTCGTCAACAAGGGAGGCGGCTATTACTTTCTTTCCCGACCCCGGCGCTTCGGAAAATCCCTGTTTCTGGATACCTTGAAACAGGCCTTTCTGGCGAAACAAGAGCTGTTTGCCGGTTTGTATCTGGAAAACCATTGGGATTGGGACATCCGGTATCCGGTCATTCACATCAGCTTCGGAAGCGGTGTAATCCAAGATATCGAGGATCTGGGGGATCGCTTTGCCTATCTTCTTAAAATCAATGCAGAAGACGGGGATGTGGTACTCCTGGAGCAAAACCTGCGGGAGCGGTTTTTTGAGCTCATCCGTGCCCTGTATACCCGTCACCATCAACCCGTGGTCATCCTGATCGATGAATACGACAAACCCATCCTCGACCACATCGACAAGCCGCAAACCGCTGTCGAGATCCGCGAAGGACTCAAGAATTTCTATTCGGTCATCAAGGATTCGGACGAATTCCTGAGATTCGTCTTCATCACGGGAGTGAGCAAGTTCAGCAAGGTGTCGCTCTTCAGCGGATTGAACAATTTGCAGGACATCACCCTGGATCCCATGGCCGCCACTGTCTGCGGCTATACGCATGAAGAACTGATCCATACCTTCGCCGAAAGGCTGGACGGGGTAGACCTGGAGGAAGTCAGGCGTTGGTACGACGGATACAATTTCCTGGGAGATCGGGTCTACAATCCCTTCGATATCCTGTTGTTTTTAAACACGAAAGAATTTCGAAACTACTGGTTCGAGACCGGAAGCCCCAGTTTTCTGATCAAGCTCATCACGCAAAATCATTACCCCATGCCCAATCTGGAACGGGTGGAAGCCTATGAGAGCCTGCTTTCTTCCTTCGATCTCGATCGCATCCACCTGGAAACCATTCTGTTCCAGACCGGTTATCTCACCATTGCCGAAAAGTTGCAGATCGGAACCAAAATCAAGTTCCGCCTGACGTACCCCAACCTGGAGGTCAAATCCAGTCTAACGGACACCCTCCTCGACCATCTGACCCAGCTTCCGGCAGGCAAGGTCGAACATCAGACCAAACTGTACGACGCCCTGATGGCCGGAGACATCGACAGCCTCAGAGACATTTTTCACGCCTTTTTCGCATCGATCCCGTATGAGTGGTACCGCAAGAACGAGTCCTCCAGATACGAAGGCTATTATGCATCGATTTTTTACTGCTATTTCACGGCGCTGGGGCTCGATGTCACGGCCGAGCAGATGACCAACAAGGGCCGGATCGACATGGCCGTTCGGCTCGGAGGGCGAGTGTTCATCCTGGAGTTCAAGGTTGTGGAAATCGATGGCAGCGCCAACACAGCCCTGGACCAAATCCGCAAGATGCGTTACTGGGAGCGGTATCGGGGCCAGGCCGATGAGATTTTCCTGATCGGTGTCGAATTCAGCAGCGCCGACCGCAACATCGTCGGCTTCGAATGGAAGCGGATCTAACCCCTGGCATCAGGGCACCCCATGTTGAAATCGATCAAGCCCATGAGGCATCATGCAAAGAGTGGAAGACATGGCTTTGAAATTTTTTCACGGGTGCTGATCGCCATTCGCTCAATCCAAACACTTATCCGGTACACCCATACCATACGCATGCATTGCGCACCCGATGCTTTTTGGTATCTTGCATGCCCCGCATCTCTTTTTCCGCAAAAATCATCGGCAGTCGGCACTGGACGGTCTACAGAATGCGCCGTCATTCCAAGGACGGATGCGGACAGTCTCCGGATTTTCATCTCCAGGGTAGCGAAAGCCCTTCACCTTGAGCATCGATGAGGGTTAAACTACAGGGATTTGCCGATCCCCATCGAATCTGGGGTACACTCACCCAGAAACGTAGGGTGTAATTCTCCTGCCTACGACATCCTTCACCACGATCACCGTATCTCCATCCTCCAAGACTATTGTCCTTATTGAAATTATGTGGACATCTTGTCTCGATTGCTTTTCCCTCAAAATCCCCCTTCTCACAGAAACCCACTGAAATTCCACCCATTTTTCAGAAACCTCTCCGATCGGCTCCATTGCCGGCGTTTGGCACGAGAATTGAAAACTTCAGGGCGAATCGTAAAGGCAGTGGGTAAGGCGGATTGGCGCTTTGTTCTTGCAGCACCGCTGCTACTCAAGCAACGAACTATGCGCCATCAGGAAGAGGTGTTGATTTTCAAATTATATGGACTGCAATTTCCTGATTATTTTGAACTTCG
>CAZJXF010000076.1:0-16749 GCA_964549995.1 uncultured Desulfatirhabdium sp. | reverse complement strand
CGCAAAACACCACCCGCCCTCCTGCTGGAAGCCCGGCATTGGAAGAAAATCGGTAAGAGGCGACTTTTTGCGAGTCTATCAAACTTACGCACTTACGCAACTCGCACTCACGCGAATAAGCTATCTGACTTGTTGAGAGTCCATTATCTTTCATGGAAGCGGTCAAAACGACCTTGGTCCACATGCAACAAACGATGAGCGATTCGGATTCCACATTTCACTGGAAATCCTTCGGGCTGAAGATCCTTCTGCCGACGGGGCTCAGCATCGCCTTGTTCGTTTTGGCCCTGTTCCTGCTGGTCATTCCCACCATTCGGGAGAACAGCATGGAGCGAAAACGCGAAATGATCCGTGAACTCACCACGTCGGCTTGGAACATCCTCGCGAAGCTGGAAAACGACGAGCGGAGAGGACTCATCAGCCGAGAGCAGGCCCAGCGGCAGGCCATCGACCAGATTCGCAACATGACCTATGGCCAGCACCTGAAGGATTACTTCTGGATCAACGACATGCATCCACGGATGGTGATCCACCCGTATCGAACGGATCTGAACGGTGCCGATCTGAGCGATTATCGGGATCCAAACGGAAAACGCGTCTTCGTTGCCTTCGTAGATGTGGTGCGGCGGCAGGGTGCGGGCTATGTGGACTATTTGTGGCAGGATCGGGATAACCCAAACCACATCGTCCCCAAGATTTCCTATGTCAAGGGGTTCGAACCCTGGGGATGGATCATCGGAACCGGCATCTACATCGACGATGTTGCAGCCGAGATCGACCGGTTGATCCGCTCGGTCATGCATATCTCCGGGATCATCCTGCTGATGGTCTTTTCCTTGATGGCGGTTATGGTGCGGCAGAGTTACAGGACCGAGAAGCAGCTGCGGATGGAAGCCGAAGAGCGCAGAAGGGCTCAGGAGAGCCTTGTGTTTTCCGAAAAGATGGCATCCCTCGGAAAGCTTGCTGCAATGGTTGCGCATGAAATCAACAACCCGCTTTCGGGCATTCTATCCTATGCAAAACTGTCGCTTCGGTACCTTGACCGCGTCGAAGAGCGCTCCGATGCGATCGACAACGTTCGCTCCAATCTCTCCTTCATTGCAGACGAAGCCAAGCGGTGCGGCGGAATCGTCCAGAACCTGATGTTGTTTGCAAAGCGGGCGTCGGGGGACCTCAAGGAAGCCCATCTCCATGAGATCATCGATACGGCTGTCAAGGTCATCGATCACAGCGCCCGGATGAAACAAGTGGTGATCGAACGAAACCTGGGGGAAGGCGAAGACCGGATTCAATGCGACCCAGGGGCCATCCAGCAGATTCTGGTGGCCATGATCGTCAATGCCATCGAATCCTCGCCGTCCGGTGGACGCATTGTCGTTTCGACGGATTGGGGAGATCCGGCGGTCGTTCGGCTTCGGTTGAGAGATTTTGGATCCGGCATTCCGGCGGACCAGTTGCCGCACATTTTCGAGCCGTTCTTTTCGACGAAGGAATCGAGCAAGAGCCTGGGCCTGGGGCTTGCGGTCGTGTATGGTATCGTGCGAAGGCATGGGGGCACCATTCAGGTCGAATCTCGGGTGGGAGAAGGAAGCGAGTTCACCATTACCCTTCCCCGAACCCAGCAGCCGAAGCCATGATGTCGAGGTGCCCCGGCGTTCCCGTTCCCATGCTCAGGCCCGGCAATACCCCAACATAAGGGGAAAGGCGACTTTTTACAAGACCATCACCTATGCGTACTGCCCACTGCCCACTGCCCACTGCCCACTGCCGACTGCCGACTACCCACTATCCACTACCCATAGCCTCTTTCGAAACAAAGGATCGTCTCACCATGAAACCAGCGGATATCGGTATTCTGATCGTCGATGACGAAGCTTCGGTCCGGGATTCTTTGTACAAATGGTTCCGCATGGATGGATATCGTGTGGATACGGCCGAAGAGGCACTCGTCGCGCTTCAGAAACTTCAGGATGACTCTTGGGACATCGTGCTGCTGGATATCAAGATGCCCGGGATGGACGGGCTCGAGCTGCAGCGGCGGATCAAGGAAATCGACAAGGAGATCGTGACGATCGTCATGACGGCCTTCGCTACGGTGGATACCAGCGTTCAGGCCATGAAGGAGGGGGCATTCGACTATATCGTCAAGCCCATCGATCCGGACGAGATCAGTCATTTGATTCGCAATGCCGTTCAGCAGCGCCGGTTGATCGCAGAAAACCGTACCCTTCGACAGCAGTTGGAAGAGATCACTTGCTCGGATGAGATCATCGGGGAAAGCGATGCGATCCGGCAGGTCATGAACAAGGTCGCTACCGTGGCGCAGACCGATTCGACAGTCATGATCCGCGGGGAAAGCGGCACCGGGAAGGAGCTGGTGGCAATGGCCATTCACAGCAGCAGCAACCGGAAATATTTCCCCATGATCACCATCAATTGCGGCGCCTATACGGAAGGTCTTCTGGAAAGCGAGCTGTTCGGACACGAAAAGGGCGCATTCACGGGTGCGATGTACCGCAGGCGGGGAAAGCTGGAGATGGCGGACAAGGGTACCCTGTTTCTGGATGAGATCGGCAACATCGGCAGGAAGATGCAGATGGATCTCTTGCGGGTGATCGAAACCAGGCAGTTTACGCGCCTTGGCGGGGACAAGCAGATTCAGGTGGATTTTCGGATTATCAGCGCCACCAACCGGGATCTGGAGCAGGCGGTCAAGGAAGGCAGTTTCCGCGAAGACCTGTACTACAGACTGAACGTGTTTTCCATCACCATCCCGCCGCTGCGGGAGCGAAAATCCGATATTCCCCTGATCGCCCGATTTTTTCTCAACCGCTTCGCCCGGTCGATGAACAAGCCGATCACGGACCTTTCTCCTGAAACCCTCGATGTGCTGATGCGCTACCATTGGCCGGGAAACATCCGCGAGCTTCGCAACGTCATCGAACGTGCCATGGTGGGGGCCAGGGGGACACGCATCGAGGTCAGCGATCTGTCCTTTCCGTTTCAATCGACACCGGAGCCGGTGGAAGACCTATCTCTGGATGCCGTGGAAAGACAGCACATTCTGAACATTCTGAACCGCACCAATTGGAACATTTCCCAGGCGGCCGCCATTCTCAAGATCAGCCGCCTGACCCTCTACAACAAGATCGACAGGTATCAGTTGAAAAAAGGATGATCGGAAGCAGGCGAAGCGATGATGCCCTTCATTTACCTGGTTCCCATCCACCTTCAGGCCGTCGATTGGATGGACCGGCTACAGGCAGGTGTCGAACGGGCGTTCGGTGTTCGCACCAAGCTTCGACACCATCCCATCGATCTGTCGATCGCGTATGATCCTGTCCGCAGGCAGTACAGCTCATCGGCCATTCTGCTGCAGCTCATCGATCGTGTTCCGGAAGACACGCTGAAGATCCTGGGTGTTACCGACGTGGACCTCTTCGTTCCCGTTTTGACTTATGTTTTTGGGGAAGCCCAGCTCGATGGCATCGGGGCCGTGGTGTCCATGCATCGGCTGAAGAATTCCTTTTACGGAGTTTCGGAGGACTGCGAACGACTGATCGAACGATTGGTGAAGGAGGCGGTTCACGAGCTGGGTCACACCTTCGGTTTGTTCCACTGCAACCGGGTCGGCTGTGCCTTGAATGCCTCGACCTATGTCGAAGACATCGATCAAAAATCGGATATGCTCTGTGCCGAATGCCGGAAAGCCATCGGGTTGGACTGGTAAGAAAAAGGGGTGAAAAGGGTCGCCCTTTGTCTTGAATCGACCCGATCCACCCCTTTTCTCTCCTGCTTTTTCTGAAGAATCTCTTACCGGGCAAGCGCCCGATGAATGCCTACCGCCGCCGCATTTTCTCGCCGCCGTCCGCCATCGTAAATCCCAGCTTCGGTTCGAAGAAGACATCTGCAGGAGCCGGAATCGAGCGGACGGGTTTGATCGTGAACGTCAGGCCGGCGGCAACTACGCACAGGGTTGCCGCCAAAACAAACGCCGAATGGAAACTTCCGGTTGCGGCGACCATCATTTGGGAGGCACGGCTCATGATGAACCCACCGATACCCCATGCCGAGAAGAGAATTCCGTAATTGAGACCGAAGGATTTCAATCCCCACAAATCCTTGGTGAAAGAAGGAAAGAGGGAGAGGTTGGATCCATAGCTGAATCCGATGAAGGTGGCCAGCAGCAGAATCATGATCGGTGCTGCGTTGGCCGAGCCTACCAGCGATATGGCCGCGATCATCAGAAGGGCTTGAAGCATCAGCATCATGAACAGGGTGTAGTTTCGCCCGATCTTATCGGACAGAATACCGGCAATGATCCGGCCGCCGGCGTTTCCAACGGCCATGATGGCGACCGCGAGAAATGCGGCGTTGGGCAGGCTTTTCTTGGCCATTCCGGCGATGCTGCTGATGACCATCAGGCCGACACCTGAACCGATGAAATAGATGAACCATAGGATATAGAAATTGGGGGATTTGAGCATTTGCAAGGGCGTAGCGTCAACGACGGGAAGCGGCTTCTTCGCCGTTGACGATGGGCCGTTTTTCGCGCCTTCGGGAACATAACCTTTCGGAGGATTGACCAGCAGCAGAGAAAGCCCGCACACCACGATCAGAAAAGCCCATCCGAACACCATCATCGAGCGGTTGATGCCGAAATGGTTCAGCAGATATTCGGAGAGCGGGGCGATATACACCGACGCCAGCCCGAATCCGGATACCACCAGCCCTGCGATCAGCCCGGTTTTAGCCGGCGGAAACCACTTTAATGCCGGTGGGGTTGCAGCCGAATAGCCGAACCCGAATCCGCTTCCAGCCAGAAATCCGAAACCGATGACCCAGGCCATATAGCTGTTGCTGAGCGAGCACAGCAGAAGGCCGGAAGCCACCAGAATCCCGCCGATGAAGGCCGTGACCCGTGGGCCGATCTTGTCTTGACATCTGCCGGCGATCACCATGGAAAAGGCGAAGCAGAGGCAGCATACCGAATAGGGGTCGTTCAACTGGGCCGGGCTCCAATTGAAGAGCCCGTCTTTTGCTTCGATCGATTTGGCGATGGTGCTCTTGAAAATGCTCCAGGTGTACAGAATGCCGAGAGCGAGATTGATACAGATCCCAGCGCTTGTGACGAGCCATCCCTTGTTTTTCACTTCCTGAGCCATGCGTCCTCCTATGCGATTGCGGTGGTTTTCGGTGAAGCTATCGAAAATGGGCTATGGGTGTGAACAGCAGCAGAACAGCAATAGGTGTGCCACAAGGAAGAGGGAAAAGCGTCGGAAGGATATATCTTGTCAAAACGGTTTGTTATGATGGTATCGCAACGAAGTGTCGGTATTGGGTCGGCCCCAGCCGAACAGAACGCTGTTCTAAAATTTTACACAATCCATTCGAATTCACGTTTTTCAAAAATCTGAATTCAATTCATGGATTTGATGGTTTTACAATTGTAAAGAAATGAAACACGAGGGTGTAAAGCTATTGAACACTACCCGACCTTCCGCTGGGAGTCCGGCATTGGAAGAAAAATGGTTGGCACTTTTTCGCAAGTCGTCCGGGGAGAGGTGGCTTGAGGAGGCGGGCAGGAAAACGGGATCAAGGCGTGATGGAAAATCTGCAGGTGAGGGGTTGGCGGCTCTGGGTGAAGGCTTGAGCCGCCATCCGGACGTTTTTTTATGCCTGGGACCAGTATCGGATCTCTCCTGTGTCGATATGAACGAATCCATCGATCGGATAGTATCCGACACCGCCTGCATGTAGACTGACGGCCACACGGTGAACGATGGAAAGGCTTCTGTCCGGAACACGAATATCGGCCGCCTGTCCCTTGATATGGTAGCTTTTCTGAGCGACCTGGCTGCTTTCGCGTCGGAGCATGGCGTTGGTTTCGGGTGTGCGGTATCCGGAGATGATGTGGAAGGGGCCCTTCATTTCCAGTCGTTTGGAAAGGGCATAGAGGCTGTCGAGAAGTTTGGTGTCGATGGGCTTGACGGTGCCGGTTCGATGATCTCTGAAAATATGGTTGATGTCCCGCATGGCCGAGGTGAGGTAGCGCCCTTTGGTGAAATAGGTGACATCGACTTTTTCACCGGTGTGGGGGTTGAAGAAGTGCAGATCTCTCGAAACGACTTTGGCGGCTTTTGCCGCTGTTTTAGCGGAACCTTGTGCCTTCTTGATCTTTGCCACTTTTTTTACGGCAGCTTCTGCAGATTCACCTACCAAACCAAACAACGCCAAAATGGTGCTCCATTTCAAAAAGCCGCGTCTATCGATTCGAATGGTTTTCATTTCGTTTGAGATTCCCTGCAACATGACCAAGCCTCTCCTTGTCGCCGAATCGGGGATCGGGGAAGTGACGAGGATCCCTCCCTGTGAATTCCAATGGAAACAAGTAATTGAAGCCCTATATATCAATCGGCTTTTGCAAGTCAACCCTAAAAATGAGTCTTTCTCCCCCCTCTTCCCTTTTTCCCCGCCTTCGCATTTTATGATGGTCTCGCAAAAAGTCCACAAGTCTTATCCGAGTCGCATGGGTGCGGGCACACCTTTTTCGCTGCATCGGAAAAACTCAGCCGCCCGAGCTCGTAAGGGCCGGGCATGTAGCCAGACGCTCCAGGAAAAAGCATCTCATTGAAATAGCAAGCTTTACAAACACAAGCCGAAGCGTTTTGCATGCCCGGCCCAACGAGCTCCGGCGGCTTCAAACAAGTTTCCGCTGCAGCATCAAAAGGCATGCCCGCCCCCATGCTCAAGCCCGGAGCTACCCGAAAATCGGGGGTAGATCGACTTTTTGCGAGACCATCATTTTATGATGGCCTCGCAAAAAGTCGCCTCTTACCGATTTCCTTCCAATGCCGAGCTATCAGCAGGAGGGCGGGTGGTGTTTTGCGAAGCAGCGGAAACGTGTTTGAAGCAGCCGGAGATCGTTGGATCGGGCGGACGCGCTTCATCTATTTTGGATTGAAAATCCGGATGTTGCCTTTCAGAAAGCCATCGTTTCCATCTTGGCCATCCGCCCGATCCTACGAGATCGGGCTGCTGAGTTTTTCCGCTGCGCAAGCAAAATGCACCCGCCCTCCTGCGGGTCAAACAAGCGTATCTGACTTTTTGCGAGGCCATCATTTTATAATACCCCATGCAACCGGGGTTTCACCCCTATGCATGAAACTCGCAGGCGCAAACTGAAAAACCGTCTTCTACCGCTTTTATTCTGACTTCTGACTTCTGACTTCTGACTCCTGACTCCTGACAGTCGCCTTTCGTAGAATGGCTATCCGGCCTTTTTGCGAGTCCATCATCCTTCAGGCGCGGTTGTCTTGCCGAATATAGGCCAGAAGTTCTTTTGAAAAATCGGTGAGCAGCTGAATTTCCTCGTAATTCGGGTTGCAGCGCAGTTTCTGCATCAGCAATCCATCCGTATCGAACCACCTGGGAAGAAGACCACCGAAGAAATACCCCCTGTCTCTCAGCATTTCGACGGCCTTCCCCACCCAGGGGGTGCCCAAGTTCAACCAGGTTTGCAGTACCAAGGCGTTTCGTTCGATCGCATCCCTTTCGAGCGCATCGAAAACCTTTTCGAAATCCGGGCCGATGCTTCGGACGGTGATTCGGGCGACCTGTGCGAAATCGAACACCTGCATATCGATGACGCTGGATTCGCTGATGGGGATCGATTCGATGGAAGCAGTGGTTTCACGGGCATCGTCCAAGCGGACCGTAATGGCTTGAAGCATGTCGGCATAGGGTTCGGGCAGAAACACCCGATGCGGTTTCTTTTGATACGATCGAAAACAATCCAGTGTGGCGACTCTTCCGAAGGCGCTCTGTTCCTTGCTGTAGGCGGCAGCAGGCATCAGCGCCAGCTCGACGGCGGTTTCGATGAAACAGAAGCGCCTCATCAACCGATGTTGAAAGAGATGGTTGCAGACAGCTTCTCCGAAAACGGTTTCGATGTACGGATGTTCAGGAACGAAGACCTCGTAAATGTATTGCAGGATCTGGGTGTTGACGCCGGCGCCGCGGTATTCCCGATGGACCATGCCGACTCCGCACTCGAGCAGCACCGGGTTTGGTGTCGATGGAAACAGGTGGTTTACGCCGATAATCTCTCCGGAATTGGTCCGCGCAACAAAAGAGAGGTATCGGCCTTCCCGATTTGCATCGGTGAGGGCCTTTGGATCGTAGAACAAGGCGATGGGATAGTGCGGCCCATACACCGAACGGACGAGACGGACGATTCCTTCGGCGTCTTCCGGCCGGAACCGATCGATATGAAACGCTAAGGAGGGATGAGAATCGGCTTGTTGGATCATTGTTTCTCCTGTATGGTAAAAGAAAACGTCATGAAAGCACAAAGAGGAGATCGTCATGCAACATCCCATCGGCAAACAGACCATCCACCTCCACATTCCTGCCGCACCTGCCTTTCTTCCGCTGGTCTTGGGCTTTGTTCGGGATGGCGTCCATGCATTGGCCTTCGGTCAGGGGGAAACCGACGCCCTGACTTTGGCTGCAGAAGAGATCTGCAACTATCTCATGAACCTGCAACAGCCATCCGACACGATCGATCTAACCCTAATGGACGGCCACTGGCGGCTTGTTCTGCGCATTGATTGCAAGGCGGCGGACGTCGATCTTCGGGCCTTCAACCTGACATGGCGGGTGACGGACGACGATGGAAGCCTCGAACACATGGGGCTGCTTCTGGCATCTCGTATGGTCGACCGCATGAGTCTATCATCCCACAAGGATCGAATACAACTGTGTTTGATCAAGCATCGGTCCTATCCCCCCATCGCCCTTCCTCCGGCCGATCCCGTGCCCTCCTATGACCAATACCGCCTCATCGAAGAACCGCCGCCCGAATTGTTCCACTATGCCATGGTGCAGCTTCAAGCCCACGGGATTGCCCCCCTTCCCGCATGTTTTTCCAATCCTTCCCTGGCTTCCGACATGGTGGTTTCCGGAGATCTGGAGGCGACGCTGGCCTGTGATCCAGGCGGCGCCGTATTGGGTCTGGTGTGTCGTCGCTGGATGAGCCCTCGTTGTGTGGAATTGCTAGGGCCGTATATGCTCGGCGATGGCGAACCTGCCGAAAGGATCCGTACCGAGCTTGTGGAAAACAGCCTGAACCGTGCAGCCAGGACCCAGGCGGTGGGCATGATCTGCCGACATGCGCAGAAGGATTTCACGCAGCGCCTCTTCGATACACTGGGAACGCTTCCCGAGACGCAATCCGACGGCAAGACATCCCAGCGCCCCGTCTATTACCGATCGCTCCGAGAGGATGACGGCAGAACGGTCTATACCGATCCCGTCTTGAAACCTTTCTTGGAGTCCAACTGGGAGCGGCTGACCCTGCCGCGGATCCTCCGACAGCTTCCGCCGTCCGGAGGCCGTGGTCCGGACCATTCGGTGCTTGCCGTCGAATTCGAACGGGAGGCATCCCGTTGCACGCTTCGGTTGCTTCAGGCCGGCAAGGATCTCGAAGACAACCTGAAGGATCACCTTCGAATTCTACGTCAGGAAGGGATCCGAAACATTGTGTTCGAAATGGATTTGGGGAAAACCGCAGACGCCGCGCAGGCATCGGTGTTGGTCGCTTCCGGCTTTCGGCCGAGGCTGCTCATTCCAGACGGTGGTACCAATGGGGATCTGCTGCTGTTCACCGCAGGCGCACAGGAAAGGGAATGAGCGATGGACTGGAGCACGCTGATTCCGGAATATGTGCAAGCCTTCGAGGCCTACATCCCCAGTAAGCCCGACGATGTCCTGATGCAGGAATACGGCTGCTGTTTTCTGCATCGGCTGAACAACAACGAGAATCCCTTCGGCCCGCCGCCGGCTGCAGCGGACATCATCCGACGCTTTCCTCCGGAAAAGGCCGCCCTCTATCCGAGCGGCGACTCCTATGCCTTGAGAAGGACCTTGTCCGAGCGCTTTGGACGGGATCCGGACAGCTTTCTGGTGGGAAACGGTTCCTGCGAGGTGATCACGGCCGTCATCAAGGCCTTCTGCGAGCCTGGGGACAACATCGTCACAGCGGATCGAACCTTTGCCGTCTACGAATGGGTGGCCAGTTTTTCGGGGGTGGAGCCGAGGCTCGTTCCTCTGAAGGACTTCACCTTCGACGATGCAGGCATCCTGTCGCGGATCGACGAACGCACCAAGATCGTTTTTCTGTGCAACCCCAACAACCCCACGGGCACCTGGTGGAACCGAAGCCGCATGCAGCGCTTCCTCGAGCAGGTGGACAATCGCTGCATCGTCGTGGTGGACGAAGCCTATCGGGAATATGTCGAGGACACGGACTTTCCGGACGGATACGAACTGATGCAAACCTTCGAAAACGTGGTCGTGTTTCGGACCTTTTCTAAAATGTATGCCCTGGCGGGTCTTCGTATCGGCTATTTGGCGGCATCCGAAACCCTGGCGCAATTCATCCGAAAAACCGTGGTGGCCTACTCGGTGAACCGTCCCGCTCAGGAAGCGGCCCAAGCCGCCCTTTCGGACGACCGGGAGCACATCGAAAAGACCCGTGCCCTCATGAAAGAAGGCAAGCGTTTCCTGAAAAATGTGGCTGCGGAACTGAACTTTCCCTCTCAGAGCGGAGAAGGCAATTACGTCATGATGAAAACCCCGATGAACGACACCTTGCTGTACCGCAAGCTCATGAAACGGGGGTTCATGATCCGCACCATGACCGGCTTCCGGTTTCCGGGTTGGATCCGCATCACCATCCGGGAAATGCCGGTGATGGAAGCCTTCGCAAAGGCGCTGCAGGAGGTGTTTACGGAAGCCGGCCGGGATTCTTCATGACGTATGACTTGAAAAACCATTGACAGGTCGGAGAAAATGAGTTAGCAGAAATCCGTCTTTCTAAGTGATCGGCAGAAGCCGGTCGTTGTTCGACATTTTGGGTAGTCCATTTTTTATTGATTCAGCCATGAAGGCGATTTCCCCCGCTCGGGGATCTTGCTTTCATGGCTTTTTTGTTTTCGAGCTTATAAGTCCCGAACAAAAGCCGAGCATTCATCCACAGGAGGAAGTTCCATGAACACCATGTTTCTCAAGAAGCGATTGCATCTGTCGATCTGGTTTCTGGTACTGACCATTGCTTCACATTTGGACGCATTGGCCGCTGAAACGGAAAAGCCCTATGAAATACCGTCCATTGTGGTTGTCGGTACCCCCATCATCGAAGGCAACGAGGTCGATGCCTATGCCGGTCAGAAAACCACCGTAACCGAGCAACAAATGGATGACATGAACGCACAGGACCTGAGCACGGCATTGCGGAAAACCCCAGGCGTCAACATCACCCGTTACAACCCGATTGGCTCTTTCGGAGGAGCTTCCGGTGGTGCGGTGTTCATCCGGGGCATGGGATCCAGCAGACCCGGAGCCGAAATCAAGATGCTGATCGACGGGATCCCCATGTACATGAGTGTTTGGAACCACCCCCTGCTGGATCTGATGTCCATCGATCCGGCGCACGCGATCGAAGTCTACAAGAGCCCACAGCCATACATATTCGGAAATGCCTTCGCCGTCATCAACATCGTTCCCAAGGAAAAACGGGATGAAGGGTTTCGCAGCAAGCTGCGCTTGGAAGGGGGCAGCTATCGAACCGGAATTGCCACCCTGGACCACGGCGGAAAGCTGAACGATCTGGATTATTACGTCAGCGGTGGGTATCGGACCTCCGACGGTCATCGTGAGGATGCAACCGGTGAATTGAAGGATGCCTACGGGAGGGTGGGTTACCGTTTTTCACCGAACTGGAAGCTGTCGGCGTTTTCCCTCGAAAACGACAATTCGGCATCCGACCCGGGGAAGGAAGGCGCGCCCGTTCCATCGAAGGCTGGAACCTATGAAACCAACAGCTGGATGAACGTCGTTACTCTGGAAAACCGCTATGATACGGCAAGTGGATTCGTCAAATTGTATCGGAATTCCGGAGAAGGCAACTGGCTCAATCAGCCGACCAGCAAGAGCGGGGTTCGGGAGAATCTCTACAACAACTTTCTTTTCTACGGCGCGAAGGCCAAAGAGAGCTTCCACTTCTGGAAAGGAGGCGAGGTTCTCACCGGTTTGGATTGGGACTTGACCGATGGAGACTATGACGATCTGTACACGGACGGCTCGAACAAATCCTGGGCGGGCCACCATTTCACCATTGTCTCCCCCTATGCGGCGGTCAACCATACGTTTGGAAACAAGGACGGTTTTTACTGGACACCTTCTGCAGGGGCTCGGTATTACGACAACAGCGATTTCGATTCGGAATGGTCCCCCCATGCCGGAATGGTTTTCGGATACCGCCAAACCGAATTGCATGCGGGATATGCAAAGGGCGTCATTTACCCCGGCCTGGACGTTGTCGTGGTATCCGAAAAAGTCAACCCGGCTCTGAAAACCAGTTGGAAGAACCTGAACCCGGAACTGGTGGACCATTACGAAATCGGCATCAGCCACACTTTTGGTCAACTGGCGACAGCCGAGCTCACCTGGTTCTACGACGATGGAAAAGACCGTTATGTCATCGTTCCACCCCCGCCATCTCCCCCGGTCTGGGCAAACATCGAATCCTACCGGATCCAGGGTGTCGAAGCTTCCGTAAGCGTCCAGCCCACTTCCGACCTGTCTTTGTTCGCAGGCATCACCCTCTTGGATCCAGAACCTTCCGACCTGCCCTATGCTCCAAAAGTCACCTACAGCGCCGGAATGAACTGGCGATTTTTGGAGGCTTTCAAGCTGGGCCTCGATTGCCAGTATGTCGATGACATGTACGTCGATTCGCAGGCCAGAAGACTCAATGCAACGAACACGCAGGAAATCAGCGATTATTTCCTGCTCAACGGCAAAATCGGCTATCATTTTCCCTGGAACGGGAACCAGGCGGAACTTTTCCTTGCCGTCGAAAACATCACCGATACCTCTTATGAATATCTTCCCGGTTATCCCATGCCTGGAATCAACGGCATGCTGGGCCTCCGACTAACGTTCTGAAAATCCGGATCAGGAGGAAAACCCTTGATGAAAAGGATGGTTCGGATCGATCCGAAGAAGGCGGATTTCTTCGATCGTCAAGCGAAGGAGGCATGGGCCAACGATGCCTACACACCCGATGAGACCCGCCATATCGACCGCATGCTCCGAATGGCGGGCATCGGTATTGGAAGCAAGGTACTCGAACCCGGATGCGGCACCGGTCGTCTGACGGGAATCCTTTGCCTTGCCGTAGGCGAAACCGGCTATGTGTTGGCTGCCGATATCAGCCCGGGCATGATGGATGTGTGCCGAAGCAGAAACGCCGGTTTTCGCCATCTCGATCTTCGCTGTGATGCCGTCGAGCAATTGGATTTGCCCCCTCACTTCTTCGATGCCGTCGTCTGCCATGCCGTCTTTCCGCATTTCACCCATCCGGAAACAACGCTGGGGGTACTGACCCAAACTCTGAAAGTGTACGGCCATCTGATCGTTTCGCACTTCATGGGATCCGCGGAACTGAACAACATGCACCGGAAAGCGGATCCCGTCCGAAACGACCGGCTTCCGAAGGAATCGCGAATGCGAAAGCTCTTCGAAAGCAACGGGCTGAAGATTCAACACTTCGAAGATCGCCCAGGGTGCTATCTGCTGGATGCGGTCAAGATCTGACGGCGTCTTGCGATCCCATCAATCATGAGGGACTCGCAAAAACTCCAACATATGGACGGCTTCGAAAAAAGACCGCAGGCAAGGAGTGCAAATCCCGAGGAGTGAGGCGTACTTAGACGTACGCCGCAACGACGAGGGATGCAGCACGACACAGCATCCGGCCTTTTTGCGAAGCCGTCAATCATGTGCCGTCCTCGATAACTATAATGAATTTGATCTGTATCGGCTTCACATGTATAGATGCACTTCTTCTTCGAAGGCACGACAGAATCGGTTCGAAAGGTGCCGCAGGACATTACGGAGAAGCCATCCGATTTCATCATCTTCTCTTGCATACATTCGAAGTTCTGGAATGCTCAGCTCTCGATGGGAAAGGATGGATCCCCATACAGCACCGTCTCCGGTTTTCCGGGAAAACATCGCTCAGCACATGGACTTTCAATGATCTCATTTCAATCGGCCAACGATTCGGATGGCCCCCCACGAAAATATCCCTACCGTATGCCCGCTCCGGTCATAGCGGTGTCCGTCCCTGCCAGCAATGCGCAAACCCTGGTTCCCTGGGCCATGTCTCATGGTTTTGCCGTCGAATATACGCCCGATATTGCTGGATTCGACCGGATTCCGGATCATCTGAAAGCCTCCCGTGACATCGGCGTTCCGGAGCGCTTTCACGGCCGCTATTACGGATGGGACATCGGACATCCGGATGATACCGTATCGAAGGCGGCCATGCAGATCCACAGAAAAACACTGAAAGCCCTGCAGGGTTGCTGTCCGACGGTGGTGACGTTCCACCTGCATCTGTGCTGGGATGAACCCTTCGATTCCGAGAAGGCCGTAGATAATCTCTCCATACTCGTAGAAGAAGGAAAACGATCCGGGGTAACCGTCTGTATCGAAAACCTTCGGGACGGCGAAGCAAGTCATCCGGAAAGCATCTTGGCATGGTCCGAACGCTCCGGTGCCAAAATCACCTTGGATATCGGCCATGCCATCTCCTGCCCCAGGGTACGTCGGGGTGAGCTCACCGTGAAGGATTTCATCGATCTCTTTGCCAACCGCCTTGAAGAGGTTCATATCTACGGATATGAATCGGATCGGCATTATCCGGTGACGGATGTCGATCAGTTCACGCCGATCGTAAACGGCTTGCTGCAAACCGGCTGTTCCTGGTGGACCATTGAACTCTCCGATCCGCAAGAAATCCTATCCACCCGGAATATCCTGTTGACCTGTATGAAAGAAGCCACAGCGTTCCACAAACGTCGTTCGGATTACGAAATACATCTGGGTTCGATCATGCCGACAACCGATGTTGCAACGCATCGCCGCTATTCGCAAACGACGATCGCCTGACGAGCCATTTCGGTTGTTTCTCGATATGGCTCGGCACGGCAATAACGACTTGATGGTCTCGCAAAAAGTCCAAAAGTCTCATCCGAGTCGCATGGGGGAGACACGCCTTTTTCGTTGCATCGGATAAACTCAGCCGCCCGAGCTCGTAAGGACCGGGCATGATGCCAAACGCTCCAGGAGAGAGCATCGCATTGAAATAGCAAGCTTTACAAACAAAAGCCGGAGCGTTTTGCATGCCCGGCCCAACGATCTCCGGCGGCTTCAAACAAGTATCCGATGCAACATCAAAAGGCGTATCTCCCCCCATGCTCAGGCCCGGAAATGATCAACAATCGGAGGTAGAGCGACTTCTTGCGAGTCCATTACGAATTTGACGAAAGACAGCTTCCACCATGAAACCGGATCATTGGAATTATTTTGAGACATACAACGAGCGCTGCCTGCTGGAGCTGGACCAGGCCCGATCGACGGGCCGCTTCATCGCCGGTGTTTACTGCATTTTCGCACCCGTCGAGCTGATCCGTGCTGCAGGAGGAATTTCCGTCGGTCTTTGCGGAAAAAAGCAGGACCCCATCGCCCGGGCGGAAGAGGAACTTCCGGCAAACCTGTGCCCGCTCATCAAATCGAGTTATGGATATGCAGCGAGCGACACCTGCCCTTATTTTGCGGCATCGGATGTCATCGTGGGAGAGACAACCTGCGATGGGAAAAAGAAGATGTTCGAATTGCTGGGACGAATCAAGCCGCTTCATATGATGTATCTGCCCAGCAACATGGAAGCGCCTCATGCCCTCCATTTCTGGCGAAAGGAGCTGGAACGGTTTCAGGTATTTCTGGAAGATCGGTTCGGAAAGGCCATAACCCCGGAAGCCCTTGTCAGACAGATTCATCTGACGAATCGCATCCAAGAAGAATTTCAGAGGCTCATCGAGCATCACCGCTCGGGCAGGCTTCCGGTTTCCGGTGGAGAGCTGCTGGTTGTTCTCGAAACCAGGGGGTTCATCGTCGATCCGGAAGCGTTTCTTCACCAGTTGGAGGTGTTGAACGCCGAAGTGGAGGCTCTACCTATCATGGAAGCGGCAGCCAGCAGGCCCCGCATCCTGCTCACCGGCACACCTGTCGGCAAGGGGTCCGACAAGGTCATCCGCATCCTGGAAAATGCCGGAACGATCGTCATCGTTCAGGAAAACTGCACCGGAATGAAAAGCCTCTATTATCCAATCGACGAAGCGATCGCCGAAACCGATCCGATGCAGGCCCTGGCGATGCGGTATCTGCAGCTTCCGTGCTCCTGCATGAGCCCAAACCCGAACCGGTTCCGGCTTCTCGAAGATTTCATTCGGGATTTCGATATCCAGGGTGTGGTGGATATGACTTGGCAATGCTGCCATACCTACAACATCGAGGCGTTTTCCGTTAAACGCCATATCGAAGAGCGGTTTCACATTCCGGTTCTACATCTGGAAACCGACTACAGCACTTCCGATATCGGACAACTGGAAACACGGATCGAAGCCTTCGTGGAACGCATTCGGTCCGCATGAGTAAGCCGGAAACCCCAATCTCCCCCAGGATCCTCTCCAATGCAAAGAGCCGCCAAGCGATTCACTCGGTCCTCTTGGCGGCCCCTTAACTCATCGGAAGATCGATCCTTTTTGCGCGTCCATCACGAATGATGGGCTCGCAAAAAGTCGTCCTACCCCCGATTTAGGGGTATTTCCGGGCCTG
>CAZJXF010000075.1:0-16974 GCA_964549995.1 uncultured Desulfatirhabdium sp. | reverse complement strand
TTGCATCCATTACTGGTGCCGGATTTGCTGCATCGGTCTTTTCTGGATCATGCTGGCTGCGCCGCTGGTGGTGATGGGTGTGATGCCCGTAAAAACCGTATCGCAGAATGAAAACCGCAACCTTGCCGAATTTCCAAAACTCCAGGCGAATCGGTTGAATGCGTATTTCAGGGGGATCGAATCCTATTGGAACGATCACATCGGGTTTCGGGATGCGCTTACCTTCATCTACAACTTCATCTTGTGGGCCGGTTTTGACCAATCCGGTTTTTCTTGGGTAACAGTGGGCAAATCGGGGTGGTTTTTTTTCGGAGGCGATCAATCCAATGAGGATGTACTGGGTAAGGTGGTGCTGCAGGATGCGGACCTGAAGCAATGGGTCGGTGTCATTCAGGCCAAAAAGGACTGGTTTGACAGGCAGAACATTCGGTATGTGTTTGTTCTGGCGCCCAACAAGCAAAGCGTATACCCGGAATATCTGCCGGACTGGATGAGGCGGCATGCCGTTTCGGCCAGGCGGATCGACCGACTGGTGGAAGTGCTGCGCAAGCATACCGATGTCGAAATCATCGATTTGCGGGACGCGCTCCTGCGGGAAAAAGATAGGGAGCCCGTTTTTTTTCGAACGGATTCGCACTGGAACTGGCAAGGGGCTTATGCCGCCTATCGGCAGGTCATCGACAGGCTTAAAGACTGGTTCCCCGATATGGAGCCCTTGCCGAAGTCCCGAATGACTGAAATTGTCCGGGACTTTCGACACGGGGACCTGCGGATGGGATTGGATGGGGTGATTTGGGAAAAGGAAAGGGTGTGGTTGCCTGCGGAGCCTTGTTCCCAATTGAATGGAACGGCTTTTGACCGGTATCTGTATGAAAAGCGGTGCGAGACCGGTCGGACGCGGGCCATCGTTCTTCGGGATTCCTATATGGATTTTGTCGAGCCGTATCTTTCGGAACATTTCGGAGACGTCGTCTATATCTGGAAACGATGGGCAGAGGATTCCGGAACCGAACACCGGCTATACAAGGAATGGATCGAAAAGATCCATCCGAATCTTGTCATCGAAGAGCGGGCTGAGCGGCTGATCGGACAGATTCCGGCAGCGACGCTGGAACAGCGATTCGATTATTCGGGTCCGTTTGTCGGTCATTGGAATGCTGAAAGCGGTTTCGATGGGATCGTTCTTCATCAACAGGCCTGGCTGGAACGCTCACATGACGGGCTCCTGATTCATGCCACCGGAATGGATCCAGGCGTGCGCCTTCCCGATATGGGGCAGGATATCGGTCCTCTGATTCTCAGAATCGAGATGGAAAGCCCTGCGGATACGGCCCTGCAGATCTTTTATCCTACTGCTTCGGAAAAAGGGTATACGGAAGAAAACAGCCGGGGAGTTCTGCTGAAAAAAGGGCAAAATACGGTTTATCTCTGTATTGAAGAGCCGACAGTCCGGGGACGGTTGCGTCTGGATCCCGGATATGCCGTAGGAACTTATCGGTTGCGATCGCTGGAAATCCGAAGGGATCGTCTGGAGTCGCTGTTTCAGGAATATGACGCCGGACGGATGTACGCCCAAACTGGTTATAAACCATAGCCCATCGCCTCTATGAGGATTCTTGCATGAGCTTCAGTTCGATCATTTTTCTCTTCGGCTTTTTCCCTGCAGCGTTGTTCCTGTATTTCAGCAGTCCGATGAAACTGCGAAATGCCGTGCTGCTGTTGCTAAGTCTTTTTTTCTATACCTGGGGAGAGGTTAATCATGCCTGGATTCTCGGTGTATCCATTCTCATCAATTATGCGGGGGCATTACTCATCGATCGGTGGCGAAACCGGCTGATTATTGGGACGGCAATCGCCGTAAATATAGGTTTGTTGATCCTCTTTAAGTATGCATCATTCCTCACAGAATCACTAAATGTCCTCTCGGGATGGTTTCAAATTCCTCCTATCACCGATCCAGCCTTGCATCTGCCCATCGGTATTTCCTTTTACACCTTCAAGGCGATATCCTATTTGATCGATGTTTACCGAAAGGAAGTTCCGGCCAATCGAAACCTTCTTCATGTCGCTCTGTATCTGTCGCTTTTTCCCAATGTGACTGCCGGACCCATCGACCGCTACAAGGGGATTGTCGAGCGGATTCGGAATCGTAGGGTTTCGCTGGATGATTTTTCATATGGAATCCAGCGGTTCATTGTCGGTTTGGGCAAAAAGGTTCTTTTGGCCAGCACCCTTGCTGGTACGGTGGATAAGATTTATCTAATTCCGCAAGCTGAGCTGACTACAAGCCTCGCCTGGTTTGCCGCCATCTGCTATACGCTTCAGATCTATTATGATTTTTCGGGGTACACGGACATGGCTGTCGGCCTTGGTCACATGTTTGGATTCCGGTTGATGGAGAATTTCGATTTTCCCTATCGCTCGACTTCGATTCAGGAATTCTGGAGAAGGTGGCATATTTCCCTGTCCACATGGTTTCGGGATTATCTGTATATTCCGCTTGGGGGCAACCGAAAGGGAGGGATGCGAACGTATCTCAACCTTGTGGTCGTGTTCTTTTTGTGCGGATTGTGGCACGGTGCCAACTGGACATTTGTGATCTGGGGCCTGTTTCATGGGCTTTTTCTCGTTCTGGAGCGGGCCGGATTGGCTTCTTGGCTTAAACGGACCTGGAAACCGATTGCTCATGGCTATGCCCTGGTGGTCATAACGATTGGATGGGTCTTTTTCCGATCGCCATCTTTGAGAGAGGCGACCGGCATGCTGAAGGCCATGTTCGGGGCAGCTCAGGGGGATGGTGTTGCCCAGCCCTTTGAATTTTTCTGGGATCGACACATCGGCTTTGTTTTGGTATGCTCCATCATTTTCTCGATGCCTGTTTCCCGGTGGATGGTCGTCGGAAAAGAAGCATTATTGAAATCGGTTTCGAAAGCCTATCGAAATCTTCTGAACGGCGGTTGGGAGGTCGCCACCCTGTGCGGACTTTTGCTCATCATGATTGCGTCGATGGCTTCCCTTGCGGCTGGCGTGTATCAGCCGTTCATCTATTTCAAATTCTGATGATTCCACAGCCAGTCGTCACCTCTTGGAAGTTTTTCCAGCGAAAGCCGGGTCAAGTGGGCCAGATCAATTACAACGGTTTGATCGAGCTGGATTCCCGTTTTTCGGGAATTCGGTTTGATGCGGTTACGAAATTGTACGATTCTATTCTATTGGGTCGCGGCCAGTAACGCCTTTTGGGAAAATCATGACCTGTACTTCTGAAAGACCTTGCCCCATCTCCGTCGTCATTCCCTGTTACAACCAGGGGAAATATTTGGCTGAATCCATCGGCTCCGTTCTGGCTCAGACCATCGAGGATGTGGAAATCCTGATCGTCAACGACGGCTCAACCGATTCCGAAACGATCGAAGTCCTGAATACCCTTGCCTACCCGAAAACCCGGGTCATCCACACGACCAACCAGGGGCTGGCTGCGGCGCGCAACAATGGCATTCGTGAGGCGAAGGGTCGCTACATTCTGCCGCTCGATGCCGATGACCGCATCGGGCCGACCTATCTCGAGCAGGCCGTTCGAATTCTCGATGAAAATCCGGGAATCGGCATCGTTTACTGCAGGGCGGCTTTTTTCGGGGCTGTCGAAAAGCCCTGGAATCTTCCGGAATTTTCGCTTTCGGAGATGCTGATCGACAACATCCTTTTCTGCTCCTGTGTCTTTCGCAAGGCCGACTGGGAACTGGTAGGCGGCTACCGGACGGACATGATCTACGGATGGGAGGATTACGATTTCTGGCTGTCCCTGATCGAGCGGGGGCGGCTCGTCCATCGCATCCCCGAAGAGCTCTTTTTCTACCGGATCAGCCCGGAGTCGATGCTTCGAACGAAAAGTCGCGAACAGAAAATCGAGATGTATGAGCGGGTGTTTCATCACCATCGGGAATTTTTCGAACGCAACATCCGCCTGTGGATCGATCGGCTGATCGATATTCCCGTGGATCGTACCCGCAAATGGATGGCCCAGGTCTATGTGGATACCGGCATGGGGTTTAATGAAAAGCAGACAGTTGTGGCCTATGTCGGAGGGGATGAACGAAACCTCGAATTCGATCTAAGCCGGTTTGATCGGATTCAGGGAATCCGGATCGATCCGGTGAACAGCCCAGCCGTGGTTTGCCTGTACCGGATTGTGCTGAAGGATGCTTCGGGGCGGGAGCAGACTGCATCCATCCGGTCTCACAACGCATTGCTGGAAGAAGACGGCCATTTCGTGTTCACATCGACAGATCCGCACTGGATCATCGAGGGTATCGATGGCCCTGCCCGGTCGATTCGGGTCGAACTGGATTTCCTGGCGATTGGAGACAATGCGTTCGATCGGTTGCTGCACCATCAGAATACCCGGATCGCCGAGCTGCAGCAGACGTTGCATGAAAAATCCATTCTGGTTTCTCAGCAGCGCGACCGGCTGGTTCATTTGGAAACCGTTCTTCAGGACAAGGATCGTGCCATCCAGGACAAGGACCGACATATTCGCAACATCGAGTTTTCGCTGAACCGTATCAAGGGCTCATTGATCTGGCGAACGGCCGATTTCTGCCGAAAATGGATGGTTTTCTTTCCGATCGATCTTGCCCGGAAATCGTTCAAGGCTGCCGATATCCTGCGAAGAGAGGGAATGCGGGGGCTTTTCCACCATCTGTGGCTGCATCTGACCAAGGCCGATCGGCAGCAGGCCGAAGAGCAGCCGGCGGTTGTGGGGATCGGTCTCACCCAGGCGGATTATGAAGCTTGGATGGAGACCCGTCGCATGAGCGACGACCGTCAAAACGAGATACGTCGTCAGATCGCCGCAATGCCGGTGAAACCGAAAATCAGCGTCATCGTTCCGGTGTATGAGGTCGACGGCATCTGGCTGGAGAAGGCCATCCAGTCGGTTGTGGATCAGGTGTACGACAACTGGGAGCTTTGTCTTGCCGACGATGCTTCCCCGTCCGGGCATATTCGGGAAATTCTTCAGAAATGGGCGGATCGGGAACCCCGGATTCGGGTGCGCTTTCTCACCCGAAATCGCGGGATTGCCCTTGCATCCAATGCGGCTGCAGAGATGGCGACCGGCGACTTCATCGGTTTCCTGGATCACGACGACACCCTTTCACCGGATGCCCTCTTCGAAGTGGCATCGGTGCTGCAGCAGCATCCGCAAGTCGATCTGGTTTACAGCGACGAGGACAAGATGGACCTCGATGACCGCCGGATCGAGCCCTTTTTCAAGCCGGACTATTCTCCGGATCTTCTCCTGTCCCAGAATTACATCTGCCATTTCACCGTCGTTCGAAAAACCCTCTTCGATACCGTCGGCGGTTTCCGCGACGGGTTCAACGGCTCTCAGGACCATGATCTCATCCTGCGGATCCTCGAGAAAACGGATCGGGTGGCCCACATTCCCAACATCCTGTATCATTGGCGAAAAATACCCGGATCGACGGCAGCCGTCTATGATGCGAAGTCCTATGCCTGGGAAGCAGGCAGAAAAGCCATCGAGCAGACACTGAAGGCAAGAGGTGTCGAGGCTTCGGTGTTCTTTGGAAGATGGCAGGGAAGCTACCGGGTGAAACGACGCATTTCCGGTCAGCCTCTGATCAGCATCCTGATTCCCTTTCGGGATCGGGCCGATCTTCTCGAAACATGCATCCTCTCCGTACTCGAAAAATCGAGCTGGCCGGCTTTCGAGATCATCGGCATCGACAACGGAAGCTCGGCACCTGAGACAGCGAAGCTCATGCAGCGACTGGCCGATATGGACGCCCGGGTGACATTTCTTCCGTATCGAGAGCCGTTCAATTATTCCGCCATCAACAATTTCGCTGTCTCCCAGGCGAAGGGGGAACATGTCGTTCTGATGAACAGCGACATCGAAATCATCACCCCTTCTTGGATCGAGGCCCTGCTCGAGCACAGCCAGCGTCCGGAAGTCGGAGCCGTCGGAGCCAAGCTGTATTATCCCGACGGCCGGATTCAACATGCCGGAATCGTTGTCGGTATGTTCGGAAATGCCGGACATCCCCATCGGTTCTTTCAAGCCGATGATAACGGCTATTACGCCAGACCGCATGTCATCCACAACGTGAGCGCCGTCACCGCAGCCTTGATGATGGTGAAAAAATCCTTGTACGAAAGCGTCGGCGGTCTCGATGCGGAACATTTGGGGATCGCTTACAATGACGTGGATTTTTGCCTCAAGCTTCGGCAGAAAGGGCTGCTCAATGTGTTTACGCCGTATTGCGAGGCCATTCATCACGAATCCGCATCGCGTGGGTATGAATCTACATCGGAAAAGCGAGAGCGTTTCGAGCGGGAGCGGCAGCTGTTCGAAAGCCGATGGGCTGGGGTCATCGATGCCGGAGACCCCTATTACAATGTGAATCTCAGTCTGAAATCCGAGGATTTCGCCATCCGGCTGGAGCGGGCGTTATGAAACGAAACCTGGAAGCGCTTCGGCATACGGACTTCGACTTGGTCATCGTCGGCGGGGGAATTACGGGGGCTTGCCTGTGCCATGATGCCGCTCTGCGCGGCTGGCGGGTAGCGCTGCTGGAAAAAGGGGATTTCGGCGGATTCACGTCATCGGCATCCTCCAAACTCATTCACGGAGGCATCCGGTATTTGCCCACAGGTCAGTTCTGGAAAGTGCGGGAGTCCTCGGAGGAAAGGGCTTTTTTCCACAATATCGCCCCGCACGCGACCCGAACCATTCCTTTTATCGTTCCGACCTTCGTGAGCGGCTGGATGAAGGGGCGGGCGGCCATGTTGGCCGGCCTGACCTTGTACGAGTGGATCGGCCTTGGATTGAACGACAGGATTCGGGATCCGGGCAAAAAGGTTCCGGTAAGCCGTTTCATCGGTCGAAACGAGCTGATACGCCGCTTTCCGCTCCTTCATCGCTTGGACGGATTGAGCGGAGCCTACATCCTGTATGAATCCCATATGGTCAGTTCGGAGCGGATGACGCTGGCGTTCATCAAGAGCGCCTGTCGCAATGGAGCCGTTGCCGCCAACTACCTGCAGGTGACCGATTTCCTGCGCCTGCGCGACAAAACGGTCGTGGGGGTTGTGGCCGAGGACCGGTTCAGCGGGGAGCGGATTGAAGTACGGGGGCGGGTCGTCGTGAACGCGGCAGGCCCTCATATTCCGATACTGAACGATCTGCTGCCGGAATTGCGGCTCAAGAAGCGGCCTGCCGGCTATTCCAAGGGCGTGCATCTGGTGACCCGCCAAATTCTTCCCGATCATGCACTGACCTTGACGACCCGAAAGAAAATTCAAGGAGTCCTTACGAGGGGCGGAAGGCATGTTTTCATCATTCCGTGGCGTCACCGATCTCTGATCGGCACGACGGATGTCCCTTTTTCAGGAAACCTGGACGATGTCCGGGTGACGGAAAGCGATATTCTCGACTTCATGGAAGATCTCAACGGCTGCCTGCCGGGGCTGAATTTGTGCCCCGAAGACGTTCACTACGCCTGGGCAGGCCTCTATCCTCTGCTCGTTCGGGAAATCAAACCCGATACCTATCAGGGAACCGGCGAATATCAGATCGTAGATCACGAGAAGCAGGACGGTATACCAGAAGTCTGGACGGTTTTCGGCGCCAAATATACGACAGCAAGACGGGTGGCGGAAAAGGCGGCGGATCGAATCGCCGGGAAACTGGGATGGGGGAGCCGCTGTCGGCCGGCTCGTCACGCCCCCCTGGAAGGGGGCGCCATTCGGTGCGTGGAAACCTATCGAAGGGATCTCCTGAACCGGTATGCGGGGCAGGTGGATGCCGAAGTGCTGGACCATCTGTTTTTTCTGTATGGAACGGAAACGGAAATATTGATTCGTTACGGGATCGAAGAGAAGTCGCTCTTGGAGCCGATTTCACCGGATTTGCCGTCCATCCGCGCCCAGATCGTCCATGCCGTCCGCTGCGAAATGGCCATGACCCTTTCGGATGTGTTGTTCCGAAGAACCGATATAGCCACTGCGGGATATCCTGGACGCCAAACGGTTGTCGATGTCGCCGAAGGGGTGGGTCGATGCCTGGGTTGGGGTGAAAGGCGCAAAGCGGTCGAAATAGGAGAAGTCGAACGGGCCTATGCAGTGATTCGCACTGTTCAGGGCAGAGGGAGCAGCCGCAGCGGTATCGGTGGTATGAGCGAGGAGGAAAGGTGAAGCCTATCCGAACGGTTGTGTCCCGAATGGCCGATGCGATGCGGAGCCATCCGAAGCTCTCGAGGATGCTGCTGGCGGGTCTTCTGTTGCGGCTTCTGATCATGCCGTTTTTTGCGCATGTCGATTTCCTGAGTGAATATGCGCGGATTTTCGCCAGCCTACGTCAGGGAAATCCCTTTCTGTTTCCGTCCCGCCCGATCCTTACCCTGATCGAGCTGTTGTTTCTGAAGCTGACGCTTTCTCTCCTTCCCGAGCATGGCGAGATCCTGCTATTGCGCAACGCCATGCAGTCGACGGCAGGCCTTTCGGATTATTTCCTCTTCGTGAGCGATCCGGGCATCTACCGAACGCTGTTTCTGCTCAAAATTCCCTATCTTCTCTTCGATATGGGGACGGCGCTTGTCTTGTTCCGGATGCTTTCCGGAAGCCGGTACCAGTGGACAGCGCTGCGCCTTTGGTGGTTCAATCCGGTGACCATCTATGCTTTCTATATTTTCGGGCGCTACGAATCCATTGCACTGTTTTTCATCGCCCTGACCCTGGCCGCGCTCCAGAAGGAAAAACGAATCCTTGCGGCTGTCGCTTTTGGGCTTGCGATGAACTGTCGGGAAATCGTGTTCATGTACGCACCGTTGTTCATCCTGTCTTTATGGAGCGGATCGCTTTCGAAAAAGGATATTCGTTCGCTGATCGTACCGCTTGGGATCGTGATCGGATTCATTGGATTGTCCGTCGGGATTCGCCATTTTTTCGGCAGCCACTCCCCCCTGTCTGAGGCCGGAAGAAGTGAAGCCGATTTTGGATTCGCCTTGTTCGGGATGCAGCATGGTTGGCTGCTGCCGTTTTTCCTGTGGTACGGCATGGTGGGCATCTGGCTCTTGGAAACCCGCCAGCGCAATCCCATGATCCGATTCGGTGTGTCGGTCAATGCGGCGCTGATCGGATTTTTTCTGTTCGTAACCCACAGCGCCCATTATCCTTCCTGGATGATGGTTTTTCCGGCAGCATTGGTGGCTGCCGGATGCCGGCCGGTCAGGGCGATTGTGTTGTTTTCGGCAGCCTGGTTCCTGTACTGGATGTTTCATACCGATGCCGGGGTGTTCACCCTGTTTCTGGCATCCCCGCTGACTTCCAACTTTTTCGGATGGGAAACTCTTCCGCAACTCTATGCCGAATGGATCGGAGACGCCCGCCTCCTTTCTCTGGGCAGAGTGCAACTGATCGTACACAATATCTACGCCTCCTGCCTCCTGTATTGGGCATGGAAAATTCTGCGAACGGATACCTATGAACCTGTTTCGTAATGCCTGGGGATGGATGTTTCTGTTTCTTGTCGCTTGGCTCAGTCCACCATCTCCGGTGCGGTGTGAGGAAGCCGTCCTGGCGGCATTTTCGGAAACGACATCGTGGCAACTGCATGATGTCCGCCAAGCCGAAGACGGTGCCTTCGAAATCGTCGGATCCGATCCCCAGTGGATTTCGCCTGCTATTCAAGAGCCGCTCACCGCCGTTCGGGGGTTTTTCGGAGAGGTCTTCTTCGAGAAGTGTCCATCCGATATTTCTGTACAACTATTTTGGGAAACCGATGAGAGCGGTTACACCGAAGCATCGAGCTATCGCTTTCGGGCAGATCCGGATGCGACTGGGCGCTTGATATTTTTCTTGCCTTTCGACCCCGACGTATGGCTGACTCGTGCAGTGACGAAGGCCGCCTCTCTAAGAAACGTTCGATTGGATATCGATGCATCCGTAGGCTGCAGGCTTCGTATTCGACAAATTGGTATTGCAAAAACGGTTCCACAAGATTCGGCTTCATGGATTCCCCGGGGTCTCGTTTATCCCGTTCTGGAACGGGAAGTTCCATCGGATGTTTCCGAGATCGGTCCTTGGAGGGAGAATGACCTGATGCCGGATGAGGATGGATTCTGGCAAGCGGCGGGTGAGGATCCGTTCTGGATTTCTCCGGATATCGACATTTCCCCCAGGCGGATAAAGGGGGTATTCGTTGAAATGGACGTTCAGTCGCCCGTTTCCCTGCAACGCATTCCCTTACAGGTGTTTTGGAGAACCCATGGATTGGAGTTTGATGAAAAGCGCAGCTTTCGCCTGATCGTTCGACCCCGGAAAGGTACCGTTCGGTTTTTCCTGCCGCTTCTCGTATTGCCGCCGGATGATCTGCTGAGACATCTGCGAATTGACCTGGATGGATGCCTATCGTGCAAGGTCCGGTTGCGTTCTGTGCAATTCGTGACCGGAGATCTTCGGGAATATCGGGCTTGGTTGCCGCGACAGTTGATCTACGGCCTCGGGAAAAACGTTTATGGAAGGAATGTTCTCGAGGATATTGCAGTCAATCTCCGAAGAGACAAGATCTTTCTGTTGTTGTATGGATGCTGTATCGCAGGATGTGTGTGGCTTCTGTATGATCTTCGGTGCCGAAAACGTCCGCTTGTCGCACAACAAGAAGGAACGGCGCATGAGCATAGGACAACGGGGTAAAGGAAGCTCGACTCTTTTTGTCACCGAAATGACGACAACCCTTCAGAAACAGACAGGGACTTGAATGTGCGGCATTTGTGGTTTCAGCTGGAACGATGCGGAGTTGATCCGTCGGATGAGCCAACGGTTGATTCATCGGGGACCGGATCAGGACGGGCATTTCTGCTGTGACGGTGTCTCTCTGGGGCACCGAAGGCTCAGCATCATCGATCTGAGCCAGAACGGCAGACAACCCATGTTCAACGAAGACCGATCCCTGATCTTGGTCTTCAACGGGGAGATCTACAATTTTCGAGAGCTTCGGGAAGAACTGATTCAGAAAGGCCATGTTTTTGCGAGCCATTCGGATTCGGAAGTCATCCTGCATGCCTGGGAGACATACGGTACCGGGGCGCTCGAACGATTGAGAGGCATGTTTGCCTTCGCACTGTATGAGGCGGCGTCCGGACGGATCTATCTGGTCCGGGATCGGATCGGGATTAAACCGCTGTATTATGCCGTTCAGAATGGACGGTTACGCTTCGCTTCGGAAATCAAGGCCATTCTGGAGGATGAGCGCATCGAGCGATCCCTCAATCCCCAGGCGCTTTACGACTATCTCGGATTCGAATTCGTTCCTGCACCGGATACGTTTTTCAAAGGCATTTCTAAAATTCCAGCCGGACACTATTTCGTATGGGAAAAGGGTCGTGGGAAACTGGTCCGCTACTGGGACCTGCATATGAAGCGTGGGAGTCGCAGACCTTCCTTCGATGAGGCGGTCGCCACCGAGCGCAGACTTCTGGAAGAAGCCGTCGGAAGCCATTTGATCAGCGACGTCCCGCTCGGGGTTTTTCTCTCCGGCGGGCTCGATTCCAGCGCATTGGTAGCCATGATGCGGCGGCGTATCACCGGGTCCCTGAAAACCTTTACGATTGGCTATCGGGATCCGTCCTTCAGCGAAACAGAATATGCCCGGATCGTCGCCGATCATTTCCAGACGGATCATCAGGTGTTGATGATCGACGATCTGAAGCCTGAGTATGTGGAGCAGGCGCTGTGGCATTTGGATGAGCCGATGACGGATCTATCCGCCGTGCCGCTCTATCTGTTGTGTCAGCAGGCCAAACGCCATGTGACCGTATGTTTGAGCGGAGAGGGCGGAGACGAAAGTTTCGCAGGGTACGACCGTTTCAAGGCAAGCCGTTTGTATCGCTGGTATCGCTATGTGCCGAGGGAGATTCGCGACGGTGTGATCGCGAAAATCGTGGATCGCTTACCGGATCGTCCCCAGAAGAAGGGGCTGATCAACATGCTCAAGCGATTTGTGGAAGGAGCGAGACTCCCCGACGAAGCCATGCACCTGCGGTGGCAATACTTTCTGCCTCCGGAAATGGTCGATCCATTGTTCAAACCCGATTTTCGGGAAAACCTCGTTCTGGATCCGTTCAGGCAAATCCGGCAATACGCCGAGCGATGCGACGCCGAAGATCCGGTCAATCGTGAAGTGTACCTCGACATGCGTTTCATGATGACCGACAGCGTTTTGATGAAAGTGGACAAGATGAGCATGGCCAGCGCACTCGAAATCCGGGTTCCCCTTCTGGATCATGTGTTCGTCGAATTCATGGCATCCCTCCCCGGAGACTGGAAGCTGAAGGGGCTGACGACAAAGCATGTGTTTCGGGAGGCATTGAAGGGAATCCTTCCCGACAAAATTGTGTATCGGGGAAAACAGGGATATAGCCTTCCGGTGAAAAACCTGCTGCGAAACGAACTGAAATCGTATATGATCGATCTATTGAAATCTTCGGCCATCATTCGAGAAACGATGAACATCGATTTCGTCGATCGGTTGATTGACGAGCATCTTCAGATGCGGCACAACCACAACCATATCCTGTGGGCACTGATGAATGTCGCCATCTGGCATCGGCATTTCTTCTGACTCCTGATTTTTTACAAATCCATCGTAACGTAGAGGAGATTTGTAGTGAACATACTGGTGACTGGAGGGACAGGGTTTACCGGAAAGGCGCTGGTGCGCAGGTTGTTGCAGGATGGGCATCACGTGGTTGCCTTGGATTACAAGGAAGGGCTCAAAACCCAGGAGCTTCGGGACTGGGGGGCCAAGGTGGTCATCGGAAGTGTCACCGATCCGGAAGTCGTCGACCGATGCATGAAGGATATCGAGGTGGTTCACCATTTGGCTGCAGCGTTCCGGGAGCTGGACGTACCCAACCGGTATTATTACGAGGTCAACGTTGGAGGTACAAGAACGGTTCTGGAGGCCGCCTGGCGGCATGGTGTCCGAAAATTTATTTACTGCAGTACCTGTGGTGTGCATGGCAACATCGATCATCCCCCTGGCGATGAAACGGCTCCCATTCATGCGGCGGATTATTATCAGCAGACGAAATACGAAGCCGAACCGGTCGTTCAGTCCTATTTCCGAAAGGGGTTGAAAACCGTCATTCTGCGACCTGCTGCGATCTATGGGCCCGGCGATCCCGAACGATTCTTCATGATCTTCAAGCGCGTCTCATCGGGGGTGTTCCCGATGTTCGGGGATGGGAAAACCTTGTATCATCCGTTGTACATCGATCATTTGGTGGACGCCTTCGTTTTGAGTATGGCCGAAGGGAAGGGGGACGGAGAAGCCTACCTTATCGCAGACGAGCATTATCTGACCATCGAGGAATTGGTTCGTCGAACGGCCAAGGCCTTGGGGGTACGGGTGAAAATTCCCCATTTCCCCCTTCTTCCTGTCATGATTGCAGGCCATGTGTGTGAAGCCGTTTGCAAACCCTTTCATATCGCTCCGCCGATTTTCCCGAGAAGGGTAGACTGGTTTCGGCAGAACAGAGCCTTTAAGATCGACAAGGCGAAGCGGGATCTGGGATATCGACCCACGGTCGATATCGACGAAGGGTTGAGACGGACGGCGCAGTGGTATCGAGAAGAAGGGCTTCTTTCGTGACGTACAGCTGTTTCCGAAGATGGGCGGAGCGTTGCGAGCGGTGGCTTTTGGCTTGAGCAATCAATATGGATAACCATTCGGATAGCGCTCGTACACGAAGGAAATGGTTGTGGTTGAAGCTCTGTTTCGGGCTGGGGACGTTTGCCCTGTTGTTCTGGCTCTTCGATCCGAAAGCCACCCTGTCGATGTTGGCCAAGGCCAGTATTCCCTGCCTGTTGTTGGCATTGCTGAGTTGTGTCGTTGTTCTCCTGGCGCGATCCCTGAGATGGCTCATGATCATTCGGGACATGGGGTTTCAGGGTCGCTTCTGGCGGATTGTCGAGATTTATGCAATCAGCCTCTGGTTCAATACCTTCCTGCCTGGAAGCGTCGGAGGCGATGCATATAAAGTGTACGGCTTGATTCAGGATGGTTCCCGGCCGATCCAGTCGTTTGCGACGGTTCTGATGGAGCGGTTGAGCGGGCTGGGGGCGCTGATATCGATCGCCATTTTCTCGGTGATCGGGTTTGGCCATCTGATGCCGATTCCCTCCTGGATGCTGCTCAGTCTCATTCTGATGGTTGCAGCTTTAGTGGTCGGGGTCTTGTTTTCGGTACGATTGATTGAACCGGGAGCGCTCTTATTTCGGAAAAGATTCCCCTGGATTTCGCAGCGATTGACGGATGAGCGAATCCGAATGCTGGCGGATGTATTCCACGATTTGATCCGCAACAAGCGCCTTCTTCTGCGTGCCTATGTTCTAGGTATCCTGCTGCAGCTTGTGGTTCTCGTTTCTTATTATGTCGTTTCCCTTGCGCTGAACGAGCGGATATCCATTCTGTTTTTCCTGATCTTCTTCCCGTTGATCGAGATCGTTTCGCTGATTCCCATCACCGTGAACGGCATGGGAATCCGGGAGCTGATGCTCGCCGTTTTTCTGCAATATGCGGGGGTCGGCCCTTCCTATGCTATGGGCTTTTCGATTCTTCTGCGACTCATCCTGGTGGTATTGGCTCTTGCGGGAGGCCTGCTGCTGGTGGTGAGGCCGGGAACGCTCGGAAATCGGTCGGAGAATGTGCCCAAATGAAAAAAACCCATATGTCGGTTACAGCATCATCCAGCGCGATCGATCGGTACCGTTCGGTGATCGTTGGAAATTCATCCGCAGGGTATCTGATCCGATATGAAGGTTCGATGTTGTTGTCCGCAATACCTGGGGCTGCCGGAATATTCCTTCGCTCCAGGATCTGGCCCCGGCTTTTCGGCAGTTGCGGAAAAGGCTGCCTGTTCGGGAGCCATGTGATCCTGCGCCATCCGCATCGTATCCATATCGGAGACCGTGTGGTGGTCAGCGACGGGTGCATCCTGGACGCACGTAACGACGAGACGGATGAAGCGATGGTTATCGGAAATGACGTGATGCTGTCGAATGATGTCGGGATCCATTGCAAGGGGGGGAAGGTTTGGATTGGAGACAATACCGGCATCAATGTTCAGACCGTCATTCAATCCGTGGACGGGAATCCCGTTCGAATCGGAAGAGACGTCATCATCGGCCCGCGCTGTTATATCGTCGGTGGGGGCAACTACCGCACGGATCGTCTGGATCTACCGATGCGCCTTCAGGGAATCCGGCCGGACGGGGGGCTCGTCATCGAAGACGATGTGTGGCTTGGCGCCAATGTAACGGTGATGGGCGGTGTTGTCGTTCATACGGGCAGTGTTGTTGCGGCCCAAGCGGTCGTGACGCATTCGGTACCGCAACGGGCAATCTGCATGGGGATTCCGGCTCGGGTTGTCCGGATTCGGGGGTAGAGCGACAGGTTGCGGTCCATTCCATTGGATGAGCTTTCCGAAAGCATGCTTCGACAAAACCACATGAAAAAAGGTCTCCTCCTTTGGGGGTGGATATGGCTTTTCGTGCTGATGTTTGCAGGTGAGATATCGGCACGGGATACGGCAGCATCCCTGCCCCATGCCCGCGTGGTATGGCTTCAGGACATCGATGACGGAAAGGATGTTTTTGCCAGAGGGGATCGATTGCGCTTGATGGGGTGGGATTCGCTCGATGGAAAAGGCGAGCGGCCGATTCTGCAGAGCCACGGCCCCTATCGGCGCCCCCTGATGACCTCCGATGGAACGGCTGTCGTTTTCTCCGTTGGAAACGCCGAGTCGGTCCAGGTAGTTGGATGGCGTGGCGGTGTCCCCCGAACCATCGGAGCAGGTGTCGCCATCGATGTATGGAAGGATATTCGGACGGGAAAGCAGTGGGTCTATGTGGCTCAGGATCCCAAGCCAAGCGATTCGGTGAACGAGCGATTCGGGAGAATTGTCCGCATTGCGATCGATGATCCGGGGGTCGTTGAATTGGTCTGGGATCGATCGATTGTCGGCATCGAAAATTTTCAGCTTTCCCGAGATGGAAAGCAAGCGAGCGGGACATTCCCCTGGCCACAGGTCGGCATTGCTCAGGTGGCGCAACAGCGATTCGACGTCTATGGAAAAGGATGCTGGGCATCCCTGTCTCCCGACAACAGTGCCGTTCTGGCTTTTTTTGACGGGATGCACCGACACTGGTGGATGCGTTCGGCCGCACATGAATCTCCCTGGAAGGTCAACATCGCCCTTGCCCCCGGGATCGACGGTCATGAAGTCTATCATCCAAGGTGGAGCAACCACCCCTTGTATCTTGTTCTTACAGGTCCTTACCGGCATCAGGTCGGACCCAATGCTATTCTGGGCGGTGGACGACAGGTCGAAGTCTACCTGGGGAGATTTTCGAAGGATTTGACGAAAGTCGAATCCTGGGTGCGGATCACCCACAACGAAAAAGGAGATTTCTATCCGGATGCCTGGATTGAACATGGGGAACGCTTTGACCTCGATGTAACGGCGATCGGTGCAAAGGGTGTGCAGAAGTCCCCCATCGCGAAGAGATTGGAGCGTCGATCGATCGAGGCCACCCTGATGGAGATGAGCGGGATACCGGACCCGAAGGATATTCTACCCTATCGCAATGCCCTGGCCGTGTATCGCTATGCGCTTCGTTCCGAGGATCGGGATGCCGTTCAGCATGCGGAAATTCTCGTGGCGCACTGGGTCATTCGCGACGGAAAGAAGCTTTCGGGGTATCCGAGAGTTCCGGGGCGCGTCTACCGGATGACGATCGAAGATATGGCCCTTCATCCCGAATGGGAAAGCGAGCGCCTGATCCGGGACATGGATGCCTGGGATTTGCCTCTATATGTCGATGTTTCGGAATAGCTATGATGGAATCGCAAAAAGTTGCCTCTTACCGATTTCCTTCCAATGCCGGGCTTCC
>CAZJXF010000074.1:0-17289 GCA_964549995.1 uncultured Desulfatirhabdium sp. | reverse complement strand
GCGACGAGGGATGCAGCACGACACAGCATCCGGCCTTTTTGCGAAGTCGTCATTCATAGCCATGGTGCCTTTTCCCTCTCTCTCATTCGTCCGCCAGCTCCAGAATGGCCGCCGCCAGCAGCGGAATCAAGATTTCGTGATGCCCGGTCAACGCATACCCCTTTCCTCCCTGAAGCACAGGCCGTTGGACCACGTTGACCGTAGGCCGGTAATGCTGGATCATGTCGATGTTCGCCGTCGTGAAGTCCGTGACGTCGAAGCCGAGATTTCGGGCGACGCTCAAGGCTTTCAGAAACACTTCCGGCATGATGACGGCGCTGCCGAGATTGAGCACGACACCGCCGTGGCCGAGGCGAGATACAGTTGCCGCAAAGATCCGAAAATCCCGAAGCGATGCCTTGCCGATGGCAGCCCCGTCTGCGGATGGGTGCTGATGGACGATGTCCGTGCCGATGGCGACATGCAGCGTATAGGGAATGCCCTTCTGAAAACAGCGGTAAATGAGCGTTCGACCGGCATTCGGTGCAGCCGATTCGCTCAGCATCGCACCGAGTGCCTCACCGAAGCCTTCGCCGGAGGAGGCAGCCCGGACGGCAGCCCCATTGACGAAATCGGCCGTGTCGGCCGCCATGCCAAAGGAACCGTCTGCAAGTTGAACGGCCACGTCTTCCGAGGTATGACCGATTCTGGCAAGCTCCGTATCGTGAATGGCCGCCGATCCGTTGGAAGCGATATGGGTGATCCATCCGTCCTCGATCAAATCGATCAGAACAGGGGCGCATCCCGTCTTGATGACATGCCCTCCGATCATGGCAATGACCGGTTTGCCCTTTCCTCTGGCATCGACCACGGCTCTGGCGATGCTGCGCAGATCCTCCGCCTTGAGAATGGCCGGCAGGGCGTCCAAGAATTCCCGAAAGCGCATTCCTCTTCGGAGGGGTTTGGCCTCGAACGCAGTGTGGATCTTTGAGGCGCGGTTCCGGGCTTCGTAGGTGCGAACACCGGAAAGATCGATCTCCGGATATCGGCCGGCAGATACCGGATGGGTGCTGTCGCTCATGAGTTGGGCCTCCTTTGTTGCTGCAGCAGCGACTCGTAGTGTCGGACCAATCTCGCGGTGACCGTCTGCCAGTCGTAGGATGCCGCCAGGGTTTGTGCGGATTGTCCCATGACGGTTCTGCGATCGGCCTCAACCATCCCATGGATGGCCTTCGCAAGGCTTGCCGGGTCCGGATCGGCATCCAGCACGATGCCACAGCCTCCACTTCGGACGATATCGACGGCGCCGACCCTTTCGGTCAGGATCACCGGAAGGCCGGCAGCCATGGCTTCCAGAACCACCAGGCCGAACGTATCCATCCGGCTGGGCATGACGAGGACATCGCCTGCCGCATACGAGCGGACCATATCCGTCTGAACTCCGGCGAAGCGAACGGCTGAGGTTATTCCCAGTGCTGTAGCCAGCCGGCTGTATCGAGCGATGTCTCCTTTTCCGATCACGAGAAGCTTCAGCCGGTGTGCTTCCAATACCTGTCTTCCCAAAGCGGCCAAGGCTTCCATCACAAGCTGCAGCCGCTTCACCTCAAAATTCATGCCTGCGAAAAGCAACACCGTATCCGATGGAGAAAGACCGAAACCCATCTTGGCTTCCGCCTTCACTTCGCCGACAGAACAGGATTGAAAGCGTTGGGTGGCAACCCCCGGGTGCAACACCTGCATGCGTTCCCGAATTTCGGGGTAGGTGTCGATCAGGGCCTGCCCCACGAGATGGGATACCGGAAGCAGCAGTCGCGTCTCCGGGTGGGTATAGCCTGCACGCTCCACCCGTGCGGTGGCCCGATCGAAAAGGCTCATGGATTTTCTGCGGACATCCCGGATCCACAGATGGTGCGGCATACCGTGGACGGAAAACACATCCGCCCGGAAAATCCGCTCATGGCTGTGAACGAGATCGTGCGGTATCCGGCCAAGCGTCCGCTCGGCCCCCCAGGCGAAGGAAAAGGGCCGAACCCATTTGGGAAACATCCAAATGGGGATACGGTGTGCATGCACCCCTTCGATGGTCGTCTCGAAGCGGTGGGCCAGCACATGCACGACAAATCCGTGTTCCCGGTTGAGGCAATCGCATAGCTCGACCACCAGGTTCTCCGCGCCCCCGACCCTCCCGAAGGTCGGAACGATCATGGCGATGACCGGCCGATGGGGGATGGTGTCCGGCATCATCGAATCTCGTAAAGGCGCATCGCACCCGTGTCGGGGTGCGAATAGGCGCCGATAAGCATCATATGGGGGTTTCCCGTCGCCGCATCGACATCGAAGGCACCGGTCGGCCAGTTGCGTTCTTCCCAGATCCAGAATCGGATGCCGTGCTGAATCGCATGTCTCAAAAAGTCATCCACGGTATCTGGTATCCGCTCATACATCGAATCCGGCTGCAGGGGACAGACCGCAAACGGCCGATCGATATTGGCATAAAAGGAGATCCACGGCTGGATCCCCTTGGAGGTCATCACCAGTATGGCCCGATCGATCGACACCCGGGACGCAAGCGTTCGGCCGATGTCGACGAAAACCCGTTTGTCGGCATCGGGTGTTTTCAAGTTCTTTGGAAGAGCGGCCAGAAGAAGGACTGCACCCAGACAGATCACAGCCATGCGCCTGCCGTTTCGAGAACTGGCAGTCTTCGAAAACCAGGTTCGGGTGCAGAGCCATTCGAGGCAGGTGCGAATGCCCATTGCGGCGAAAACGGATCCAGGCAGCAGGACGAGGCCCACAAATCGATAGTAGACCATCCAGGTCTGAAGCGTGTGGATATACAGAAGGATCAAGCCGCAGACGGCTGATGCGACGGCAAAACCGATGCCCCGCTCCAGACGGTGAACCTGTCGGTAGCGGGCGATGCCGATGACGAAGAACAAGGCAAAGGGATAGAACAGGGCTTCGATCGTTCGATTGATCAGGGAACCGACGGCTACCAGCCATACCTGCTGACGGCTTTCCTGCAGGAAAAACGTCAGGGGTTGTACGGCAATGCCTTCGGACATGGCCTTGAGCTGGACCCGTAATTCATGGACCTTCATGAAGGGCAGGTAGAGCTTTCCCAGCATATCCGATCCCCGAAACAGGGTCTGAACCGAAATGCCCCGATGGTAAGCAAGGAAGAGGACAACAACGGCTGCCGCCAAGGCTGGCAGCAAAAATACCAGAACGTTTCTTGCCCGGTTGCCTGTGGATCGAAACGCGAGATAGGCCGCACCGACGCAGATCAGGAGCACGGCGTCCACCCGCGCCCAGGCGGCGATCAAAAACGAGCATCCGGCGATCGCAACCCACGGCATCCGGCCGGTTCGAAGCCCATGTACGACAGCCCACATGCCGCAAGCTGCAAAGAACCACATGAGCGGTTCTCGTACGATTTCCACACTGTTGCTGACCATCATGGGGGTGACGGCCACCATCAGAAGGGTGATCCGGGAGGTCGTTCGATCGAAGAAGGCGCGCAGGAATCCGTCGAGCGGAATCAGTGTCGCCCATCCGAAAAGGATCGTCACCAATCGGGCCGCCCAGACCCAGTCCCCGATCCAGTGGTGGGCGGCTGCGATCCCGACGGGCAACATCGAAACGAAACTGAGCCCGCAGGAGGTGAGCTCCTTCCACTGATGAGCGGACAACAGGCGCGCCTGATGGATGTACAGGGTTCCGTCGGGGTTGACGATTGTCGTATGAAGGGCAAGCCATAGCCGAAGACCCAGGGCGATCGCCAGAACGATGACGAGAGACAGCCGATCGGAAGGCACGGTCTGCCGACGGCGATTGGTTTCAGAAGTTGGGGGAGCCGTCGGCGACATGGATAGGGAGCTTGTCCGGAGGAAGGGTTCGAATCAGGTTTTCGAAGCAGGAGAGGACGCTTTCTGTAGAAAGCATCTGCATGCACCGGCTGTATTCGCTGTTGTCGCATCCTTTGTTGCGACAGGGAATGCAGGGAAGATCTGCGGTGACGACCCGATGATGGGTGCCTCGGGGTGCCCAGCTGACGGCAGCCGACGGGCCGAACAGACCGATGGTCGGGGTGTCGACGGCGGCTGCGATATGCAGAGCCGCCGTATCGACCCCGATGAAGCATGCGGCAAGCTTCAGAACACCGCCGAGTTCCCCGACAGTGGTCTTTCCGGCGAGGTTCAGCGGACGACTGCTGCAGGTTCGGACAAGCCGTTCGGCTCGCTCCCGTTCTTCCGGCGCACCGGTGATGACGACCGAAAGCCCGGTCTTCTCGGTGATGGCGTCGATCAGCCTTGCGCCCGCAGCGATCGTCCATTCCTTGTAGGCCCAGAGGGAAAAGGGATGAAACACGACAAACGGGGAACCGGAAGACAGCCCAATATTTTGGAGGAGCCGTCCGGCCTGCATTAGGCGGTATTCCGGCAGAGGCAGGATGAGCTGCGGAGGACTCCCATCGATGCCGAGCGGCTTGAGAATGTTGAGATTGTGCTGGACGGCGTATTGATTGCGTTCACCGGGTGGATCGACCAAGGTGTGGAACAGACGATTGCGCCACAGGCCCCCGTCCTCGGCAAAGCGGCCGATGCGGTGTCTTGCGCCGGAGAGAAAGGCGATGATCGCCCCCCGGGTGCCCGTCCGAAAATCGACGGCTACATCGAAATGCCGTCTGCGCAGGTCCGTGAACCATTTCCGATGTCGGTCGAGCGTTTTCCACAGGGCCTTCTCATTGCCGTTCGGGTTTTTGGTGACGACAACCACATCATCGGCCCACGGACAGTCGGTCATGATATCCCGGGCCTTCTCCCGGACGCATACCACGATGCGGCTCTCGGGATAGGCCGTTCGCAGTGCCTGAACCGATGGAAGGGTCAATACCACATCGCCGATGTCGCCCAATTGAATGAGCAGGAAGGATTGGGGGTTGGAAGCCGAATGATTCGGATGGACCACGGATGTCACCTACTGCTATGAAGCACGAGGGATCAAGAAAATCCCCGCTCCTTCTTGATGGCTTCGTAGGCTTCCTGGATTTCCTTGAATTTGTCGTTCGCGAACTTGACGAATTCTTCTGGAAGGCCTTTGGCGATGATCTTGTCGGGGTGGAAATCAGATGCCATCTTGCGGTACTGTTTCTTGATGGTTTCATCGGAATCGGTTCGACTGCACCCCAGGATGGTGTAGTAGCGATCCGTATCGGGTTGGCTGGCTGTCGGACCGTAGGAACGGTAACGACTGTCATCGAAACCGAAGATGCGGCTTGCAGTCAGCAGAATTCGTTCTTCGGCGGCATTGAGCGGCCCGTCCGCAACCGAGACCCGGTAGAGAATGTCCATCATCAGCTGCAGAATTTGGGGCTGGGCGTGAAACTGGCCGAAAAACTGGGAGGCGAATTCTTCGAAGGACTGGGGAGAGTTGAGAGCCGTCTGGAAAATGTTCATCGCCACCTGCTGGCTTTCCGGCGGCAGGTTCAGGTCATAAACCATGAATTGACGGATGGTGTCGACTTCGGCCTGCGAAACCCGTCCGTCGGCCTTGGCGAGTTTGGCCAGCATGGAAAATGTGGCCACGAAGAAAGTGAATTGCGAGGATTCGGTTTGCGACATCGTCGTATCGCCGAATCCCGTCTGGTCAAGCCGGCTGCTGGCGTCATAGGCATGACCGAAGGTGGCTCCGAGAATGGCTCCTAAGGGGCCCCCAAGAGCGAAACCGATCGCACCGCCGATGACCTTACCGATGATTCCCATGACGGACTCCTGAATGAGAAAAAAACGGATATCCGGGACGTTTTACCGGAAGTCCCGGATATCGTATCGATTCAGGTGGGTTGTGTCAAGAAATGGCCCGCCCCCATGCTCAGGCCCGGGAATACCCAAAAATCGTAAAGCGACTTTTTGCGAAGTCGTCAAGATAGATGCCGTTCAATCTCATCCACGAACCGGCTTCTCGGGTTAAACTGGCCTTTTCGAAAGTCGGCATACGTGATGTAGAGGTGTTTCGCCGCCCGGGTCATAGCGACATACATCAGCCGCCGTTCCTCGTTCAGCCCCGCCTGGTCTTCGCTGCATTTCCAATGGGGGAACAGGTTCTCTTCGCATCCGATGACGAAAACCGATTGAAACTCGAGTCCTTTTGCGGCGTGGATCGTCGAAAGGTTCACCTGATTTCCAGATCCCGCCTCTTCCCCGTCGTGGGTGTCCTCTCGGACAAGGGCTGCCTCCTCCAGATATTCCACAAGGGTATCCTTCGACGATGCCGAAAAGATGAGCTGTTCGATGTTTTCTTTCCGCTGGGTGAAATCCATCGAGTCGCCCTTGGCGTATTCCTGTAGATACTCCATATAGCCGATCGTATCGATCAAGGTGCGGATGGCTTCATCGGGTTTGAGGTCCCGAATGCGGTCCAACACGCCGAACACCGATTCGATCCCCTTGTAGACTTTGCCGGCAAGGAGCTTTCCGCTCATGCAGCTTCGAGCGGCCTCCTGGAGTCCCATGCCTTCCTTCTGACAGGCGATGATCTTCTGGAGGGCTGCAGGACCGATCCCCCGTTTCGGGATGTTCAGAATTCGTTCGAAGGATGTGTCGTCCTTCGGGAATACGGCGGCAGCCAGGTAGCTGTTGATATCCATCACTTCCTTTCGTTCGAAGAACCCTTTTCCGCCCAGCATCCGATAGGGGATCGACATGGCTCGAAAGGCCTGCTCGAACGAAAGCGAGCAGAATTTGGTTCGGTACAGTACCGCCATATCCTGCAAGTCGATTCCCCGATGGTGCATTTCCAAGATTTTCGAAGCCACCCATTGGGCCTCTTCCCGTTCGCTGCCGAAACCTTCGATCCGGATGGTTCCACCCTTGTGCGTCGAGAAGCAGGTCTTTCGAACGATGCTCTTGTTGTGTGCAATCAACTTGTTGGCCAGTTTGACGATTTCATCTGTAGAGCGATAGTTCTGCTCGAGCTTGAACAGCTGTGCACCGGGATAGTTCTTTTGAAAATGGAGAAAGTGGGAGACATTGCTTCCGCGAAACGAATAGATGGCCTGCCAGTCGTCTCCGACGCAGAAGAGCCTGCCGTCCCGAACCAGCAGCGAGGTCAGTTCCTCCTGGAGGTTGTTCGTGTCCTGGTATTCGTCGCAAAGGATGTATTCGAAATAGCGCTGGTATTCGGTTCGGATGTCTTCATGGTCCCGAAGCAGGTTGCGGGTGAGAAAGAGGATGTCGTCGAAATCAACCGCGTTCTTTTCGTGGAGGGCCTGCTGATAGAGCCGGAAAATTTCGGCGATATGGGACATCCCCCGCTGGGTCGAGCGCTTGAAATGGGCATCTGGATTGCCGGAGTTCTTGGCATGCGAAATTTCGGCGGCGATGATGGGAATCCATTTTTTATCGAGATTCATCCGCCCGACAACGATGTCCTTGAGCGTCTTTTGCTGATGGTGGGTGGCATAGACCTGCAAGGGGGGGGAGAACCCCAGCTTGCCGCAGTGCACTTTCAGGATCTTGAAGCAGGCCGAGTGAAAGGTGCGAACCCAGGGAAAGCGGGAAATGTCGAGACCTGTGAGGGTGGTCAGCCTGGATTTCATTTCCTCGGCTGCCTTGTTGGTGAAGGTGATGGCGAGAATCCGTTCCGGATTCATCCCCTGTTGGATCAAATGGGCGATCTTGGCGGTGAGGGTGCGGGTCTTGCCGGATCCGGCGCCTGCGACCACCAGCGCCGGAGAATCCTGGTGCAACACGGCACGCTGCTGTGCCTCGGAAAGTTCCATCGGCGGCTCTTTTGTTTGGGTCAAACGGATGAAAGATATTCAAACAAAAGCCTGGAGGCGGTTTCGTGTTCGCTCCAGGCCGTTTGGATATCCGGGATACAGGGATGGATGGAGATGCGGCAGACCGCCGCACATCGATCAGGAAGCTCAGGAAAAACCTCTTGCTGCATCGGATGAGCTGCAGGAAGAGGCGGATGAGGCGGAAGCCGCAGCCGAAACGTACCCAACGCAGCTGATGCGTTTGGTCACATTCGGGGTGTTGCAATTGGGACATGTCGGTTTTTCCTCATCCGATGCGAACACCAGCCGCTCGAACACACAGTGGCAGTCGTTGCATTCATATTCGTAGATGGGCATGGATAACCTCCTTTCTTCGGGATGGATGGACTCGCAATCAGTCAGTGAGTCTCCAGCGAGCCGCATGAGAGCGGGAACGCCTTTTAATGCCGCCGATGATACACCCCTATAGAGCCAAAAATCAACCGGGGGTGACGGGCCCTTATGGAGTCTCTCCAGGTTAGGGACTGAAAATTTTTTTCTTCTCTGAAAGAAACTTTCACCCGTTTTTCGCCGACAAGATCTTCCGAAATCCACTTTCGATTTTCTAACCGATTAAAATCCATCGAAAACCATTGTTTTCTGAATTCCATTCAATGCCTGGTATCATCCTTGCTAAATGGCGTGCATACGGTTGACGTGGCCGGACGTTCTTCCGGTCGCAAGAACTGAGCGCTTTCAATGAAGTTTCAATCCCATCCGCACAGAAAGGAGCATTGGTATGAAGGAGTCGGACAACGGTGATATTCGGAAAACGATTTGGGCGGTTGTGCTATGGATCCTTGCCGTGCTTACCTGGGTCCCGATCGGGTATGGAAGCTACGGGGCTGTCGATCGACTGTTCGGAATGCCCGTATGGGCTGCGATTGCTCTGCTCATCGGCGCCGTCCTTTTCCTGGTGGAATGGGTTTTTCTGTTCTACTCAGGCCATGCACTGGATGATGAGAAGCTCTTTGCCGCGTTGAAGGACCTGCAACAAGACCTTTCCCGGGAGGTAACCCCATGACTGCCATGATCATTATCACCGGAATCTGCCTCGTATCCGTAGCTCTGAGCTATGTCGCCTTCAAACAGGGCTTTACCCGAAATGCGGACGATTATTTCGTCGCAGGATCGAGCCTCGGATATTTCGTTCTCATCTTCAGCCTTCTTGCTTCGTTTCTGAGCGCCTTTTCCATGTTCGGCATGGCCAGCCTGGGCTATCGGACCGGGTTCGGCTCCCTGTTCGTTCTGACGGTGAACCTGGTTCCCCTCGGTTTTCTCTGGTATTTCATGCACAAGAAGACCCTGGTGCTGGGCAGGGCCCGAAAGTGGATGTCGATGGGTGCCCCTTTCGGTGAGCGCTACGGAAAGACCATGCGCGCCATCATTCCGATCGTCGTTCTGATCGCCTCCATTCCCTATCTCGTCGCCCAAATTCAGGGGATCGGGCTCATGGTGGAAACCATGACCGAAGGGCTCATCCCCTACAAGGTCGGGCTGTTTTTCATTCCGACATTCATCGCGGTGTATCTGATGATGGGCGGCATGAAAGGTTCAGCCTGGGTCAACACCGTGCAGGGCATCTTCTTCACCGTGATGGTGTTCTTTCTCTTTGGGGCGGTGATGTCCAAGAACGGCGGATTCGGTCCGACGATGGATCTCGTGTACCAGAAACATCCGGAGCTCTTCCAATTGGGTTGGAACAATGGAAAGGTCTGGAGCTATCCCATGATTTTCGGATTTGCGACAGCCATGTGCCTGGGATGCATCTGCTTTCCGCAACCCTACATGCACAGCTATTCCAGCAAGTCGGTCAACGGGTTCAAGGCCATGTTTCTCGCCTTCGGCGGCATCTGTATCGTCGTCATCACCATTCCGACCCTCGTCGGAATCGCTTCCAGGGCCATCGTTCCAGGGCTTTCGGGTGTTCAGGCAGACAAGGTCTTCGGAATGGTCGCTTCGGCCACCATGCCCAACTGGCTGGCCGCGATGGCGGTCGCCGGTGGTTTTACGGCAGCCATGTCGACGGTGAACGGGCTGGTCTTCGGCAATGCCACCAACATCGCCGTCGATCTTTACAAGACCCTGAATCCATCTGTCGATTCTCAGCGATTGGTACGCATTGCGATGGGGTGTGTCGCCCTCATCATGGCTGTCTGCACCTGGATCGCCTGGAATCCCAACACCCCGGTGGCTGAGCTTTCGGTCATCGCCTTTGGCATGGTGGCCGTGACGATCTTTCCCCTGTGGGGCGCCTATTTCTGGAAGCGCTCGACCGCTGCGGCAGCCATTCTGTCGGTTGTTGTCGGGGCTGGTCTGAACGTCGTCTTCTTTTTCATGGGCGGCAAGGGGATGATCCTCAACCCGCAACCGCAGTTCTTCCAATTGAACGGTTTTCTGGTCGCCTTCATCGCCTCCGGGATCGCCTTTATCGGTATCAGCTTCATAACGAAGCCTGGAGCCGTGGAAGAAAGAAGTCTTTCGCTTTTCTTTCATCCAGCGCTGGAACGCACCTAATGGCTCATGGCTATCGTCGTCATGTCCGGAGATGAAATACCGGTCGTCCTTTTGGGGCGGTATAGGAACGTCATACACCAGCCTACGCTTGAGCACGCAGGGGCGACCCGGCGGGTCGCCCCTGCAACATCAAAACCTTCCCAACCGCCCCTTTTCCCTAACGGGGATGGTTTTCACACGAAAGGAGTCGCATCATGAATTTTTCGCTGAATCTTCCCTCACGATTCAATGCAGCCGACCACTTCGTGGATCGACACATTCGGTCCGAACGGGGCCATCGGATTGCCGTATATTGCAAGAACCGAACATTCACCTATACCGACATCCAGATCGGAATGAATCGCTTCGGAAACGGGTTGTTGTCTCTCGGGATGGCTATGGAAAATCGGGTAGCCCTGCTGCTGCACGATACCGAGGTGTTCCCGATGGCGTTTTTCGGAGCCATCAAGATCGGGGCCGTTCCAATTTGCCTGAATACCTTGATGCGGCCGAAGGATTACCAGTACTTTTTGGAGGACAGTCGGGCGAAGGTGCTGGTCGTGGACCATGCCTTGCTCGATGTGATCCGACCCATTCGAAGCGAGTTGCGGTTTTTACAGCGTGTCATTGTGGCGAACGGGCCTGCAGATGAAGGGGATCTCGAATGGGCCGGATGGATGCAACAACAATCGAGCGAGCTCGAATGTGCACCGACGACCCCGGATGATCCCTGCTTCTGGCTGTACAGCTCGGGATCGACCGGTCAGCCCAAGGGTACGGTGCACCTGCAGCACGACATGGTCTATGCGGCGGAAACCTACGGCAAGAAGGTTTTGGGCATTCGGGAGGACGACATCTGTTTTTCGGCAGCCAAGCTCTTCTTTGCCTATGGGTTGGGAAACGGGCTCTATTTTCCTTTCAGTGTCGGTGCATCGGCGGTATATCTGCCCGAGCGGCCGCTTCCGGAAGCCGTTTTTGCGACGATCGAACACTATCGGCCGACCCTGTTCTTCGGCGTTCCTACCCTTTTCAGCAACATGCTCGTTTCAGAGGGGAAGCTGAACGGAGTACGTTACTGTGTATCTGCAGGGGAGGCGCTCCCGCCGGACATTCTCAAGCGATGGGAAAAGCGCTTTCAGGTGCAGATCCTGGACGGCATCGGTTCGACGGAAATGGCCCATATCTATATTTCCAATGCGCCTGGAGACATTCAACCGGGAAGCACCGGAAAACCGGTTCCGGGTTATGACGTCCGTATCGTGGACGAAAATTTCAACGATGTCCCGGAAGGCGAAATCGGCACCCTTCTGGTCAGCGGCGACAGTGCGGCAGCTTATTATTGGAACAAGCACGAAAAGACCAAGGAGACCATGCTCGGGCCTTGGCTCAATACGGGGGACAAGTTTTTCAAGAACGACCAGGGCTACTATTATTATGTCGGACGATCGAACGACATGCTGAAGGTCGGGGGCATTTGGGTGTCGCCGATCGAGGTGGAAGCCTGCCTGACCGAACACCCGGCGGTCTTGGAATGTGCGGTTGTGGGGGCTCCGGACGAGGAAAACCTGATCAAACCGAGGGCGTTCGTGGTGTTGAACAAGGGGTATGAAGCATCCGGGGAACTCGAGCAGGAATTGAAACTGTACGTCAAGAACAAGCTGGCTCCCTATAAATTCCCGAGATGGATCAGCTTTGTCGAAACGCTGCCCAAAACGGCCACCGGCAAGATCAAGCGATTCGAACTGAAGGACAATCCCTTCGACAACTGATCCAATCCAAGAGAGAGGGTACCGACACACCATGAACGATTTTGCAACCTTGAGAACGATCGTATCTCGAAACCTCGAATATGTTCCGGAAAAGACGGCGCTCATCGAAGGCGATCGGCGGCTGACATTTCGGCAGTTTGCCGATCGCACCCGACGGATGGGCAATGCCCTGTTGGGGCTTGGGCTGAAGAAGGGGGATCGGGTCGCCATACTCGGTCCGAACAGCATCGAGAATGCCGAGAGCTATTTCAGCATCCCCAATGCCGGTTTGGTGCTGGTCATGCTCAATTTTCGCCTCGCTTCTCCGGAGATCCTGACCATCCTGACCGATGCCCGGGCTGGTGCGCTCATGGTGAACGAGCGCTTCCTGCTGCAGGTCGAGGCCATCCGGGACAGACTTTCTTTTGTGGATCATTTTATCTTCATCGGGGACCGAGCTCGTATGCCTTCGGGATGGCACCACTACGAGGACATGATCGAGAAGGCTTCTTCCGATGTGCCGCCGGGACATGTAGCCGAAGACGACCTGGCCGCCCTGATGTATACCAGCGGAACGACCGGATCGCCCAAGGGTTGCATGGGAACCCACGGCAATTTCTACCACATCGGTCGAAGCCTCACCCTGGAGATGAAAACCGATGAAACCGACGTCGGCATCGTGGCCTCCCCGCTGTTTCACGCCACCGGGGAAGTGGTTCTCATGAACTGCATGTATAGCGGAACCACCGCCGTCATCATGCCTGCATGGGATACCGAGGAATTCATGCGGCTGGTCGAACGGCATCGGGTGACCACCGGTATGATCGCCACTCCGATGCTGCTCTTTCTGGTGCAGCATCCCAAAAATCGGGACTACGATTTGTCCAGCCTTCGAAAACTCTTCTTTGCCGGGGCTCCGGTGACTCCGATCGTGTTTCAGCAGGCGATCGAACGTTTCGGAAACGTCTTCCTGCATCTGTTCGGAACCAGCGAGACCGTCGGCCAGGCGACCGTGCTGCGCAGAGAAGCCATCGCGAAGGCTCTCGAAGAAGGAAAGACCGACATTCTGGGGTCTTGTGGAAAATCCTTCGTGGATATGGAGGCCGAGGTCGTGGACGAATTCGACAGGCGGGTTGCACCGGGCGAGGTCGGAGAAATCCGGGTGAGGGGTCTGGGCGTCACCAAAGGGTATTGGAACAAACCTGAAGAGACGGCCAAGGTCTTTCGAAACGGATGGTATTATCCCCTCGATCTGTGCCGTGTGGACACGGACGGGTTCATCTACATCGTCGATCGGAAAAAGGACATGATCATCACCGGTGGGGAGAATGTCTATCCGGCCGAGGTGGAAAACGTTCTGTACGAGCATCCGGCCGTGGCTCAGACCGCCGTGATCGGCGTGCCCGACGAGAAATGGGGGGAAGCCGTCACGGCCTTTGTGGTGAAAAAGACAGGCGTGGACGCGACGGCCGAGGAGCTCATCGGGTTTTGCAGAAAGCACATTGCAGGCTACAAGACACCGAAGAAAATCGTTTTCGTCGATGCGCTTCCGATGAGTGTCAGTGGAAAGATCTTGAAGTACAAACTGCGGGAGGAGGCGATTCGATAATCCATCGGTCGTATCGTTCCACCGCATGACATCTGACCGGGCTCATCCTTCAGACATCCCGTCCCGACGAAGTCGCCCCCTTCGCGCAGGAAGGCCCGGTTCTCTTTTCAATGCCGGAAAACGGCAACCCGCTCTTGCTCTTCCCAACCTTGCTGCATACCATCATCAGCTTTTCCATCGTCCTTCAGAGCTCACTCCAGCTTTCACGAAGAACACATCCGAGTTGTCACGAAAATCCAGTCACGAAAATCCTGTTGTTTTCGGTGACTATCTGATTCAAAATAACCGGTAAAGAAGTCGATCCTGAACCTTTGTTGAGACGGAATAACGGATCTGTGTAGAGCGCACTTCCGCACTTGGGAACTACGCATCTCGCCTTTTCGAGGTCATCCTTCATGCAAACCGGGGTTCCACTCCGATCCATGATGACGACTTCGCAAAAAGGCCGGATGCTCTTGTCTAACCCGCAGGAGAGCGGGTGCATTTTGCTTGCGCAGCGGAAAAACTCAGCAGCCCGATCTCGTAGGATCGGGCGGATGGCCAAGATGGAAACGATGGCTTTCTGAAAGGCAACGTCCAAATTTTCAATCCAAAATAGATGAAGTGCGTCCGCCCGATCCTACGATATCCGGCTGCTTCAAACACGTTTCCGCCGCTTCGCAAAACACCACCCGTCCTTCTGCTGGAAGCCCGGTATTAGAAGGAAATCGGTAAGAGGCGACTTTTTTCGAGTCCATCATCCATGAAAGCCTCATGAGGCGGGTCTTGAAAAACAGGGCTCTTCCGCTTTTCTTCTGACTCCTGACTCCTGAATTCTGATATCGACTTTGGAGCGCCCAGCAACCCACAACCCACATCCCACATCCCATAACCCATAGCCTATAGCCCATAGCCCATAACCCATAGCCTATAACCCCCCAATTCCATGAACCCATCTTCCGATATCCCGATGCTTCCCGTCACGAAACGCACCGAATCCATAAACGATCTGGAACGGGTCGAATGAACTGGTACGAGAAGCTTGAAAAATGGATGTTCGCCATCCCAAAACATGTCGATGACAGCCTCGCGTTCTGGCGGGAAAGGCTTCTTTCCGTCATGCTTCTCATCGGCATTGTTTTCTGTCCGATCACCTTGATCCCCACGATGATGATGATCTTCGACTACGGCTACTGGTCATTGGCCGTTATCGATGGGGTGGTACTGATTTTGTGCATCTACTTTTACCGGAACAGGCAGGTATCCTATCGGTTGCGAGCCTTATTCATTCTGGCTGCCACCTATTCCGTAGGGGCCGGTATCGTACTGAGATTCGGTCTGGTCAGCGGTGGGCCGGCATGGTTGTTCGCTTTTTCGGTTCTTGCAGGCATGATGATGGGCATTCGAGCGGCGGTTATCGCTGTGCTGTTGAATGTTCTCACCCTGGGGCCACTGGCCTATTGGTCGGGTGATGGGGCATTTGTGTTCGGTTTTGTTTTCGATGGAAACATCAAACGAGTGGTTGCTGCACTGGGAAGCTATGCGGTGACGGATGCCATAGCCTCCGTTACGGCGGCCATCATGGTGAAGGGTGTTGAAGCCGTAGCCGAACGCCATCGGCAGACGGTTCGATCGTTGAACCATACGGTCGAAGAGCTGTATCGAAGCCAGAAAGCCATCGCAGAAACCAAGGAACGGTTTGAAACGCTGTTTCAACAGGCTCCCTTTGGTATTGCCCTGCTGAATGTGGCAGGAGAATACGTATGGGTCAATTCCAAATTTATCGATATGTTCGGTTATACCCCGGAGGAAGTCGCCAATGGCAGGGAATGGTTTCAAAAAGCCTTTCCGGATCCGGAGCTTCGAGCGCGGGTTGTGTCCGCCTGGAAGGAGGATCTCAAGACCCACGAAGTCGGAGAGAAACGGACTCGCGTCTTTGAAGTGACCTGCAAAGATGGCACTCGGAAAACGATCCAATTCCATCCGGTGCGTCTGCGTACCCAGGAAGACCTTTTGGTGTGTGAGGACATTACCGAAAGACTTCGGTTGGAGGAGCAACTGCACCATGCCCGGAAAATGGAGGCAATCGGAACGCTTGCCGGTGGTGTCGCGCACGATTTCAACAATCTGATGCAAGGGATCGTCGGGTATGCCCAGCTGATGTTGATGGAAAAGGCGGAGAGCGATCCGGACTATGCCCGCCTGAAAGGCATCGAGAAGGCGGTCGAACGGGCGGCCCATCTGGTCCGTCAGCTCATGCTTTTCGGCCGGAAGGCGGTATCACAGCGAAAATGGCTGGATCTGAGAAATGAAATTCGACAAGCCGTTCAAGTGTTGGAAAGGACCCTTCCGAAAATGGTCCGAATCGAATGGGAAGTTGATACCGACCTGATGCAGATCGAGGCCGATCCTACGCAAATCGAGCAAATTCTGCTGAATCTGGGCACCAATGCAGCAGATGCCATGCCGGATGGCGGGGTGTTGTCGTTCGCCGCACGAAATGTCACGCTGCTGCATGCCAAATCCGTGCTTCAAGGAGAGCTTTCTCCAGGGAAATACATCCTGTTGCAGGTTTCGGATACGGGGATCGGCATGCATCCGGACGTTATCCAGCATATTTTCGAGCCGTTCTTTACGACAAAGGAGGTGGGAAAGGGAACCGGGCTTGGCCTTGCGTCGGTTTACGGTATTGTGGCGGCCCATGGGGGCTTGATCGAATGCGACAGTACACCCGGAAAAGGAACGACATTCCGTATCTTTTTCCCTGCAGCCGAGCGACAGCCAGAAGTCGAGAGGGAAGGTCGGGTGTCGGAAGCGATCCCGTCGGGTGGAGCCGAGCACATTCTTGTCGTGGATGACGAGGCGGATATTCGGGAGTTGCTTGGAGAAATCTTGCCGCGCTATGGGTACAGGGTCACTTGTGCGGAAAACGGAGAGAAGGCTCTCGAAGCGTTTCGGAAGGATCCCCATGCCTTCGATTGCATTCTGCTCGATCTCAGTATGCCGGGAATCGGCGGCTATAAATGCCTCGAGGAAATGTTGCGCATTCACCCGAATGCCGTCGTCCTCATTGCCAGTGGATATGCCAAAGATGATATGGTGCAGCGGGCCATGAAGTTGGGAGCCAGAGACTATCTGGAAAAGCCCTATCGGATGCACGTGCTGCTCCAGCGGATTCAGGACGTTTTGCAGAGCAGTCGTTCGGAGAGAAACAAGATCCAGAACCAAATGGCCTGAAGGATCCAAGCCATTTGTCCTTTACAATGCAAGATGCGTAGTTCCCAAGTGTGAAAGTCGGTAGGAACGACCCGCCGGGTCGTCCCTACAAGGTCCAGGATCAGTCAATGTGCCGGATTTCTGCGACTGCGCTAAATGACGAATCACAGTCTCATCGACAGAGCTGGCAATACCCAAAAAGTCAGATGTTCCTGTTTGACCCGCAGGAGGACGGGTGCATTTTGCTTGCGCAGCGGAAAAACTCAGTAGCCCGATCCTACGATATCCGGCTGCTTCAAACACGTTTCCGCCGCTTCGCAAAACACCACCCGTCCTTCTGCTGGAAGCCCGGCATTGGAAGAAAGTCGCTGTATCCCAGATTTTTGGGTATTTCCGGGCCTGAGCATGGGGGCGGGTACGCCTTTTGATGCTGCAGCGGA
>CAZJXF010000073.1:0-17481 GCA_964549995.1 uncultured Desulfatirhabdium sp. | reverse complement strand
AAAAGTCGCTTCATCCCCGACTATGGTTCTTGACGGGCCTGAGCATGGGGGGAGATACGCCTTTTGATGTTGCATCGGATACTTGTTTGAAGCCGCCGGAGATCGTTGGGCCGGGCATGCTCATTAAAGCCATATCTGTTAGAATAACAAGATGTTGCTTTCCAATGACCCATCGTTGAAGTCTGGCCACATGCCCGGCCCTTACGAGCTCGGGCGGCTGAGTTTATCCGATGCAACGAAAAAGGCGTGTCTCCTCCCATGCGACTTGGATGAGACTTGTGGACTTTTTGCGAGTCCATCATCGTTTTATTCAATAGGCCAGCCGCTGCAGCGACTTCAGAATCAGCGTCCCGCCCATCGCGAACATGCCCGTGAGCCCCATGCCGCAGGAAAACCCGGCCAGAAGTACCGGTGCATATTGCCGCCACATGGTGCCGTAGCGTTTGAGAAAAAACCACCGCCCCAAAAGGGCGCCGACGATCTCGAGAATGAGTCCATGCGGGGCACTCTGCCCAAGCCCCCGAACCACGCCGTACACCAACAAAATCGGTAACCCGAAGAAGGCCAAAATGGCGTAGGTGACGACTCCCAGCCCCAGTCCCCAAAGAACGTACACGCCGTTCAACGCCTGATAGAACAGGGAATTGCCTTCGAGCGTGGAGGTCTGCATGAGCAGGGTGTTCAGGGCCTGCAGGTGCCACATTTGCTGTGCATAGGGGTACTGGCTCGACGGAATGGGTGCCAGCCGCCAGATGAACTGGGAAAACAACAGGCTCGATATCATGACCACCGGAAAGACCACGATCTCCGATTTGATGATGCCCCGGATGCTGGTTCCCGTCAACTCGATTTCCCGGAAATCTACCGTTGCCTTCCCGTAATTGTGGATGGGAATGGGAGCATACCAGATTTCGATCCCCTGATACCCGAAAAACTTGGCCCCTGCGATGAAACTCGCTTCCCGGACGAGTGGGAGACTGACGAACTGACCCGCGATTCCTTCCATACGCGCCGTGATGTAAGAGATGATCGGAGTGTAGACAAAGCCGTAACACAGGAAGAAAATCCACGGAAAGGATGGTACCAACCACAGGCACAGCAGGACATAGGACAGGGTCGAGCTGACATAAATGCCGATAGCGATCCAGAAATTGAAATCCCCCCGGCCCGGGGGCGGTGAGAACAGGAGGGAAAAACTCCCCCGCTGCACCCCCTCCGTCTGTCGAAAGGATTTCAGCACCTGGTAGATGCCGATCACCCCGATGGCCAGCCCGAGCCCGATGCCGAAGCTCATGTAGAAATCGAAATTGTTGGCGAACAGGGTATCCACGGTTTCCATGCCCGGATGCCATCTGCGCAAAATACCATGGGCATAGAGAATGGGGTTGGCGACAATGGTGACGATCAAGCCGATGAATCCGCCGACGACCGCCCAGAACGGCAACACCATCCCGACAAAGACAAGCCCCAGATCGAGCTGGATACCGGTGGCCACAGCCGGCAGCAATTCCTCGGTCTTCCGGGTGAGCTCCACCCAGGGAATGGGCAGGATGGTGATCGATTCCGTAAAGAATAGCCCCGAAACCGTAGGCAGCAACACGTAAATGCCGCCGAACAGGAGTCCGATCACCCCACCGATGGAAAACACCCGCCATTTCCAGCCGCTCTGCCGTTCATCGGCCGATTCGGCCAAGGCCATGGTCCCAAGAGCGCCGACAGGAGCCATCGGAAAAGGAAGCTTTTCGACATCGCTGGTGATGCGGTAGAGGGCGTAGCCGAGACCGAACTGATCGATCCGTTGGATGATCTGGGATCCGATGAGCAATAGGATCGGAACGAGCCAGTCCCGATGGAAGAATGTGCGCTCTACAAGAGAGGCGGATTCGGGTTGGGGTGCAACCCACCCCGGGATGTATTCCGTCAGGCCCAGCATCTTTGCGGCATCGGACTGCACCAGATACTGGTTCCACAACAGCCCCTGAAACGGCGAGGACATGGCCGCACCCGCCATGTAGTAGAGCAGAAAAATCTCCTGCTGCTTCAGGTCGGTGTAAGCCCGCTTGGCGATTTCCGCAAAGAGGATGATCGTCACCCATCGAGCCGCAGGACCGATGCCGGTTCCAATCACCAGTTGCAGGTACATGCTGCCCGGCATCATCAAAAAGCCGATGAATACGGCACCGACAATGGTCTTCCAGTCGAATCCTTCTTCGAAGTGCTCCGGCGTCTGCAGCAGATTGCGATATTCCTGGAGCTCCTTGTCTGCGATCATCCCCTGCCCTTTTCCCTGCTTTCCCTTGGTTCACCTAATCCGGCATGACCCGATAGGTCGTATCCCATCCCAGGCCGACGAGCGCCCAGAGCCCACCCATCAGGAAATCGCCGATCACCAGTCCGATGAAGAAAAGCCGCAGCTTGCGAAACACGCCGATTCCCCCATACCGCATGCAGACGGCATTGAAGAGCCATCCGCAGAAGAAACTGAACCACAGAATCCGCATGGCGGAGCTGTACGCCGTGAGATACCCGATCGGATGGATGGGCCACCAATAGAAACGATGGTAACACACCACCAGCACCAGCATCACGAGGGCCCCCGCCACAGAGAACACCTTCACCCAGGCCGCATGGGGATGAACGGCCGTCTGGATCAGTTTCTGAACATCCTCATACAGGTTGACCGTCGTCCGGGTAGCCCATTCGAGCTCGAGGCTCCGTGCACCATAGCGATAACACAAAGCCAGCATGGCAACCAGCGATACGACGACGGCTCCTATCAAGGTAACGCTCATCGCGACTGTCCACAGCCGTTGCGGGGAACGGAATCCGCTCACCCGCCGGGCATGAACGAGGGAGGGCATGAGCGATTCCCGCAAATCGAGAAACAGCACCTTCTGGCTGACTGCCGCAAGCAATCCGTCGATTCCTCCCAAAAAGCGCATTCCGGTAAACGCGAGAATGCCGTCCGTAGGGGCTGCAGTCAAGGTGAAATAGGCGATTCCGCCCTGACAGATCACCCGGGTAGCGACCATCATCACCATGAAGGCCGCTGTAAGAAAGAGAAATGCCGAAATAGGAGACATGCCGGCGTACAAGCAGGCACCGTAGAGAATGATGCAGCCCAGAACAAGCCCCCAGAAGGCAGCCCTGGAAGGAATCCATTCGTGAATGTCGGGGTCCGGTCGTCTCAGACCGAAGGCTTCGAGGATGACGTTTTTCAGATGGTCTCTCGCCAGCCACAACAGAAACAGGAAGAAGACCCCATAGGCGCCGATCATCTGGGTTTCCTCCGGCCGGGCGAGGGTCGGTCCGAAGGTGACCCCGAGGGCGGATTCGGGAATTCGGTACCCGAAGAATTCGAGACCGCCGATGACAAGGCCGCCTGCAACGAAAAAAAACCAGAAGGAAAGGGAAATCTGTTTGGCCGTCAGGAAGGCGAAACCGATGAATGCCGGATAGATGGCGATCTTCAGTTTCGTGAACGCCGAAAACAGTCCGCCGGGGCTGAAATAGGAACCGGCCAGAATGAGGGTCGGGATGGATGGGACACTGGGAAAGAGGGAGGAAAGACCGTTGATCGTATGCAGAAAAACCGGAATCGCCATACCCGCCACAAGAAACGGATTTGTCCAAAACGCCGAAAGCCTTCTTTCCCGATAGGCTTCTTCGATGGCCAGCGGAACCTGCAAGAGCGGCAGGTTCATTCGCTCGTACACGAGCCACTGCCGGCTGGTGAGACTGATCAAACAGATCATCACGGCATAGGCGGAGAGCACGAACACGCCCCAGAACGTGAGCGGCCCCATCCACGCCTGCCAGGGCACCTGCCGCACCACCTCGATCCAGTCCATTTGCCTTCCATGCTGCAGCCCGTCGTACAAGAGCCGGATCGCCTGCCGATCCTGCGGAAACATCATCGAGGGCAGGAGGGGCTGAAGGGTTTCCTCCCATCGGTTTTCGACGGTCGCAAACTGGAACGGAGCCGTCAGGTTGATGAACAAGGTCCGGGCAAGCCCGGTGTAGGCAACACCGGAGGCCAGAGTCGTCAGCGCCCAGATGATCAGAAGCTCATGGCCGCTGAAGAGCTCGTACCCGCGGGTCACTTTCCGAAGGAGGGCGCTTCCGACAACCAGAAAAATCAACACCCCGAAGGGGGCCAGCGGGAAATGCCCCCCTGCCAGCGGCGTTCCCTGATGATAGATGTTGTTGACAGGCGTCCAGGCACAGATCCAGAGCGCCAGAACGAATCCGGTCAGCACCGCATGGAACCGGATTCGTGTCGTTGCGGGAGTAGTCATACGGACCTTGGAAGAAGAAGTCAGATGTCAGGAATCAGAAGTCAGGAGTCAGAAGTCAGAAGAATGGTGGCTGACTCCGATTGAATTTTTCTTTTATCATTTCATTGGGCAATGATAAAGTTTGAATATCAGAAATGGAACCCTGGGAAAAATGCCATGGAACCGACATCCGATGCCGAGCGAATCGAAATGCAGCTCCTGCTCGAAGCCGTCTATCGCAAATATGGATACGACTTCCGAAGCTATGCGGAGGCATCCATAGCCCGGCGCATTCACCGTCACCGATCGCTCAACGGTTATCGAAACGTTTCCGAAATCCAACACGCCATCCTGACGGACCGAAAGGCTTTTCTCCGCCTGATGCACGATCTGTCGATCAGCGTGACGGAAATGTTCCGGGATCCCTCCTTCTACCGAAGCCTGCGCAACCGGGTGCTGCCGCATCTAAACCCCTTACCCTTCCTTCGCATCTGGCTGGCGGGGTGTGCCACGGGGGAAGAGGTCTATTCCATCGCCATCCTGCTTCGGGAGGAAGGCATCTCCGACAACGTGCAACTCTATGCCACGGACATCAACGAAGCCGCCCTGAGTACCGCCAGAGAGGGCATCTATCCTCTGGACCACATCCAGGCTTACACCCGTAACTACCATAAGTCAGGCGGCAGCCGATCGTTCGGTGACTATTACACGGCCCGATACGATCGAGCGGTCATGGACGCTTCGCTTCGAGACCATATCCTCTTTTCGCATCACAACCTGGTCACCGACGGCTCATTTGCCGAAATGCACCTCATCGTCTGTCGAAACGTGCTCATCTATTTCAGCCAAGCGCTTCAGGATCGGGTCTTGCAACTGTTCGAGGAAAGTCTTATAGAGGGTGGATTCTTGTGTCTGGGGTCCAAGGAGACGCTTCGCTTCAGTCCCTGCGCATCACGCTTCGAGGAATGGGATGCCCATGAGCGGATCTACCGCAAGCGGCAAGCTGCCCCATGAATGCATCGTCATCGGTGTGTCCGCCGGGGGCTTCAAAGCCTTGTCCACCCTTGTGCCGAAGCTTCCCGAGCACTGCCGTGTCGCCGTCTTGATCGTTCAGCACACAAAGGCCGATGCAGGCGATTTTCTGGCGCGTCATCTCGACAGAATATCGAGCGTACGGGTCAAGCACGCCGAAGACAAGGAAGCGATACGGATGGGGACCGTCTATCTCGCTCCACCAGGGTATCACCTTCTGGTGGAACGAGGAAAAACGCTGTCTCTGTCCGTCGATGAGCCGGTTCACTTCGCCAGACCATCGATCGATGTGCTCTTCGAAAGCGCCGCCCCCGTCTATCGCGATCGCTTGATCGGCATAATCCTGACGGGTGCCGGAACCGACGGGTGTGCGGGTTTGAAGGCTGTAAAAGAACACGGGGGACTGACCATCGTTCAGGACCCGAAAACGGCCGAAGTCGACTTTCTGCCCAAAAGCGCCCTCCAGACGGTAACGGTGGACTACATCCTGCCGCTTGAAGCCATCGGCGGCTTTCTGGCCAGAATGGCCGATTGAACATCAAGGAAAGACCCATCATGCTTGCCAACGAAACGATCCAGGCGTTTCTGGAAAAGACCGCATCCGGCGATCCGGTGCCCGGAGGCGGAAGTGCTGCGGCCCTGAATGCGGCACTGGCCGCCGCTCTCATCGAGATGGTCGCCCGATTGACCATCGGGAAAAAGGGCTTCGATGCCGTGCAGCACCGCATGCAGGAAATCGCCGAAACCTGCAACGAACTTCGAAACACCCTGATGCGCGACATCGACAGGGACAGCGATGCCTACACCCAGGTGCTGGCTGCCTATCGACTGCCCAAAGGCACGGAGGAAGAACGCAATGCCCGGAAGGCGGCCATTCAGAAGGCTTTTCGGACGGCAGCCTCCGTTCCCCACGACGTCGCGGAAAAGGCCGTCCGGATCATGCAGCTTGCCGGAGAGGTCATCGCCAACGGCAATCCGAATGCAGCCTCTGACGGGGCCGCAGGCATGCTGGCAGCCCGCATGGCTGCACTGACCGCCCTCTATAACGTCCGGATCAACCTGCCCTCCGTGGAGGATGCCCGTTGGTGTTCGGAGATGCGGGATGCGGCCACCCGAATGGAGGCCGAGGTCCACAGGCTGGAAGCGACCATCACCCCCACCATTCCGATCCCGTAAGGCGGCCCGCCCTATGCAGATGCTCATCGAACAGCTCCTCAACGGAATCGCCACGGGTTCCATCTATGCCCTCGTCACCCTGGGACTCACCCTCGTCTATGGCATCCTCCGAATCCTGCACATCGCCCATGCCGCCGTTTACACCATCGGAGCCTATGCGGGGGTGTGGGCGTTTCATCTGACCGGAAGCCTCGCACTTTCCTTTCTGATCAGCATGGGTGCCGCCGCTGTCCTGGGAGTCGCCATCGAGCGATTCGTATACTTCCCCCTGCTTCGACATCCTCCCTTCGTGCCCTTGATCGCCAGCATCGCCGTTTTTCTGTCCATGGAAGAATTCTGCCGTCTGGTGGCGGGCCCGCAAATCCTCACCTTTCCCGCCCGCCTGCCGTTTCCGGCTTTTCGGATCGCAGGGGTTCAGGTCAGCGAAACCTTAAGCGCCATCTATGGCATCACGGCTCTTGTCCTCGTGTTTCTGTGGTTCTTGACCACACGAACCGAACTGGGCCTCGCCATGCGGGCCACGGCTCAAGATATCGCCGTTGCCGACGCCATGGGCATCGACACCCATCGGATCATTTCGATCACTTTCGTTATCGGATCGGCTATCGCGGCCCTTGCCGGAATGCTGGTCGGTATTTACTACAATCAGGTATATCCGACGATGGGCGCCATCCCCGCCTACAAGACCCTGGCCCTCATCGTCGTCGGCGGGATGGGATCGATTCCAGGAGCCGTCATCGCATCCCTGCTGCTGGGGCTTGCCGAAACGCTGCTGATCGGATATGCCGCCATCCCGCTTCCGCGGGACGCCCTGGCCTTCCTCGCCATGATTGCCGTGCTGATGTGGCGATCGGAAGGGCTTTTTGGCTCAAAATGAGAGAACCTTCATGAGCGGCTATCTACTGACCCTGTGTACCATCATGGCCATCAACGCCATCGCGGCCTGCGGCCTCAATGTCATCGTCGGCTTCGCCGGTCAGATTTCCCTCGGACATGCGGCCTTCTTCGGCATCGGTGCCTATGCCGCAGCACTTCTCGCCACGAAGGCCGGGCTTTCCTTTTGGGCCGCCCTTCCGATGGTCGTCTTGATTTCCGGCATCATCGGTCTGCTGCTCGGGCTTCCCAGTCTGCGGGTCCGGGAGGATTTTCTGGCGATCACGACGATCGGCATCAACTTTATCGTCGAGGCCGTGTTCAACAATTTCGAATGGTTCGGAGGAGCGCTCGGCATCGGCGGTATCCCCCGGATCGTCTTCTTCGGCATCAAACTCCGGAACGAAGGTTTCTTTCTGCTGGTGCTGACGGCACTCGTCCTCGTCATGCTCCTGTGTTGGTGGCTGACCCGCTGTTGGGCGGGGCTCGCCTGTTTCGCCCTGCGCGAAGAAGAAACGGCGGCCGCATCCATTGGCATCAGTCCCGTTCGCTTCAAGCTGCTCGCCTTCGTCGTCGGAACTGCAATGGCCGGTCTTGCCGGTGCCTTGTACGCCCATTTCATGCGATTCATTTCGGCATCCGACTTCTCCTTTCCCATCAGTGTCTCGATGCTCAGCATGATCGTTTTAGGCGGCATCGGAACCCTATGGGGGCCTGTTCTGGGCGCCGTCATTTTGGGCATCCTCCCCGAACTCTTCCGACCGCTCATCGATTACCGCATTCTCTTTTACACGATCCTGCTGCTCTTGATGATCCGCTTCCAACCCGGCGGTCTTCTGGGGGAAACGAGCGTCGTCCGTAAACTCTTCAACCGCTGGTTACCGGTACCCTCCCCATGAATCCCATGCTCGAACTCGACCATGTCAGCAAATCCTTCGGGGGGTTGAAGGCCGTAGACGACGTCGGTTTCCGGATCGAACCCGGTGAAATTTTCGGGCTTCTCGGTCCGAACGGCGCCGGCAAAACCGTCTGCTTCAACCTGATTTCCGGCGTCTTTTCTCCGAACGCAGGGCGCATCTTCTTCGACGGAATGCGAACCGACGGTCTGCCGTCCCATCGCATCGCCAGACTCGGTCTCGGCCGCACCTTCCAGATCGTCAAACCCTTCTCGAACGTCACCGTTCTGGAAAATGTCGTCGCAGCCCTCGGCATCCAGCGGTACGATCGCCTGACGGCCATCTGGTCGAATCGGAAAAACAGAGACATCCGGGCCAAGGCCATGGAACTGCTCGAGCAGGTAGGTCTTTCCGACATCGCCCACCGCAAGGCCGGACTGCTGCCGCTCGGGAACCTGCGACGGCTCGAAATCGCTCGGGCACTTGCCGTCGGCACCAAACTCATCCTCCTCGACGAGTCCTTTTCCGGTCTGCGGCACGAGGAAATCCTCCAGCTCGAGGCGCTCGTTCGGCAGATCCGAGACGCCGGGAGAACCATTCTGCTCATCGAACACAACATGAAAGTCGCCATGGGGCTGTGCGAACGCATCGTCGTCCTCGATCACGGCAAGGTGCTGGCCCAGGGAAAGCCGGAGGAAATCCGATCGAATCCGGCGGTCATTGAAGCCTACCTCGGCAAACAGGGAGGATCGCATGCTGCTTGAGGTCAGCAACCTGTCCATTCGCTACGGGGACATCGAGGCGGTACGCCAGGTGAACGTTTCGGTGGACCAGGGAGAACTCGTATCGATCATCGGGGCCAACGGTGCGGGGAAAACCAGCATCCTGAACGGAATCATGGGGATGGTTGCCGGAACCCAGGGAACGGTTCGTTTCGATGGATCCGATATTTCGCATCTGGCACCGTTCGAGCGGGCACGAAAGGGCATACGGATCGTTCCGGAGCGAGCCCGGGTATTCCCGAGGCTGACGGTTTTCGAAAACCTCATGACCGGTGTGTACGGCATTCGGTCCAAGCTCGACGTTTCGAAGCGACTCTCCGAACTCTATACGCTTTTTCCGATTCTAAAGGAAAGAAGCTCGCAGCCGGCTGCCACCCTTTCCGGAGGCGAGCAGCAGCAGGTGGCGATCGCCCGAGCGCTGATCTCGAAACCGTCGCTTCTGCTCGTAGACGAAGTCTCGATGGGCCTGATGCCCAAGCTCGTCGATCAGGTCTTCGAAGTCCTGCAACACCTCAACCGGGACCAACAATTGACGATCCTTCTGGTCGAGCAGAATGCAATGGCATCCCTGGCCATTTCCCACAGGGCCTATGTGCTCGAAACCGGCGTCTGTGTATTTTCCGGAGAAGCGGGGACCCTGATGCAGGATCCGAAACTGAAAGCGGCCTATCTCGGGTAGGATTTCGTTCTGCTGCATGGTACGCTTTCGGCTTGTCGCAGACCGGACAACACGACAACGGGAAGAACACGCAACGCACGTTCGATGCGGATAGAAAGCTCTTTTGGATGGTAATCTGTCATAATGCAACACCACATAGTGTCTTTATGACATGAAGTCAACGCCGATTTCGACCCAGAACGGATGATCTCCATACGGATGCGCTTGTCGGATCAGGCAGGGTTGGAGCACTTGGGGGAGGAGATGTCGCCGACAGTGCCGGCGTGTTCGACGATGCGGGTGATGCGAGGGCGATAGGCGTTTCCGGAAGCCTTTTGGTTGGCATACCATCGAACCAGTAGGAAAACGACGACGAACGCCCCCAGGCCCAGCACGATGCTGGCGATGGTGGCATCGATGCCCATTTTCGGGCCCCAGTCGTCCCCGAGGGCGGCACCGATCGCCATGGCGACGATCGGCAGTACATAGAGCAGGAAAGCGGCACTCAGCAGGGTCTTCGATTCGATGGCAATCTGCACCCGATCACCGACGGAAGCATCGGCGGCATTGATCGCCTCGACTTCCATTTCGGAGCCGGCATCCTGCCCGGAGCACGAATGTCTGGCCGAGCAGGATTCACAGGCGGAGCTTCTCACCGTCTTGACGAGGGCAAGCCCTTTGGCATCGATTCGTTTGAGAACGACCCCTTCTTCGACCGGCACGATACATCCTTTCACAGAATCGCTTGGTTGATGGACTCGCAAAAAGTCGCCTCTTACGGATTTCCTTTCAATGCCGGGCTTCCAGCAGGAGGGCGGGTGGTGTTTTGCGAAGCAGCGGAAACGTGTTTGAAGCAGCCGGATATCGTTGGATCGGGCGGACGCGCTTCATCTGTTTTGAATTGAAAATCTGGACGTTGCCTTTCAGAAAGCCATCTTTTTCATCTTGGCCATCCGCCCGATCCTACGAGATCGGGCTGCTGAGTTTTTCCGCTGCGCAAGCAAAATGCACCCGCTCTCCTGCGGGTTCAACAAGAGCATCTGACTTTTTGCGAGACCATCATATGTTGGACTTTTTGCGAGACCATCTTAGTTGGCCGCTGCGGCCATCGTCGATTTGCGATAACAGATCAGCCCGCACTGCAGGCATCTGGCCGCCTCGGCCTTGGCCATTTCCTCGGTAAAACCCATTTCGATTTCCGTATCCGGATAGCGTGTGTCCGGATCCGATACCGGCATGATCTGGCGGGGTGCCGGTTCCACGGACGTCACGCGATCGACATTCTGATAGACGCTGTGCGGGGTCAGGATGGTTTCGGGAAAGCTCAGCGGAATGCCGTTCATGCGCTGATGTACCGAAGCCGCCTCTCGTCTTCCGGCTGCGATCGCCCGAATGGCGCCGCTGAAATCGGTCCGTACATCCCCTTCCCCCAACCACCCTTTCTCGTCGGCATGATCGGGATGCCGATATGGGGCGATGGCTTCCCATGTCAACCCTTCGGCATTCGCCGGTGATCCCGTTTCCTCCGCCGAAACAACCGGGGTGACGATCAGCTCGGGGAACCGGCCCGATCCCAGCACCAGGACATCGGCAGCCATCGTCCGGGTAATGCCGCTACCTGTATCGACATAGTCGACGGCCTTGAGACGGCTTCCTTCCCCCTTCAGTTTCTGCACTCCGGCACGATAGACAATGGACACCCCTTCGGGGAATTCGGCCTGAGTGATCGATGACGGCAACTGCCCCTTCTCCTCCCGGTACAGGATGGTGACCTTCTCGGCTCCGGCCTTTCGGATCCGATCCGCCGCAGCGAGGCTTGCCGCCTCACCGCCTGCGATGACGACATGTCCTTTCCAGGAAAGCCCCTTGGCATCGGCAAGCCGAAGCACATCGATGAGCAGATGCAAACCGGGAACGGGCTGCTCCAGCCGACCTGCAGCCCCTCTGGCCAGCCGGGAATCCCATCCGCCCGATGCCAGAAGCACCGCGTCGAATTTTTCCTGAACAAACAAGTCCAGAAAACCGATATCGTTTCCGACGAGGGTATTCAGCCGGGCTTCCACACCCATTTCGAGCACTCCGTCGATATCCCAGTCGAGAACGTCCGACGGCAGCCGGTTGCGGGCGATCGCACTCCGCAGAAGCCCTCCCAGACGATCGGTGGCCTCGAACACCGTCACCGAATGACCGAGACGGGCACTGAAATAGGCCGCGGACAAGCCTTCGACTCCGCCGCCGACAACCGCGATCTTCCGGCCGCTTGCCGGCGCCTTCCGGGGCAGAATCCGTTGTCCGCTCGAACGCTCGTAATCGGCCGCAAACCGTTTCAATCCGTTGATGGCCACCGGCTCGTCGGCAAGTTGCCTCCTACACTGGGTTTCACAGGGCCTCGGGCAGATGCGGCCGATCACCGTAGGGAATGGATTTCGCTCCTTGATGACCTGAACGCTTTCATGGTACTGCCCAAGCCCGATCAGCCGGATGTATTCGGCGATGTCGATGCCCGCCGGGCAGGTTCTCTGGCAGGGGGTGGTGCAGTCTTCGGTGGTGTATTCGTGGAGAATCCGTCGGGTGATCGAGCTCAGCCGGATGATGTGTTTGGGACAGACCCGCTCACAGGCGCCACACCCGGTGCATTTGGTTTCGTCTACGACCGGAAGCCCTTCGGATCCGATGGAAAGTGCACCGAACATGCACGCTTTCACACAGCTTCCCAGTCCGAGACATCCAATTTCGCACACCTTCGTGCCGCCGTTCATCATCATGGCCGCCCGGCAGTCCATCACCCCGTCATATCGGAATTTCGTATCGGCTTGATCCACACTATAGCTGCAGCCGAGGCGGGAAATTTCCTTGTCCTTCGCACCGACGGATACCCCGAGCAGTTTGGCGATGGCTTCGGCCACCTCGGCGCTTGCGGCCACACAAGAATCCGGAGAGGATTTTCCGGCCGCAATGGCAGCCGCATTGGCACTGCATCCGGCAAACCCGCATCCGCCGCAGTTGGCGCCGGGAAGCTCTCCTTCAATGGCTTCGATCAGCGGATCGACATACACATAGAAGATCTTGGACGCCGCAGCCAGCCCGGCTCCGACGATCACACCCAGTCCACCCATCATGAGTACGGCTTCGATCATTGGATTCTCCCCAAGCTATGCAGGTGTTTCATGGCGAAAGATCGCTCTTCCTATCGCCTAAGAGATCGCATCGAACTTGCATTTTTCGAAACACGTCATGCACTGGATACACTTGCCCTTGTCGATGTACGCCGGTTGTTTCTTTTGCCACGTGATGGCCTGGGCCGGGCAGCTTCGGAAGCAGCTGCCGCACTGCGTACAGACATTCGGATCGACTTCGAATTTGAGCAGGGCCACGCACCGTTTGGCGGGGCATCGCTTTTCGTGGATGTGCGCGTAATACTCATCCCTGAAGTACCGCAGGGTGGAAAGCACCGGATTGGGTCCCGTCTGCCCCAACCCGCAGAGGGCTGTCTCCTTGATGGTTGCAGACAGAGCCTCCAGTTTCTCGATGTCTTCGGGCTCCCCTTCTCCAGCACAGATTTTCTTCAGGATTTCGAGAAGCCTCCGAGTGCCTTCCCGACATGGGGTGCACTTGCCGCAGGATTCGTCCTGAATGAAGTCCATAAAGAATCGGGCCATGTCGACCATGCAGGTGTTCTGGTTCATCACGATGACCCCACCGGAGCCCATGATGGCGCCGACCTTGGCGATTTCCTCGTAGTCGATGGGGGTATCGAGATAGGCTTCCGGAACGCATCCGCCCGATGGGCCTCCCAACTGCACGGCCTTGAACTTCTTCTTGTTCGGAATGCCGCCGCCGATATCGTAAATGAGCTTCCGAAGGGTGGTGCCCATCGGAATCTCGACCAAACCGATGTTGAAAATATCGCCGGACAGTGCAAAGACCTTCGTTCCCTTGCTCGTGGCCGTGCCCATCGAGGCATACCAGGCGCCGCCGTTGACGATGATCTGGGCGATGTTGGCGAAGGTCTCGACATTGTTCAGGATGGTCGGCTTTTCCCACAAGCCCTTGTGTGCCGGAAACGGCGGGCGGGGACGAGGCATGCCCCGTTTGCCCTCGATGGAGCGCATGAGGGCCGTTTCCTCGCCGCATACGAACGCACCCGCCCCCTGATAGATCTCGATATCGAAATCATGCCCCGATCCGAGAATGTCCTTTCCGAGCAGCCCCAGCTCCCGAGCCTGGCGGATGGCGATCTCCAATCGACGGATGGCCAACGGATATTCGGTTCGGGCATAGATGTATCCCTGATGAGAGCCGATGGCCCTGGATGCGATGATCATCCCTTCCAGAACGGCATGGGGGTCGGCCTCGAGAATGCTTCGGTCCATGAAGGCCCCCGGATCGCCCTCATCGGCATTGCAGAGCACATACTTGATATCTCCCTCGCTCTTGGAGGCAAAATCCCATTTGACACCCGTAGGGAACCCGGCGCCCCCACGCCCCCGCAATCCGGAGGCCTTGACCTCGGCGATGATGTCGGCCGGTTCCATTTGGAGCAGGGCCTTGGCCGTTCCGAAATAGCCGTCCCGTGCGATGTAGTGTTCGATGTTTTCCGGATCGATCATCCCCTTGTTGCGCAGGGCGATGGTGGTCTGGTGGGCGAAGAAGGGAATGTCGTGCATGAGGGGGATGGGTTTCTTGGTAGCCGGATCTTTGTAGAGGAGGCGTTCGAGGGGTTTTCCGGCGACGATCTGCTGTTCGATCAGCTCCGGAACGTCCGGGGCATGCACTTTCTGGTAGAAAATTCCGCCCGGCTGCACCACGAGAATCGGCCCCATGGCGCAGAACCCGTTGCACCCGGTTTCGATGACCCGAACCTTGTGCTGCAGCCCGCGCTGTTCGATTTCCGCCTCGAGAGCCGTTTTCAGGGTGATGCTCCCGGTGGCATGGCATCCCGTTCCCCCACAAATCATCAATCGAATGAATTGATCCGATTCGAGTTCCTGAACGGCTTTTTCTTTGATCGTCATCAAATCGATCATGGTGAGATTCGACATGTTGAAAGCTCCTGATTACCAGGACCCGTCGAGGCCCCGGAGTCCGTTCATATACAGGCGTCCGCACGCCACAAACAGGGAATAGCGGGTCAAGAGAACCGGCAAATCGAAGGATTTGGCCATTTCGACGACTCGCGCGTCGGGCCGCTTGCCGCGAACGAAGACGACGACGGCAACTCCGGCGATGCGAGCGGTTCGGATGACCTGCTCGGTGGTCAACCCCGTTAGAATGGCCGCCCCCTTGGCGACTGCAGCCAAAACGTCTTCCATGAGATCGGCCGCGCCGCCGCCCACAACCACCTGATCCAGGTTGTTGCCTCCCACCAGGACTTCGGCCTTGAGAATGTCACGAATTTCGGAAATTTTCATAGATGGGGTACATCATCCGTTATGCATACGTTTCGAGGATATCGATCACCTTGTCGGCGCTGATGGCCCCGTGGGTATCCTTGTTGACCACCATGACCGGCGCCAGCCCGCAGGCCCCGAGACATCGGACGGCTTCGAGGGAAAACCGCCGGTCTTCGGATGTGCCGCCTTCCGTGAGGTGATAGGTGTTCTTGATGCGGGCGAGGGCTTCCTTGATGCCCTTCACATAGCAGGCCGTTCCCAAACAGACCTTGATCATGTGCCTGCCTTTGGGTTTCATGGAGAAGAGCGCATAAAAGGATGCCACGCCATAGACATGGCTTTTGGGCAGGTTGAGACCGGTGCTGATGTAGTCGATCAATTCGACGGGAAGATAGCCGACGATATTCTGACATTCTCGCAAGACGGCGATCACGGAACCCGATTTGTCTCGATTCTCGGCGATGATACGATCGATGGACTGGAGCATGTCGGGGGTGACGTCGGGGTGTTGAAAGGATGAAGCGGTTCGAGTGGAATCCATGGAAAGCTCCCGAGGTCTATCTATAAGATTTTCATGATGTTCGCGTTTCTTTGAACGATAACATGAAGAGCGTAAAATTTCACATTTATCACGTAAAGTCAACGATCTTCGATACACTCCTTCGATACGATCAAGGTTCCGGCCTTCATCCGATTCTGCCGATGACGGCTTTCAGCCACAGCCCTCCGTGAAAAAACCGGTATACACGGCTGTCTGCAAGCTTCAAGGCAGGCGGATCCGGAGAAATCCAGACAAGACGCCATCCGCTGAAATCCAGCGTCAGCTTCCGGGCCATTTCTCGATACAGCGAAGGAATGCGCACTTCACTGCCGATTCGGATGCCGTAGGGCGGGTTCAGAACGACGATCCCGGGGCGAGAGCCGAGCGTTCTGGGCTGGATATCGAACACGTCCATACAGGCCACCTGGATGTCCTTCAAAAACCCGTATTCCCGACATACGCTCTCCAGCCGTTCACATGCCGCTAAACGCTTGTCCGCCGCCAGGACGGCGAGCGGTCGATCGAAGTCCATGCGGGACAGGGCTTCTCGGCGCAGGTGGGTCCATTGCGACGGCCGAAATGCCGGCCATTGTTCGAAGGCAAACGTTCTCACCCATCCAGGCGGCACGTTTCGGGCCATCATCGCCGCTTCCAGCGAAAAAGTGCCCGATCCACACATGGGATCGAGCAGGAAGGAGCCGCCGTCATATCCGGCAAGTCGCAGCAGACCGGCGGCAAGCGTTTCCCGAAGCGGGGCCCTTCCCACATCCGTTTTGATGCCACGCTTGTAGAGAGGAAGTCCGCTCGCATCGATCGAGAGGATAAAACGGTCATCCACCCCGCGGACGAAAATCCGCTGAGGCATCGACGCATTCGGGTGATCCTCCGCCCGCTTCAGTCCGGGAAGCCGTTCGGAGGCGCTCTCGAAGAGGCGATGGGCGAGGGCCTCGCTGTGGTGCAACCTGCAATGGTGGGTGGCGACCCGAACATCCACCGGGATGTCGGGCCGCAGGAAAAGCTCCCATGAAAAATGCTTGCATTGATTGAAAAAATGCGAAAAAGTAAGGCTGTCAAAGGTGTGCAGCCGCATCAGAACACGGGTGGCCGTCCGGCACCAGAGGTTGGCGGCATAGCATCCGGCGAGCCTTCCCTGAAAAGCGACCCCCTCGTCGGATACACACCGATCGATGTCGTGAAGTGCATCGATTTCGGCCAGTTCCGAATCGCAGACCCCTGCCAACCCAGGCGCACACACGGCGAAAAACCCATGGGTTTTCCCGAGCACATGGCGCTTGATGCGCTTTTCAGAAGCCATTACAGGTCGTTCGGTTTCCATAGCCATACCATACGACGATCCCGCAACCATTGCACGAAAAATCATCGGGGACGTGTAACCAGTCGGATAGCTCTTTTGAGAAAGTCAATATCAGAAGTCAGAAGTCAGAAGTCAGAAGTCAGAAGTCAGAAGACAGGAGTCAGAAGTCAGAAGACAGGAGTCAGGAGTCAGAAGTCAGGAGTCAGGAGTCAGAAGTCAGAAGTCAGAAGTCAGAAGACAGGAGTCAGAAGTCAGAAGACAGGAGTCAGAAGTCAGAAGTCAGAAGTCAGAAGACAGGAGTCAGGAGTCAGAAGCCAGAATCATGATGGACTCGCAAAAAGTCGCCTCTTACCGATTTCCTTCCAATGCCGGGCTTTCAGCAGGAGGGGGGGGGGGTTTTGCGAAGCTGCGGAAACGTGTTTGAAGCAGCCGGAGATCGTTGGATCGGGCGGACGCACTTTATCTGTTTTGAATGGAACATCCGGACGTTGCCTTTCAGAAAGCCATCGTTTCCATCTTGGCCATCCGCCCGATCCTA
>CAZJXF010000072.1:0-17926 GCA_964549995.1 uncultured Desulfatirhabdium sp. | reverse complement strand
CTGAGTTTTTCCGCTGCGCAAGCAAAATGCACCCGCTCTCCTGCGGGTCAACCAAAAGCATCTGACTTTTTGCGAGACCATCAAGTCGTGGCGGCTTCGCAAAAAGGTCGGGTGCTGTGTCGTGCTGCATCCCTCGTCGTTGCGGCGTACGTTGGTTGTCGACCCCAAAGTCAAACAATTCTACCAGATCGTAGTAACATTCGATGAAATGATCAGATGATCTTTGGTGACAAGAGGCACTTCCAACATTTTTCCAGTTGCTGCAATAATCCGATCCGGCATATCAGGTATGTTCTCTCGAGGGATGCAAGAAAGGTTACGAATAACCGCAATGTCTATCGGAACGACCGTAAATCCATAGTCATTGGTCACGGTTTTAATGATGGCTGCTGCGGCCTCTTCCGGAATACGTCTTTTTTCAGCCAGATAAACAATCTCCACCAAAGAGATCGCGCTCACAAACAACGAAGCATTCCTATCAAATGCGGAATCAATTGCAGTGGTAGCTGCGGGGCTCAGTCTGTCTGGATCGACCAGGTACCAGATGACAACATGAGTATCGAGAAGAAGGCCGTCTTTCATGAAATGTCTCGCGGGAAGTTTTTCCACATATCGGAACGGACGGATCGAATGTCCTGCTCGTCAATATGAATATCCATTCCAGATAGTGACCCCTTGAGCTGCTTTCCGGATCTCCTTGGTGGTCTATCCGGAAGAACCAGCCGAATGATGGTATGTTCCGGCAAGGACACTTTTTCCAGAGGGAAAAAAACTCCGTTTTCATAGCGTACTGTAATTGTTTGGCTCATAATCGTCCTCCTGTTTTGGAATTCATCGTATCATGCTCCAAAAAAGTGGGCAACGATTTATGATGGCAATCTTAGATATCTATTTGGTAATAAAAGAAATCAAAGAAAAATCTCGCATAGACTAGGGTGTCGCGACCTTTTCGGTTCCCTGGCATTCAGCCGAATGGCGTTCCAGCTGCCGGCCTTTTTGCGAAGCCGTCTCACTTCAATTCCTTGATCTTCCGGATATCCTGTGTCTTCCCCAACATGATCAAGATATCGCTGTCCTTGATCCGAAAGTCCGCCGGAGGAACGAGGATGAAGTTTTCGGGAACCAGTTCCTTGATGCCGATGATGTGGATATTGTATTTCGCTCGCAAATCGAGTTCCCGAAGTGTTTTCCCGATGAACGGCCTGGGCGGATCGACCTGCAGCAGATCGTAATCCTCCGCCAAAGGGATGAAATCGAGAATGTTCGGGGTGGAAAGCCCCCTGGCCACCCGGATGGCCATGGCCATTTCGGGTCGGATGATCTCGGTGGCTCCAACCCGACGCAGGATTTTCTCGTGATCGTCATCCATGGCCTTCGCCAGGATTTTCTTCACTCCGAGCTCCTGCAAGTGTAGGCAGATGAGAATGCTGTTCGCGATTTTCTCTCCGGCGCTCACCACGACACTGTCCATTTCCTCAAGCCCGAGAGCCGCCAATTTTTCCTTGTCCGTCGCATCCATAACAATGGCTTCGGTACAGTAGGGATCGATTTCCTGAACCTTGTTCCTGTCCTGATCGATCGCCATCACTTCATGGCCCTCCTCGAACAGACTCTTGACTACATGATACCCGAATTTTCCAAGGCCGATGACGGCAAATCGTTTTTTGCGCATGGTTCATTACCCGATCATGATGGGTTCTTCCGAATAGGTGACTTCGACTTGGGTCTGTTTGGGCGTGAACACATAGGAAAAGCCGATGACGCCCACCCTCCCGATCAGCATGATGACGATCAGCGACCATTTTGCACCCGTACTCAAGACCGAGGTGGCCCCCATAGAAAGGCCTACGGTTCCGAAAGCGGAGAGCACTTCGAAAAGATAGACTCGGAATGTGTCGGATGCCCCCGGTTCGGGGAGCGCAATGGACTGCTGAAACACCAGAACCGCGAAGAAGACGAGGATAATGAAGAAAATGGAGAGGCCCAGAATCGACAGGCTTTTCTTCATCATCTCCTCGGTGACGTTCTTATGGAAAAGCTGGGTCGCCCAGCGGCCCCGCAACCGATTCCACAGGGCCGAAAACAAGATGCTCACGGTCGTCGTCTTGATCCCTCCGGCACAGGAACCGGGAGATGCACCGATATACATGAGAACCATCAAGAGCAGCGCTCCCGGCTCCCCAAGCTGGCTGAGATCCAGGGTATTGAAACCGGCGGTCCGGGCCGTAATCGATTGAAACACCGAAGCCAGAACAGCCGTAGACAGGGGAAGCGATTGAAGGGTTTTGTTCCGTTCGAACCAGAAAAACAGCAGCGATCCGCCGGCAATCAGAAGAATCGTTGTGGTCAGTACCGTCCGGGTTTGCAGGGAAAGTTTGACCCTTTTGTGATGCCGCATCCGCAGGAACTGGTACAGGTCATAGACGACCGGAAAACCGATACCTCCCAATACGATGAGCGATGCAACGGTCAGGTTGACGACAACCGCATCCCGGTAAGGTACGAGGTTGTCTGCAAACAGCGAAAAACCGGCGTTACAGAAAGCCGAAACCGCATGGAAAACACCGAAATAGAGGGCTTGCCCGAATGGGAACTCCCCCCACCAATACAGGGTGAGAATCAAGGCACCCGCCAGCTCGTTCACTGCAGTGAACATGAGGATCGATTTCAGCAGAAGAAGCAGCTCCCGCCGAGGTGCCGCAGAAAATGTCTCTTGCATGATCATTCGATGCTGGATGGAAACGCTCATCCCCAGCAGGCGAAAAAAGAATACCGTCAGGGTCATCAACCCCAGGCCGCCGACCTGAATGAGCATCAGCAGGATACATTGCCCCAGAGCGGTGAAGGTCGTACCCGTGTCGACGACGGTCAGCCCTGTAACACAGACGGCGGAAGTCGCCGTAAAGAGAGCGTCGATCCAGGAAAGGGGCGTTTGAACGGCAAAGGGGATCTTGAGCGCCACCGTGCCGAAAAGAATCGTTGCAACGAAGCTCAGCAGGAAAAGCGTCGGCGATGGAATCTTTTTGAGCCTGCGGGACAGGTCGTTCATGGTGTTGGCGGTTCGAATCGTGTCCGTAGCATATTCAGTCGAGCTGTTCGTCGTTCGCTACTTCCGGGTCGATACGATACAACCGGCAGGTATTTCGCCAGATGGTTTCAGCCAGAAGAGGTATCGGCTGTTCTACGACCGATGCAAGGGTTTTCAAAACAGAGCGGACAAATGCCGGCTCGTTTCTTCGATATCGGTTCTTTTCGGGTGCAGGTGTCAGATAGGGGGCATCGGTTTCGATGAGAATCCGCTCGAGCGGGATGGTCCGCAACATTTCCCGAAGGGCCTTGCCCCTCTCCTGAATGGTCACGATACCGGTGATGCCGATGGCGTAGCCCATTTCGAGATAGGTGTCGAGTTCTGCCCGGGTCCCGCTGAAACAGTGAATCACACCGTCCCCTCGCCTTCGATGGTGCCGTTTCAGGATTTCGATCAGCCTGCCGCCGCTTTCCCGTTCGTGAAAGATGACCGGCAGATCCAATGCGTCGGCAATTTCCAGTTGACGGACAAACCAGTGTTCCTGATCAGCCTTCGTCGAAAACATGCGGTTGAAATCAAGGCCGATCTCTCCCCAAGCCTTCACCCGGTCGTGGCCGGCCAACGCCTTCAATGCATCAATGTCTTGGTCGGTGCAGGATTTTGCGTCGTGGGGATGGAACCCGACCGCACAGAAGACCATCGGATACCGGCTGGCGATTCGTAGCGCTTTCTCGGAGGTTTTTCGATCGATGCCCGCGATCATGATTCCGGCGACACCGGCTTGCCTGGCCCGTTCGAGAACGGCTTCCAGGTCGGCATCGTAGCAAGGATCATCGAGATGGCAATGACTGTCGAAAAGGCGGATGGAAGCTGTGGGATTCATTCCGGCTCCAGGGTGCAGCGCAAGGGAAAGCCGTTTTCACGGGCCAGGGTGTGCACCGTATCGACCTTGGTTTCTGCAATTTCGTACGGATAGACCCCTGCAACACCGGAGCCCTGTCGATGGACGGCAAGCATGATGGTCGTGGCCTCCTCGATCGTCTTCTGGAAAACGCTCATCAGAATCTCGACAACGAACTCCATGGTGGTGTAGTCGTCGTTGAGAAGGATCACCTTGTACAGAGGCGGCTCGGTAAGTTGCTCCTCCTGTTCGGAGGAGACTTCTTCCTCGAAATGGGTCCCAGGGAGTGTCATACCAACCTTCCTCGTCTGCGTGGCTTGGTAGGGCAAACAGGCATGGATGATGGACTCGCAAAAAGTCGCTATACCCATGATTGTGGGGTATTTCCGGGCCTGAGCATGGAAGGGGAGGGCGCGCCGGTTATTTCCCACAACACTTCTTATACTTCTTCCCGCTGCCGCAGGGACAAGGATCGTTTCGGCCGACCTTGGCCTGACTGCGTTTGATGGGTTGCCGGGCGGGCTTTTCGCCGGATCCCCCGGCGGAAAAAACCATTTGTTGTTCCTTGGGCCAATGAACCTCTTGAAGCTGCTCGGGTTCGGCAATCTCGATCCGGAACAGGATACCGACCGTCTCTTCCTGAATCCGCTCGATCATGGCCTGAAACATCTCGAAGCCTTCCTTTTTATAGATGAGCAGCGGATTCTGCTGGGCATACCCCCGAAGACCGATGCCTTCCTTGAGATGGTCCATCGACAGCAGGTGGTCCTTCCAGAGATTGTCCACCGTCTGGAGCATGACGTAGCGCTCGAGCTGCCGCATGTCCGTGCTGCCGATGACAGCCTCCCGCTCTTCGTAGCGCGCCAGGGCGGCCTCGGCGATCCAGGTGCCAAGGCCGTCAGCGTCCGCCGTATCGAGTGCGTCTGCGGTCAGGTTTTCCGGCAGGAAATGAAACTGTTTGAAGACGGCCTCCCGGATGGCCTTCCAGTCCCATTCTTCAGGAGCGGTCTTCTCGTCTGCATACATGCCTGCAAGAACGCTCGCCCGCTCTCGGATCATATCGAGAATGGCCGGTTTGAGGTCCTTCTGGCTCATGGCCTCCCGCCTGTGGCGATAGATGACCTCCCGCTGCTGGTTCATCACGTCGTCATATTCGAGTAGATGCTTGCGGATATCGAAATTGTGCGCCTCGACCTTCATCTGGGCATTTTCGATGGCCCGGCTGATGAGCTTGTGCTCGATGGGCTCGCCTTCCTGCATGCCAAGTTTTTCCATCATCGAACTCATGCGCTCCCCGCCGAAAATCCGCAAGAGATCGTCTTCCAAGGCCAGATAGAAGCGACTCGACCCCGGATCGCCCTGACGACCGGAGCGGCCCCGCAGCTGGTTGTCAATGCGGCGGCTTTCATGTCGTTCCGTCCCCAGAATATGCAGCCCCCCCAATTCCGTCACCCCGGGACCCAGGACGATGTCCGTTCCACGGCCCGCCATGTTCGTCGAAATGGTGACAGCCCCCTTCTGCCCCGCCATGGCGATGATCTGGGCCTCCTTCTCGTGGTTTTTGGCGTTCAGCACTTCATGGGGAATGCCGCGGCGGGCCAGTTTCTTGCTGAGGCTTTCCGATACATCGATCGAAATGGTGCCGACCAGAACCGGCTGCCCCTTGCGGTAGAGTGTTTCGATTTCGTCGAGAACGGCCTCGTATTTCTCCTTTTTCGTCTTGTAGATGACATCCGGATGATCGATCCGGATCATGGGTTTGTTGGTGGGAATGACGACTACATCGAGATTGTAGATCTTCTTGAATTCCGCCGCTTCCGTGTCCGCCGTCCCGGTCATGCCCGCCAGCTTGTCGTACATCCGGAAATAGTTCTGGAAGGTGATCGTCGCAAGGGTCTGGTTCTCGTTTTCGATCTTGACATTTTCCTTGGCTTCGAGGGCCTGATGGAGCCCTTCGCTGTAGCGACGTCCTGGCATCAGCCGTCCGGTGAACTCATCAACGATGATCACCTCGCCGTCCTTCACGATATAGTCCACATCCCGTTTGAACAAGGTATGGGCCTTCAAGGCCTGGTTGATGTGGTGAAGGGTCTCGATGTTGCGGGGATCGTAGAGGTTTTCCACACCGAGAAGCTTCTCTGCCCTCGCCACCCCCTCTTCCGTCAGAACGACGGTCTTGGCCTTTTCGTCGATCGTATAATCCCGATCCTTCTGGAGGCGGGGAATGATGGCGTTCACATCGTAATAGAGAGAGGTGGACTTTTCGGCGGGTCCGGAAATGATAAGCGGTGTTCTGGCCTCGTCGATCAAGATGCTGTCGACTTCATCCACGATGGCATAATGGAGCTCCCTCTGGACGACCTGATCCAGGGTGAACTTCATGTTATCCCGCAGATAATCGAAGCCGAATTCGTTGTTGGTTCCGTACGTGATGTCGGACCCGTAGGCCTGTTTGCGCTGGTTGTCATCGAGCCCGTGCAGGATGCAGCCGACCGAAAGGCCGAGAAATCGATAGATATTTCCCATCCATTCGGTGTCGCGTTTGGCCAAGTAGTCGTTGACCGTGACGATGTGCACACCTTTGCCTTCGAGGGCATTCAAGTAGGCAGGGAGGGTGGCGGCCAAGGTTTTTCCTTCACCGGTCTTCATTTCTGCGATTTTTCCCTGATGCAGCACGACACCGCCGATCAACTGCACATCGAAATGGCGCATGCCGAGGGTTCGGACGGAAGCCTCCCGAACCACAGCGAAGGCTTCGGGCAGAAGATCGTCGAGCGGCTCACCATGTTCGATCCGGGAGCGGAATTCGTTCGTCTTGTTGCGGAGCGCCTCGTCCGAAAGGGGTTTGAGATCGGCTTCGAGGCCGTTAATCCGGTCGACGAGAGGCGCGATCCGACGGATTTCGCGATCGTTTTTACTCCCAAACACCTTGGTCAAAAAATTCAACATCATTCGGTTCTTCCTTGAATGAGCCATCATCCCCATTCCCCAGGATAGGGGGAAAAAGGAATTGGATCGTGAAAACAGGAGGCAGAAGTCAGGAGTCAGGAGTCAGAAGTCAGAAGTCAGGAGAAAAGGGGATGGCTTCTGTTTCGACAAAGGCTGCTCCCATGACATTCATCTTTCAGGGTGTAAGGCCAAGGAGGTGCACTCGACCGTACATGAACAGCTGATGCGGCGGCCGGGGACGATGGTTTCCAGCGTTTCTCGACTCCATAAAAGGGGTTGGTGCTGGGAAAAACCGCACCTCCGCACTACGCATCTTTGAACTTTGTAGAATAATCCGATTCGATCCGGTCTGCAATGGTTTTCGCCAGATCCATGGAGCTGGTGAAGGCGGGGGAAATGGGATTGAGCACGTGGAGGGTGTTGTGGTCTTGAACCATCATGAAATCCATGACCAGTTCCCGAGTCTTCCAGTTGACCAGCTGGGGGCGGATGCCGACCTTCGGGCTGGGCATCAGGTCATCGGGATCTAGGGAATGCACGAGGGCTGCAGCATCTCGAAAAAACCAAGGAAGAAAGTATTTCCGAGGCTCGGTGAGGGCCACGGAGCGGAATTTCGGGTTGGTGAAAAACAGGGCTGCGTCGGTCAGCAGGATCCGCGGGGCCTCGGCGTCGATGCCGGAAACCATGCCGTAGTTCTCCCGGCCGAAAGCCGGAATGGCCGTAGGCCCGACATAGACATCCCCGTGCACATTTCGGGTAAAATGAACCCCAAGAAAGGGATTGCGGATGTCGGGAACCGGATAGATGCTTCCCTTCACCAAATGGTTCTTTTCCGGTACCAGCTTGTAATAGATGCCCTTGAACGGCACCATGCGGTATTCGAAGGCCAATCCGAAAGCCTGAGCCACCCGTTCACACCCGGATCCAGCGGTATTGATCAGCCGATCGTAGGTCATCGATCCTCCGGATGTCCGAATCCGGTGATCCCCTTCCACATCGATAAACTTCGTTTGAAAACGGAATTGGACCTTGCCGGTCTCTTCGAGATCCTGCTGCAATCGGGCCAAAATCAGCTTCGGGTCAACCACGGCCGTATCGAGGGACAACAGCGCCGTCCTGCAGGTTCTGGCGTTCGGTTCGATGCGTGCCAATTCTTTTTCGGAAATGAGGGAAACCCGTGCGCCATTGGCACGTGCTCGGGTGTAAAGGGTCTGAAGCGTCTCCAGTTCGGCTTCGGATCGGGCGACAACCACCTTTCCGGTTTCCAGAAGAGGCAATCCCTTTTCCCGACAGTAGGCTTTCATGAGGCGGTTTCCGTTCAGACAGGATTGGGCCTTCAGACTATCCGGAGCGTAATAAATGCCGGCATGCAGCACCCCGCTGTTACGACCGGAAGCGTGTTTGCCGGGTTCCGACTCCTTATCGATGATCAGGATGTGATCCAAACCCCGACGGATCAATTCCCGGGCAGTCGTCATCCCTACAATCCCCGCACCTACAATCAGAATTCCGGCATGCTGATCGTTCATGGATGGGTTCTCCTATCGGGCACCGTGACCGAACCACACAACGCCCACGGTCAACAAACAGATTTTGAGATCCAGATAAAAAGACATGTTCTTGACGTAATACAAGTCATATTCGAGCTTGCGGACCGTATCCTCGATGGATGCGCCGTAAGGATAGTTGACCTGTGCCCAACCTGTAATGCCGGGCGGAACGGAATGCCGAAGACCATAATAGGGAATTTGGCTTTCGAGTTCGGAAACAAACTCCGGACGCTCGGGTCTGGGACCGATGAGGCTCATGTCCCCCTTCAGGATGTTGATGATCTGCGGTAGTTCATCGATACGAAGGGCACGAATGACCCGACCGACCCGGGTAATGCGCGGATCGCCTTCCGAGGCCCAAACCGGCCGCCCCACAGCCTCGGCATCGGCAACCATCGAACGGAATTTCAGGATGTCGAAGACCCGCCCCTTCCAGCCAACCCGTTTCTGCCTGTAAAAAACCGGTCTCCCGCTTTCTGCGACAATGGCCAAGGCGGTAAGCGCCCATAGAGGTGCCGTCACAGCCAGAAGGAACACCGCAAAGCCGACATCTGTGATCCGTTTGATCTTCTGAGTGATTCGTTTGGAAACCAGATGAAATCCTTCGGCGCACAGCAACCATTCATCTCGAAGATACCGAATGGGAATGCGCCCGGCAAGCTGTTCATAGCATACGGTAATGTCGATAACCTCGGCACCCTTCATCTTGGCTTGGAGCATCTGCTGAATCAGCTTTGGATCGCGACGCTCGGGTTTCGCAAGAATGACGAGGGCGTCCGGAAAGTCAGCGAGAACCGATCCAAGCTGGTCCGGTGTACCCAGCATCCGACATTCCGGAACGGGCGGGTTCTGAAGACAGGGCTCGTCATCGAGAAATCCGAGAATCCGAAAAGGAAACCCGCTGTTTTCCAGGACATCGATGACATCCCGGCTGCATTCTCCTGCGCCGATGACGACGATGGGTTGCTGCATGGCTTGGCGATAGACGCTGTTCTTCAGGGCGATTCGCCACAACAGATATCCGATCCAGGACAAGGCCAGTTGAAGCAAAAAGATCCCCCGGCCGAATCGCCAGTGGGACAACGTGTAGAATACCAGGGTCGAAAAGACACCTGCCAGAATAACGGCTCCGAGGATGCGGCTTGAAATTTCGAACAAGCTGAAATGAGACAGATCATAGAGGTCGAGGATATACAGCGAAATGATATAGATAACGATCGTGAAGACCGTTGCCCCCGTATGCTCGGCAAACACATTGAAACCGGGTTCAAAACGGATTAACGAGGATACCTGGGTCGCTGCAAGGGTCAGCAGGATGTCTCCCAGAAAGATGAGAAAACCGTATCGAGCAGCCGTCGTCTTCATGAAATCGTTCCAAAGCGATGAAGAAATGATCCTCAAGGGCCGACTCGTTCTTTAGCCTCAATGATTGGAAAAGATCAACCAAAATCGGCTATCAGGGGCCTGTTCAGGATAATAGGACCTATACGACCTATAGGACTTATAGGTCCTATTCTTTCTCCCCCTCCCCGAATTTTTTCTTGACAAAAATCGGTATAGCTGCAATGTAGCTTAAACGTGAATACGGATTAGCTATACCGGGGCGAGGTCTTTCTGAGGGACATTATGATCGTTACAACGAAAGGAGATGGAAACATGGCCGATTTAAGCTGGCTGCCGAGAGAATCCGGCGAAAAGAATCATTTGTTGTGGGGAGACGAACACTTTTCCACACAGGCTCCAGGGGTGATTTTCGAAAAGAAACCCATTCTCGATCCCAAGGGCCATCCGGTGGAAGGTCTCTATTCCGCATGGATCATCCTGAACAACCCCGCCCAATACAATTCTTATACCACTGAAATGGTCAAAGGGGTCATTGCCGGCTTTCAGAAAGCATCGGCCGACGATTCCGTTGTTGGGGCCGTCTTCACGGCTGTCGGCGACAAGGCCTTCTGTACGGGCGGCAACACGAAGGAGTATGCGGAATACTATGCCCGACGCCCCAACGCCTACGGTCAGTACATGGACCTGTTCAACGGCATGGTGGACAGCATCCTCAATTGCAAGAAGCCGACCATTTGTCGGGTGAACGGGATGCGGGTCGCCGGCGGTCAGGAAATCGGCATGGCCTGCGATCTCACGCTTTCGAGCGATCTGGCGATTTTCGGGCAGGCAGGTCCCAGGCACGGTTCGGCACCAGACGGTGGCAGCACGGATTTTCTGCCCTGGATGCTCCCGATGGAATTGGCCATGTGGAATTGTGTGTCCTGCGAGCTCTGGAGCGCCTATAAGATGAAGCGGCTCGGCCTCATATCCAAATGTGTCCCCGTCATCCGGGAAAACGGCAAATGGGTGCGAAATCCCCTGATCGTCACCGACACCTATGTCGAAGACGGTGAAATCGTCTACGGCGAATTCAAGACGGGAGATCCCGCCAAACAGGCCAGAGAATACCTCAAAACAGCCAAAACCGATTTCGAAAAGCTCGATGCCGAGGTGAACACCATTTTGTGGACATTTGCCAATCTCTTCCCCGGCTGCCTCATTAAGAGCATAGACGGCATCCGTCTGAAAAAGAAATTCTTCTGGGACCAGGCCAAGATCATCAATCGCCATTGGTTGGCGGCCAATATGGCCACGGAAGCCTTCCTCGGCTTCAATGCCTTCAACACCAAGAAGATCACCGGCAAGGATACGATCGATTTTCTGGAATACCGAAGACGTCTGGCCAACGCTTCCCCCTTTGACGAAGAACTAATGGCTGCAGTTTTGGGAAAACCCCTTTCCTGAGGAGGCAATATGTTGCTGGAAGGAAAATGTGCACTTGTGACCGGCGGCTCCCAGGGAATCGGAACGGCGACCTCCCTCGGGCTGGCGAAGGAAGGAGCCAACGTCTGCCTGACCTATCGCAAACATGCAGAGGAGGCTTTCCGTGTTCGGGACGAAATCATCGCCATGGGTCGAAAAGCGATCGCCGTTCAGTGCGACATCTCGAAGTTTGCGGAAGCCGAAAAAACCGTAAAAGAAGCCCTCGATGCCTTCGGCACTCTCGATATCCTGGTCAACAACGCCGGGATGAACTGGGACGGCGTCAGTTGGAAGATGACCGAGGAACAGTGGGATCGGGTGATCGAGGTCAACCTCAAGGGATATTTCAACTTCGTCCGCCATACAGCCCCCATTTTCAAAGACAAGAAATACGGCAAGATCGTCAACATCACCTCCATCAACGGAATGCGGGGAAAATTCGGCCAGTCCAATTATTCCGCCTCCAAGGCCGGCATCATCGGATACACGAAGGCCCTTGCCAAGGAGCTCGGCCCCTTCAACGTGAACGTGAACGCTGTAGCTCCGGGCCTGATCGAAACCGCTATGCTCCGGGAGTCGGAAGCCTACCAGAAAATCGTCGATCTGGCCATGAACGAAATCGTCCTCAAACGCCTCGGCCTTCCGGAGGATGTGGCCAACGTCATCGTCTTTCTGGCCTCGGACAAGGCCCGACATGTCACGGGAGAGGTGATCAAGGTGGACGGAGGGCAGTATATTTAGAGCAAATGAGGGGCAATAGGCAAAATAGGACGAATAGGACATAGAGGGCAGTCGCTGTCGAGGGAAAAGTGGCGGGTATTTCGGCAAGATAAGACCTATCGACAGCAGGGAGTGAAGATTCAGAAAGCGGCCTTTTCTTGCCCCCGCTATCGCGGAGATGACCGCCATGAAGAACGCGCCTGTTCGTCCGACACACCCTGAACCTCTCACCTGACCATTATAGGACACACACAAGAGGCTTACCATGACCATTGCACTTTCCGATATCGTTGTCATCAGTGCCGTCAGAACTCCTATGGGGCGCTTCGGCGGTACCATCAAGGATATTCCTTCCTACGACCTGGGAGCCATAGCCATTCGAGAGGCCCTGAAGCGCGCCGGCATCGAAGGTAAGGATGTCTCCGAAGTCATCTACGGTTCCTGCAGGCAGGCCGGAAACGGCCCCAATCCTTCCCGAACCGCCAGTGTTCGGGCGGGCATCCCCATCTCGGTTCCCACCAACACCCTCAACATGGCCTGCCCTTCCGGCATGCGGGCCGTTCAGCTGGCCGCCCAGGCCCTCATGCTCGAAGACAGCCGCATCGTGGTGGCAGGCGGCATGGACTCGATGAGCACCATTCCGTATCTGCTCAAAGGGGTTCGGTGGCAGGGCTTTCGGATGGGACCGAAGACCATCGAAGATGGATGGAGCGACTCGATCGATCCGCTGATCGGTCAGGGAATGGGCGAGACGGCTGAAAACTTGGTGGAAAAATACGGTTTGAAACGGGAAGACCTCGATCGGTATGCGGCCGGAAGCCACAACAAGGCGGCCGTCGCTCAGAAGGAAGGATGGTTCAACGAAGAAATCACCCCGATTGAAGTTCCTCCGGCCAAAAAAGGTGATGCGCCGACCCTGTTCACCAAAGATGAAACGATCCGCTATGATGCCGATCTGGAGAAGATGGCCAAGCTTCCTCCTTCCTTCCGTAAGGGTGGCAGTGTCACCGCAGGCAATTCCTGTGGATTGAGCGACGGGGCCTGCGCCGTTGTCGTGACCACCCGGGATATCGCCAAAGCCATCGGCGCCAAACCCCTCTTTTCCATCGTCGCCTGCGCCCATGCGGCCGTCGAACCCGCCACAATGGGAGAAGGACCGGGTGTCGCCATCCCCATGGTTCTGAAGAAAGCCGGAATGACCTTGAAATACATCGATCTTTTCGAGATCAACGAGGCTTTCGCTTCCCAGGTCCTGACCAACGTCAACACACTGAACCTCGACATGTCCATTCTAAACGTTCACGGCGGCGCCATCGCTCTGGGACATCCGACCGGCATCAGTGGATGCCGTATCCTGGTTACCGGATATTACGCATTGAAGCGATTGGATAAAGAGATTCTCTGCGCCTCCATCTGCGGCGGCGGCGGCGTGACAGCGGCAACGATCATCCGTCGGGAGAATTGATCTCGTCGGCAGTGGGTAGTGGGCAGTCGGTAGTGGGCAGTGGGCAGTGGATGGATGGTTTTCTTCCATCCACTGCGTGGCAGGGGCACTACCGGCATCCCCATGCCCCCCTCTATCGACAAGCCGGTAAGAGAACGAGCGATCCGATAGCGGTGACCCTCATTAGGAGAAACGAAGGAGAATGCGATGAGTGATGCTGTAACGATCCGATATGAAGTGGTGGATGCCGTAGCCAAGGTGACGCTGGATCGGCCCAAGCACAACGTGTTCAACATAGCCATGATGCAAGAGCTCAATGCCGTGTTGGATCGCATCGCCGCCGATCCGGGCCTGAAATGCATGGTGTTGCTGGCCAACGGACCCAGCTGGTGCGCAGGTGTCGATGTCGGAGATCACAAACCCGAACTTGTGGACGCCATGATCGATACCTTCAACGGCATTTTTCAGCGCATCCATGCGCTCGACATTCCGACCGTCGCAGCCGTTCAGGGAGCATGTCTGGGCGGCGGCATGGAAGTGGCCATTGCCTGCGATATCGTTCTGGCTTCGAAAAAGGCGGTTTTCGGACAACCCGAGGTTCGATTGGGATTCTTCCCGCCATATGCAGCCATCCGCCTTCCGGAGTTGGTCGGCGTATCGAAAGCCATCGAAATCTGCACTTCCGGAAAAAGCTACACGGCTGATGAAGCCCTGACGATGGGATTCGTGAGCCGTGTCGTCGAGGCGGACGCTTTCGAGGGCAGTGTGGAAAAGCTGCTGGCCGATTTCCGGGCTTCGAGCCCCCTCATTCTGAAGCTCAACAAAACGGCTGTCCGACAGCATCTCGGCACGGCCTTTCCGGCAGCCGTCTCCGGTGTCTCTCACCTCTTCCTGAACCGGCTCATGAAAACCCAAGATACCCTCGAAGGAATCGCCAGTTTCTACGAAAAACGCAAACCGGTCTGGAAAAACGCATAACCGATCTCGCCCACACGTAGGTGGGACTTACCGACGAAGAAAAAGGAGGATGTATGGCCCAGATCAACAAAATCGGTGTCATCGGGGCAGGAAACATGGGCAGCGGTATCGCCCAGAAGATCGCCCAGGAGGGCATTCCGGTCGTCATGATCGATACGCAGGAAGCCTTCGTTCAACGGGGGTTGAATACCATCCGGACGATTCTCGAACAGGGCATTGAACGCAAACTGTTCACCCGGGAAAAAGTCGACGAAACTCTGGGCCGAATCGAAGCCACGACCGATTTGAGCCGGGTGGCGGACGCAGATCTGGTCATCGAAGCCGTATTCGAAGACAAGAACGTCAAGAGCGATCTCTTCAAGAAACTCGATACCGTCTGTCAACCCAAAACCATCCTGGCGACCAACACATCGAGCTTCTATGTCCGGGAATTCGCGGCCCAGACATCGAGACCCGACAGATTCATCGGGCTGCATTATTTTTATCATCCCGCCAAAAACCGCCTTCTTGAAGTCATCCCGCACGAAACCACAAGTCCCGAAACCATCGAAAAATCCCTGCTGGCGGCCAAACTCCACGGAAAGACGGCCATCCTCGTAAAGGACGCCCCGGGCTTTGCCGTCAACCGTTTCTTTGTGCCCTTCCTGAACGAGGCCGTCCGCCTGCTCGAAGAAGGTGTGGCGGACATCCCCACCATCGAGGAAGCCTGCAAGAAAGCCTTCCGGATCGGCATGGGCCCCTTCGAGCTGATGAACGTCACCGGCATCCCCATCGCCGTTCATGCGGCCACCACTCTCGGCAACGAATTGGGCCCGTTCTACGCGCCTTGCAAGACCTTGAAGGCCCAGATGGAGAAGAAGGAAAACTGGCCGTTGGGGGGAACCGTCGACGAAACCAAGGTGAAAGCGGTCACGGATCGCATGTACGGGGTTTGCCTCGGGGTTGCCGCTGCTCTGGTGGATGAAGGAGTAGCCAGCATCGAGGATACGGATCGGGGGGCCAAGATCGGTCTTCGTTGGGCACTGGGGCCCTTCGAATTGATGAACAAGATCGGCATCGACGAAACCTGTCGGGTGGTGCAGGCCATCTGCGAGAAATATCCCGATTTCAAGATGCCGGCCATCCTCGAAAAGCAAAAGCAGATCGGAAAACCCTTCGCCTTCCGCTTCGTCGATCTCGACGTAAAGGATGGCATCGCCTGGATCACGATCAACCGGCCCGAGGCCATGAACGCCCTGAACGAGCAGGTGGTCGGACAGCTGGCCGAACGTTTCGACGAGGCGATGAAGAACGACGGTGTGAAGGCCGTCGTGTTCCAGGGAGCCGGTAAAGCCTTCGTTGCAGGAGCCGACATCCGCTATTTTGTGGACAAGATCAAGTCCGGAAAGATCGACGATATCGTCGCCTTCACCCGGAAGGGACACGAGCTCTTCCGCAGGATCGAAACCGCGCCCAAGCTCACCATCGCCCTGCTCGACGGTCTTTCCCTGGGCGGTGGAAGCGAGCTCGCCCTGGCATGCCAAGCCATTGTGGCCACCCCTGCCGGTTCCATGGCCTTTCCGGAAACCGGCATCGGCATTTACCCCGGGCTGGGCGGCATGCTCCGGATGGCCAGGCACGTGGGGCCGGAGCTCGCCAAATACTATACGTTCACCGGAGCAGGCATACCGGCGGCCGATGCCTACGCAATGGGCATCATCACCCGGCTGGTTGAACCCGCCGAGGTGCCGAAAGCCATTGCAGAGCTGGCAGCCCAGGGAAAGGTCGACAAATATGCCAAACGCACCCTGCCGGAACGATTCCAGAAATTGGCCGCCCTCTGCAGTGCTACGGCCGTGAAGGCTCTGCTTTCCGGAAAGATCCCCGAAGGCGTCGATACCGAGGCCGCTTCCAAACTGCTCAAGACCATGGGCTACAAGGCACCGATCGCCCTGCGCATCGCAAACGAGATCATCGACCGGCAGGTTTCTCTATCCATGGAAGAAGCCATGGAAGTCGAGCTGGGGAGATTGGCCGAGATCTTCTCGACAGCCGATGCCCTGGAAGGTCTCAGTTCTGCAGGCCGAAAACGACCTGAATTCAAAGGAAAATGAATACGGGGATCCGAAAAGACGACAGCAGCGACGCAAGAAGAAGCGCCCTGATCGCTCACGGCTGGCAGAAACAGGGCAGCTTCGATGAGCCGAGGCTTTCGGATGTCATCGAAACCTACCGGGAGATGGGTTGGGAAGTTCTGGTGGAAGCGTACGATCCGATTCTCGATGCAGAAAACGGCGCTTGCAACGTCTGCATGAGGGCTGCATCCGAACGGATGCGAACCGTGTTCACGCGAAAGACCGATTGAATCTTGCTGACCTATGACGACCCGTCGTGCATGAAAGGAGAAGCACCATGAGCATGATTTCCTGGCAATTTATGGAACCCAAGAAACCCTTGCAGCGTGTGGAATGCGATCCGCCCGAACCGGGACCGGGCGAGGTTCGGCTCCGAGTGGCAGGCTGCGGGGTATGCCACACCGATCTCGGCTACTATTACGACGGCGTGCCGATGCGCTCTCCTCTGCCCATGACGCTCGGACACGAGATCAGCGGTATCGTGGAGGCTGCAGGAAGCGGTGCCGAATCCTGGATGGGCAAGGCCGTCATCGTTCCGGCCGTCATGCCCTGCGGAACCTGTGATGTGTGTCGACGGGATTTCGGAAACATCTGTCCCACCCAGAAAATGCCCGGAAACGACATTCAGGGCGGGTTCTCCACCCACATCGTCGTTCCATGCGGACAGCTCTGTGAAGTGCCCCTCGATGCGGATGGAAAGCCCAAAGGAGCCGGCAACATCAGCCTTGCCGAGCTGTCGGTGATCGCCGATGCCGTCACAACCCCCTACCAGGCCATCGTCGAATCGGGGCTCGGTCCGGAAGATACGGCCATCTTCATCGGTGTCGGCGGTGTGGGGGGATTCGGGGCCCAGATCGCCAAGGCCATGGGGGCGGCCGTGATCGCAGTAGACGTGGATCCGGCAAAACTTGAAGCGCTCGCTCCATATGTCGATGCCACCTTCAATTCCCGGGAACTCTCCTTCAAAGACCTGCGGAAAGGAATTTCGGATTTCGTCAAATCGAAGGGCAGACGTCGCACCGAATGGAAGATTTTCGAGACCTCCGGAACGGCCCCCGGTCAGAAAACCGCCTTCGGCCTGCTGGTTCACGGCGCTCACCTGGCCATTGTCGGCTTCACCCTCGACATGGTCGAAGTACGCCTCTCGAACCTCATGGCCTACCATGCCACGGCACGAGGCAATTGGGGATGTGTTCCCAAGTACTATCCGGCCGTCGTGGAGCTCGCCTTGTCCGGAAAGATCCGGCTCAAACCCTTCGTGAAGTGCTTCCCGCTGGATCAGATCAACGATGTATTCGAGATGGCCCATCACCGAAAAATTTTGGAAAGACCCATCATGGTGCCCTGAAAGGAAAGACTGTATGCACAAACTGCTGATAGACCAACCCGGAACCCGGATGGTGCTTCTGGGAAACGAGGCCATTGCACGAGGGG
>CAZJXF010000071.1:0-18054 GCA_964549995.1 uncultured Desulfatirhabdium sp. | reverse complement strand
CGGCCCAACGATCTCCGGCGGCTTCAAACAAGTATCCGATGCAACATCAAAAGGCATACCCGCTTCCAGGCTCATGCCCGGCAATAAACCAAAATCGGGGGTACAACGATTTTTGGTAAAGCCGTCCATTTTTGGTAAAACCGTCCATCTTGACTTTTCGGGGATGGTTCTCGATAATGCCGGGGTATGAAGCTGATGTTCCGACAAGGCATTGCCTGATGCCGGTTCTATTCTCTGACTGGATCGAAAGGAAAGCATCCATGTATCGATCGTCTCGGTTTTTCCTGGTTTTGGCACTCTTGGTGACGCTTGCGGTTCTGCCCTCCTGTTCCAAGAAAAAAATTTACTCAGAACCTGCCGCAGGTGCGGGGAAGGGAGGAGCCTATGGCTCAAGCACCTACGGGCAGGGAGCGGGTGGATCCGGGAAAATGGGGGGATTTGGTGAGCAGGGGTTGCAGGGCGGGTCGGGTAGCGGAGCGGGTGGAGCCGGTTTGGGTTCTGGCGCTTCCTATCAGGGGGCTGTCACCCGATCGAGTCTCGTGACGGAAGATATCTACTTTGAATACGATAGTTCGGCATTGCTTCCCGAAGCACGGGAGTTGCTGAAGCGTAAGGCGGAATTCCTGCTGGCGAATCCCCAAATCTCCATCGTGATCGAAGGACATACCGACGAACGGGGCACATCCGAATACAATATTGCTCTTGGGGAACGAAGGGCCGAAAGTGTTCGTACTTTTCTCGAAGGGCTCGGGGTGGCTTCATCCCGGATGAGCACGGTGAGTTACGGCGAAGAGAAGCCGATCGATCCTGGGCATAACGAAGCCGCATGGGCCAAAAACCGAAGGGCCCATATCGAAATTCGATAAGACCTGACGGCCTCGCAAACAGCCCAGACGTTTCAATCAAGCCGCATGGAAGGGGAAAGCCCGTTGGGGGCGAGACGTGAGTGAGCAACCGGCAACCATCCTGATAGCAGACGATGACCCGACGGTTCGGGTCTTACTGCAGAAAACCTTCGAAAAAGCGGGGTATCGGGTGATTGCCGTTTCCGACGGGCTTCAGGCCGTACAATCATTTTCGGCAGATGTGGCGGCTGTGTTGCTCGATCTCGAAATGCCCCGGATGAACGGAATCGATGCGTTACGACGCATTCGGGAAATCGAACCGGACATCTCTCCGATCATGCTGACAGCGAGTGAAGATGTCTCCAGCGCCGTCGAAGCGGTGAAATCCGGTGCTTTCGATTACATCATCAAACCGTTTCATGCCAGGCAACTCATTGCCCTGGTCGAAAAAGCCATTGTGACGGACCGAAACGCCAGGGCCGTCAAACGGCTGGAAGCAGAGCTTCAATCCGCCAGGGAACGGGAAATCGAAACCGCCTCCCGGATTCAACAAACCCTGCTCATGGGCACCCCTCCGACACACCTTCCGGGAATCGAAATATCCACGCTCACCATTCCCTCTCGGAAAGTCGACGGCGATTTCTACGACTTCTTCCGATTCGGAAACGACTACCTGCATGTCGTCGTCGGTGACGTCATGGGCAAGGGAATCGCCTCCGCCTTGTTGGGAGCTGCCACCAAAAGCCATTGTATGCGGGTGATTCACGAACTGGCCCATCTGCACCGGCTGCCTGTCGACGCCATCGATCCGAAGACCGTGGTGACCCATGTGACCAAAGCCATGTATGGCCAGATTGAGGCCATCGAAACCTTCGTCACCCTGTGTTATGGTCGTTTCGATCTAAAGCGGCGCATTTTCTCCTTTGTTGACTGTGGCCACATGCGCACCATCCATTACCATGCCGAAACCCATTCCTGCTCCTTGCTCGAAGGGATCAACATGCCGCTCGGATTTCCGGAAATCGATCCCTATACCGAGATTTCGGTACCCTATGCCCCGGGAGATCTGTTCTTTTTTTATTCGGACGGGCTGACGGAAACCATGAATGCCGATGGAAAACAGTTTGGGGAGCAGGCGCTGGTCGAAACGGTGCGATCCCATCGGATGTTGGGCTGTTACGGACTGATCCGCCACATCAAGGACGATATCGTCCGGTTTTCCGGCTCCGAAACCTTTTCCGATGATTTCACGGCTGTCGCTGTAGCCATTTCCGATGGGAAAGAAGAATCCATTGAAATGGAAGACTTTCTGGAGCTGGAAAACGATCTGTCGCGCGTGCCGGATGTTCGACGATTCCTCCAAGCGTTTTGCAACCGGATGGTGGACCATCCGCTGGAACCGGTTTTGGTCGACCGGTTGATACTGGCTGCAACCGAAGTGGTCACCAATATCATGCGGCATGCATATCATGGCAGAAGCGATGGAAAGGTGCGTATTCTGGCTGTTCGGACATCGCATCGGATCGAAATCCGATTCTTCGACTGGGGGGTCGCCTTCGATCCGGCCGAGGTTCCACCTCCCAGATTCGATGGCACCCAGGAAGGGGGATACGGCATCTACATCATCGGTCAATGTGTGGATCGGGTCGTCTACGAGCGGGATTCGATGGGCGTCAATGTCACGCGTCTCATTCTGAATCGTGAATCTCAAGCAACACATCCTATTTCTTCAGATGAGGTCAAGTGATGACGATCGAAGCCCATGGCGGCATCCTGATCGACCGGATTGTCGACGAGCAACGGGCAGTTGAGTTGCGAAGGCAATCCCGGGATTTCCCCAGCCTGACGCTTTCCAAGGGGGCCGTATCGGATCTCGAATTGCTGATGAACGGCGGATTTTCGCCGCTGAAGGGTTTCATGGTTCGAAACGACTATGAGACGGTTCTGGAAACCATGCATTTATCGGACGGAACCCTTTGGCCTCTTCCCATCTGTCTCGATTTCGATCCCCAGCGTACGGAGGGGATCGAACCGGGAATGTCCGTGGCGTTGCGGGATCCGGAAGGATTCATGTTGGCCGTCCTTCATGTCGAAGATATCTGGGAAGTCGACAGGAAGCGGGAAGCCCTTCTTCTGTACGGAACCGACGATCTCGATCATCCCGGGGTATTCCAGCTGTTCCATCAAACCAAATCCCATTATGTCGGCGGCAGTATCGAGGGCATCCAGCTGCCGATCCACTCGGCTTTCAAGAGTCATCACCATACACCAAGGGAGCTTCGGGCGCTGTTTCGCAAATTGGGCTGGCGCAGAATCGTGGGGTTTCATACGAGACATCCCATTCATCGTGCCCAGCATGCGATGACGCTCTTGGCCATGGAACGCGCCAAAGCCAACCTCCTGATTCATCCGGTGGTATGGAGCGGCCTTTCCGCAGATATCGACACCTATACGCGGATTCACTGCTATCTCGCCCTGCAGCGTCATTATCCTTCCAGCATGATGCAATTGAGCCTGCTTCCCTATGCCATGCGCAATGCCGGACCCAGGGAGGCCTTGCTGCATGCCATCCTTCGGAAGAACTACGGGTGTACCCACTTTATCGTCGGGCCACACCACGCCAGCCCGCAGCTTTCCGGCGGAAAATCGTTTTATGCACCGGATGCGGCCATGCGTATGGCTCTCGATCACCAGCAGGAGCTTGGCATCGGCATTCTCGACATGGAGGAAATGGTCTATCTTGTCGAGGAAGATCGCCACGTTCCGGCGAGTGAGGTTCCTGCCGGGGCGACTGTTAGATCGGTCAACGGAGAGATGTTTTTGGACCAGCTTCGCAACAGCCGGACCGTTCCTGCCTGGTACACATTTACCGATGTTCTGGACGTCCTGCGCAGGGCCTATCCGCCTCGGCACGAGCAGGGATTCACCATATTCTGCACCGGATTGTCCGGAGCCGGCAAATCGACCATCGCCAAAATCCTGTACGCCCGTTTTCAGGAAATGGGTCGAAGGCCCGTAACCCTTCTCGATGGGGATATTGTCCGGCAGAACTTGTCGAACGAGCTCGGCTTTTCTAAGGAACATCGGGATATCAACGTCCGGAGGATCGGTTTTGTGGCGAGCGAGATCACCAAGAACCGAGGGATTGCCATCTGTGCACCGATTGCACCCTATGCCGCAACGCGAAACCAGATTCGAAGTCTCATTTCCCGCTATGGCGGGTTTATCGAGGTGTATGTGGCCACTCCGATCGAGGTGTGCGAGATGCGGGATCGAAAGGGGCTCTATGCCAAAGCACGAGCCGGGTTGATTCCGGAGTTCACCGGTGTGAGCGACCCCTACGAGCCGCCGCAACAGCCGGAAGTCATCATCGATACGACGGAAATGACGCCGGATGAAGCCGCTCAGGAGGTGTTGCTCTATTTGGAGAGGGCCGGGTATGCACGGCAATAGACGGCTGGTGCGGAAGTGCAATGGTGCGCGAGTGCGGAAGTTGGTTGCGGATAAGGATCATTCATGTTTTTCTGATGGGATCCTTTATTCCCCCCTTTTCCGCTCTTTTTTAACCAAGGGGCAGGAATTCATAAGGCCAATCATATGAACGGAGAATACATCAACGCCGATTTCATCGGGCTGATCGCCCTGGAAGCCGGACAGGCTGTACTCAACATTTATGAACAAGAGACGGGGGAAGTCGTTGTGGAGCGCAAAGCCGATGACTCTCCTCTGACAAAAGCCGATCGAACGGCTCACGCCATCCTGACGCGAAGGCTCCAGGAACGCTACCCCCACATTCCGTTGCTGTCTGAGGAAGGGGAAGAAATCCCCTATGAAACCCGCCGCACGTGGCGGCAGTTCTGGTTAATTGATCCGTTGGACGGCACGAAAGAATTTTTGCATCGAAACGGAGAATTCACCATTAACATCGCCCTCATCGAAGATGGATATCCGGTGATCGGCGTCGTTTATGTACCCGTTCTGGATCTTTTATACATCGGGGACCGAAACATCGGTTGTAGGAGGGAATTTCGCGGAATCAAGACGAATCTGCGTCTGGAAGGATCGACCCTCTCGACCGGCGCCATCCGTGTGGTGCACAGCCGATCGCACATATCGGACGCCTTGAGGGATTTTCTGGGAAAACTGCCCAATCACCAGGCGATCAGCCGGGGCAGCTCCCTCAAGTTTTGTGCCGTTGCCGCCGCAGAGGCGGATTTGTATCCCCGCTTCGGGCCGACCATGGAATGGGATACGGCCGCAGGGCAGGCCGTCGTGGAGGCTGCGGGGGGGATGGTTGTGGATTCCAACGGCAACCGCCTCCGATACAACAAGGAAGATCTGCACAATCCGCCGTTTTTTGTGGCTTCCGATCGGAAGCTGCTGGAGCGGATCGGACTTCTCTCTTAAAGCGCCCGGATCGTTCTTCGCATCAGTTTGGCGCAAGAAGGGCAATACTGGTGCGGTTCCTTGACGTCGGGATGGTGATCCGTGGCGCGGTTGTGAACATGATCGAGAAAGCGGGGTGTGGCAAAGGATGCGCCGCAGCCTTCGCAGCGCAGCAGCGGATGCCTGCCGATGATTTCATCCCGGATCGAGATGGTCCGAACGCTGTCTTTGTCTTCGACCCGAATGACCTTGGTCGGGCAGATGTTGGCGCAGGTGCCGCATCCGATACAATTGCCCGGAATCGGAACCACGAGCATGCGGTCGTTGATGCGGATCATCCGCAAAGCGGCCGCCCCGACGATTTCCTTGCAAATCTGCACACAGAGTCGACATCGGATGCACCCGTCAGGCGGCGGTGCTGTTTGCAGGCCGAAGCGCTCCGCCAGATGCAACAGGGCTTCCGATTGAGGGGCCATGGACAGCAGATGGTTCATGGCCTTGGTTCTGGCCTCACGCACCGCTTCCGTATCGGTTTCTACGATCAGCCCAGGATGTGCCTTCAGGGTGCAGGCCAGGGTGACTTTCCCTGGAACGCCGGCTTCTGTATTAAGGATTTCAACGGCGCACAGCCTGCAGGAAGCGATCGGATGAGGTAGCGCCGGGTGGTAACACAAGGATGGGATCGATATCCCTTCCTCTCGAAAAATGGTCATCAAGGGGGTTTGGTCCTCGACCTCGATGTCCTGGCCGTTAATCGTGATGCGTATCATGGTGCGGTGCCTTGTCTTAGTCCAGAACCCGTAGACAGTCCTGAGGGAGTCGAAAAGTTCCCTTTCCGTTGATGCTTACCTCGACGAGCGTATCGGGATCATTGATGGACGTATCCGGATCCGTGATGATGCCGTGTCTGCCGATCAGCTCGTCCATGTACTCTTCCCACGCTTCGTCCTGCGACCGTTGAAATACCTCGACTTTCTGACCTTTGTGAAACGACATGAAGGCATCCCTCCTCTTTTTCGAAGTTCATCCCCTTGGCTTTTACGCTCGACCGCGTAGGTGCCGCCCTTACAGGCTTTCGAACATTGGTCCTACGCGCTATGCATCCCAGCACCATGATCCCCCACGCACCCAGGGTTTCACCCCAATGTATGAAGGTCGCAGGGGCTCGTCTGAACAAACAGGGTTCTTCCGCTTTTCTTCTGACTTCTGACTTCTGACTCCTGACTCCTGACTCCTGATATTCGACTTTCGTAGCAAAGCGATCCGAGTTCATCATGATTCATCACGCTCTTATCATCACACCGGTGTTGTCTCGTCATGAATCCCGGCATGTCGTTTCCTCTGACAGGATTCGCATAGCAGCATCCCGGACGTTGACGGTGTCGATGTCGTTTTCTGTTGAATGAACTCTCGATAACGCTTCGTTCCGAGAACGGCATGGCAATCCTCGCAGAACAGCAGTTTCTGCCGATTTAGCAGGGTACCGCACAGGCTCAGGATGCGTTCGCCTCCTCGATCTTCGATGCGCATGGCGCCCGTCGGACAGTTGGCGGCACATGCGCCACAGAGGATACACCGTTCGGCCGTGATCCGATAGTCGGTCGGTGTCGGTCGATCGAAATCGATATATCCCATCGATAGAGCGTTGATCCCCATCTTGTCCCTGCAAATCTCGACGCATTTTCCGCAGCGGATGCAGACATCGCAGCGTAGGCATCGCCTGGCTTCCTCCCGCACCATGTTTTCGGTGAAGCCCAGTTCCACCTGCTGAAAGGTGGTACGCCTGCGGTCGATGTTCAACAGCGGCATAGCGGCGCGCTTGAGGATCATTTTTGTGGTTGCCGGGACTTCGAGAAACGGCATCCGTCCTCTGCGCACGGGAATCGGCCGGCTTTTCGGCTGGGGAATGCCGCTTAGGTAGCGGTCGATGGCAAGAGCCGCCCGTTTACCCCCACCGATGGCTTCGATGACGGTTGCCGGACCCGATACGGCGTCCCCAGCCGCAAAAATACCGGGAATGGCCGTTTCCATGCTGACCGTGTTCGTTTCGATCGTGTTTCTACGGGACCATTTGAGGCCGATCAGCTCGGCGAGGCACCCATGATCGACCTGCTGCCCGATGGCGGTAATAATGGCGTCGGTTTCAATGTCGAAATCACTGCCTTCGATGGGAACAGGCACCTTGCGCTTGCCCCCTTCCGGTTCCTTCATCTCGGCCCGAATGCACCTTAAGGCCGTCACCTTGCCGTCCCGGCCGATCACCTGTGCAGGGATGGTGAGGAAGGAAATGTCCACACCTTCCTCTTCCGCCTGTTCGACTTCTTCCACATCCGCAGGCATTTCGGCGCGGGTTCTCCGGTAGGCCATGACGACCTCTTCGGCCCCCAGGCGAAGGCTGGTGCGGGCCGCATCGATGGCCACGTTTCCGCCGCCTACGATGATGACCCGGCGGCCGGGACGGTGCCGTCGGCCCAAGGCAACGTCTTTCAAAAAGGAAACAGCCTCGATGACCTGGGGGTAGTCGTTTTCTCCGGGAATGTTCATTTTGTAGGAACGGTGGGCTCCGATGGCGAAGAAAAAAGCTTCGAACCCCTCGGTTTTCAATCCTTCGAGTGTGACATCCTTTCCGAAGGCCGTGTTAAACCGAAAGACGACCCCCAGGTCCTCGAGCATGGCCACCTCTCGGTCGATCACCTCCCGGGGGAGTCGGTACCGGGGAATGCCCACCATAATCATCCCACCCGCCATGGGCAACGCCTCGATGACCGTGACACCGTATCCCTTGATTGCAAGGTAATAGGCACAGCTCAGGCCGGCGGGTCCGGCACCGACGATGCAAACCTTCTGCCCCTTGTCGGGTTCTTTTGGTGGATTCCGATAAAGGCGTGAAGACATGGCCCGCTCTGCCGCAAAAGCCTTCAGGAACTTGATCGACACAGGCTCATCCATCCGCCCCCGCACACACATGAATTCACAGGGACGGGTGCATACCAGTCCGCATACCCACGGGAAAGGACAGTCACGCCGGATGACGTCGATGGCTTCGGCATCCCGTCCCATCCCAATCAAGGTGACATAGGTGGGGATGTCGAGACCTGCGGGGCAGGTCATTTGACAAGGGGCGGGAGCCAGTTTCACACAAGCTCCGGTGGCGCAGTTGTGGGTATCGATATGGCTCTGGAAGATTTCCCGATGGGCCTCGATCGTGTCCCGAAGGAAGCGACTCATCTGCTGGGAAGGGGGATCGGCAAGCGATTCCCATTCCAGCAACAGATGTTCGATGGTCGGCAGATGGTCCGATCCGGCCCTGCCCCAGGAAATATCGAAGAGCAGGTCGTGGACCTCTTCCGCCAGGCGATGAGACTTGGGGATCTTGAATTCACCGGTATCCAGGGCTTCCTTGAGCCGGATGTGGGCTTCGTTAACGGGGCAAATGGTTTCTGCCATGAGTGCCTCAGGTCATGCATCCAGGCCGGCGACGGCCTCGGCGTGTCGCTGTCTACGGATGTCGGGGATTTCTTCGGTAATGCCGAAATTCAGGCAATGGGTCGTGCAGACCGTGACACAGGCCGGCTTGAGCCCGGCATCGATCCGGTCCTTGCAGTAATCGCACTTGACCACCTTCCCGATTTCGGAGTTCCATTGGGGAGCTCCCCAGGGACAGGCGGTAATACAGGTCTTGCATCCCACGCAGAGGCTGTGGTCCACAAAGACGATCCCATCCTTCGCCCGCTTCTGCATAGCCCCGGTCGGGCAGGCAGCCACACACCACGGGTTTTCGCAATGAAAACACGGCATGAAGACATAGGCCGCCTTGGGCAGGCCGTTGATCATCTTGGGACCGACGGCAATGATCTGACAGAGTTTGGGACCCTGGGGGAGGGATTTGTTGCTTTTGCAGACGATTTCACAGCTGTGGCAGCCGATGCATTTCTTCTTGTCCTGAAACAGGTAGTATTTGCTCATAATCGATTCCTTCGACAATGGAGATTCGAATGGCTCTTGGTTGATGCGGCCATCCATACCGATGGCCCACTTCCGTGTCTTGCTCGGCTATTGCACCCGTTTGACCGTGACGAATGTATCGTGCAGAGCAGGGCTTCCGCCGACCCAATCCGTGAGATTTTCTTGCAGCACACTGTCCGATACCCCCTTGTTGAAGCATCGGGAGGCGGTCTTGGCTTCATGGCCGAATCCATGGACCATAAAAACAGCATCGGGATGGATGAAATCCGTAACGAAGGCCCGGATGACACCGGAGCCGACCGCAGAGCTCACTTCGACCCGATCGTTGTTCTGGATGCCCAAAGATTTTGCCCGGCCGCTGTTGATCCACAGAACGTTTTCCGGGAAAAGTTCACTTAGAAGCGGGTTGTTCTGTGTGGATACATGGGTATGGAGGGCGACACGGCCGACCGTCAATCGGAAGCGGTTGTCGGATGCTTCGGGCGCTGCGGGATAGGGCGGGAAAGAGGGAAATCCGGCGTTTTCCAGAAGCGAGGAAACGAATTCGATCTTGCCCGAGGGGGTCTTGAATTGGATGCCATCGTTGCGGTCCCAAAAGATCTGCTCTTTTCCGTAGGCGACAAATCCCTTGGCATCGAAATCCTTCATCGTGAAGCCGGTCGGTTCGAGCTGCCAAGCGACAAGTTCGTCCATCGTCTCATAGGGAAAGTACTGACCGATACCCAGACGATCCGCCAGCTGCTTTAGAATGACGGCCGCCTCCCGGGTGTCGTATCGGGGCTGGACAGCCTGTTTGCGAAGGAAAATCTGGGGTTTGAGACCGTTTGCCTGCTGAATGCAATCGGTACGCTCCAGATAGATGGATTCCGGCAGAATGACGTCGGAATACCAGGCGATGTCGCTCATGTTGATGTCGATGGTGACGATGAGATCGAGTTTCTCGAGGGCCTTCTTCATTCCATTGGTATCGGGGATCGATTTCAGGGGATCGAAGCGATTGATGATCATGGCCTTGATGGGATAAGGGGACTCTTTCAGAATGGCCTCGGTCAGCACTTGCGGAACACCATGTGCCGGATCCGGAAGCGGAAAATCAGGAGTTCCGACCTTGTCGAACCGAACGGCCTCGACCTTCGGGAGGGTCTGATCGGTGAGCTTGCGGGCCGGCTTTTTTCCGAGAGCACCGGGGCCTTTCTTAAAGAAAATGCCGCCCTTGGCTTCGACACTTCCCATGAGGGCATTCAGAATGAGGATGGAGCGGCGCAGGTAGATTTCGTTTTGATGATGCGCCCCTCGGTAGCCATAATGAAAAATGACCGATGGTTTTTCCCGGCTGATCTTCCTGGCGAAATCGACGATCTCCTCCGCCGGAATCCCGGTTTCTTTCTCCGCCCATTGCGGGGTATAGGGTTGAACAAAATCCTGCAGTTCGGAAAGCCCCAGCACCCACCGATCGACATAAGCCGCATCGTAGAGCCTTTCCTGAAGAATGACATGAATGAGGGCATAGTTGAGAGCGAGGTCTGTCCCGGGCCGGATCATCCAGTAGCGATCGGCCTTGGTCGCGGTGACGGACACTCGGGGGTCGATATAGGTGACTTTGGCCCCTGCCTCGATGGCATCCATCAGGTTGTTCACTTCCTTCACCGCAATGGCCTCGAAAATGTTCCGGCCGTAGAGAACGATGTGTCGGGTGTTCTTCAGGTCGATGCCGATTTGGGCATCGGTGTATCCGAACAAACTGCGGCAGGCGGTGTTGACCGATCCCTTGCAAAGGGCGTCGTGGGTGAAATGGTTCGGTGATCCGAGGGCCTTTAAAAAGGTTTTTGAGACATGGGTGGAGAGGTTGGTGCGTTCGCCCATCACCAGGCTCTGAGGGCCGTATGTATCGATAACGGCCTTCAGTTTCTCTGCGACATAATCGAGGGCTTCATTCCAGGATGCCTTGCGCCATTTGCCTTCACCGCGGGCACCCTCACGGATCAGGGGCGTCTGAAGCCGCTCACGATCATAAAGCAGGGAAATACCTGCAGAGCCTCTCGGGCAGAGGCTTCCTTCCATGCCAGGAACATGCGGATTGCCTTCGATCCAGCGCACCTGGCCGTCCTTCACCTGAACCTTGATGGGGCATCGGACCGAACACATAAAACAAAGAGAATAAACGGTTTTTTCCATGAACCCTTCCTCCGGAAAACGGTCGTTGGCGTTGTCGATATCGTCTTGACGAATGGTATGAAGATGAGTCTACAGCGAGCCGCATGGGGGCGGATACGCCAGACCCGACAAAAACGAGTCGCGAATTTGAAGATCTTTTATATTCCGGTTTGCTTCGGTGGCGCACCGAAGAGATCGGACAGACCCAGCATCTTTTCTTCATCCCCTTGACGAGAAAGGGAGTTGGACGGCTTTCGGTTCAACATCCTCTTCCGGATGGGGCCGGTCAGAATACGGGTCAGGATATACAAGAGAATAAAAACGAAAACGGGCGTTACGTTCGAGCCGACTTTCGGGATGGTGAACGGAATCGGGAACAAAACATCCTGAAACCGCTCCTGGAGCCATCCCAAGGCAAAAGGCACCGGTAGAAGAGCTGCAGCCCCCAGACCGGTCTGTGCGAAAAAATACCTTCCGAAAGCCTCGTTGGCCATCGTGTTGCAGCTGGTGTAGCTATGCTTGTCCTTGACCGCAATAGCCTTCATGGACAGGTTGTGCATGGAGACGGTTTCTTTTTTCAGCCGATGCAGGTGGGGATTCATCAGGGAGGCTGCCGCATCAGCGGTGTACCAACCGATGACCGTGGCAAAACCACACAGGGCTGTGGTACCTACGATAAATCCCAGCATCGGGTTTTCGGGTATGCGGTACCAGAAGATCAGAAAGGCGTCGATCCAGAAATAGATGGTCGAGAGAATGCTCATTGCAGGAACTTTCATCCCCTTCCCGAAACCGGGAAGGGGAAACGGGTGAACGCTGACACGATCTGGGGAAAGGCCGTGGGATCAACCGCCCGGAAGCAGTTTCACGCCGAAGAAGCCTTTCATGAAATAATCGATACCGGTCACGAAAGCAAGGATGATGAAGAGGATTTTGAGGGCCTTGTCAGGCAGGTACTTGGAGGTGTAGGGGCCGAGGATGGACCCGGCCACGATGCCGGCCATTTCGAGTCCGATGAGAGACCAGTGAACGATGGTTCCTTGCTGGATGTAGCTGAAGATGCTGGTGATCATACCGATGAGAACCGCAAATGCCGACGTGCCGGCGGAAAGATACATCGGAAGACCGGATACGCTGGTGAGAAAGGGAACGAGCAAGAATCCGCCGCCCACACCGATGAACGAGGCGACCGATGCGATGACAAATCCGCCGATGACCGGGAAGAGGGGATTGAAGTGGAATTCGACACCGTAAAAGGTGAAACGGACGCGGGTTGCGGAGAATTCGACGATTTTCACGCCCAGTTCACGGGTATCGACATTGGCGCCTGCCTTCTTTTCCTTCATGACTTTCTCGAAGGCATCGGCTGCGGCTTTTGCGGCCTTTTTCTTCGCCGCTCCCGCCGGTGTGGTTTCATAGAGCATCCAGCAACCCAGCAGTAGAACGAAGAGTCCGAAATATCCCTGGTAGGCTTTGAAGGAAACTTTTCCGGCTGTCAGCAACGGAACGAGGTAGCTGCCGCCCATCGAGCCGATGGCCAGTGCAATGCCGAGCGGTACGACGAGTCGGCCCATCTTGTAGTAATTGATGGACGAGATGAGGGCGCTCATGCCGACCAAAAACTGGTTGGATACCCGGATCGAGTCGGTGATGACCTTGTTGAGAACGGGGGAGGTTTCTTTGAATGTGGCCGCATAGGTTCCAAGCCCGAATACCGAGATATGTCCTACACCTGCCATGATGCCGCCGAAAGCGCCGACTGTGGAGAAGATCCAGCCTACCCACACCGCCCACAGGAAGGCCACGATCAGGTTCACGTTAGGTCCGCCCGGGATGCCGAGATATCCGGGAGCGGCCTTCGGGTCGATCTGCCCCTTGCCCGTGCCGACTGGCGTCTTGGCGATGGCATCGGTCAACTTGTCTGCAAAGGCCGTATCCGGAAGCACCAGAGGCGACAGCAGGAGGACGGCAAGAAGTCCCAATACAATAAAGGATGTCGTTTTTCGTGTCATGTAATACTCCTGAAAGAAGGGTTGATTGACAAAGCACAAGCCTCGTCACCCGCAGATTCCCGTCGCTTCGATGGGAGGGGGAAATCGACGGGATCGCGTGTTGGAGGCTTGTGATGAAACAATGAACCGGTTGAATGATACGGGGATAGAGATCTTGGGCTTCACCTCCTTTTCCAGTCAAGAGCGTCCATAAATGCCGTCAAAGCGTAATGCAGCTTCTATGCCAAGGGGACATTGAATGACGACTGTATACAGCCAATTGATATAATGATATTTGCAATAAATACAATCCGATTTCTATCTATCAGTGGGCAACCGGGTCCTTGCAGAAAATTTATGCGCCTCATCGTCGATATCCGTAGAAAAGCAGTGGATATCAAATAGATTCAAATGGATAATGAATTGCAGGTGAATGATTGCAGATGCAAAAAAATACTTGCGCCGATAAATCCGCTGTTGCAACTCTGGAGCCATATCCGATAGGATAGAAAAGAAATGCGAACTTCTTTACTGGAAGTCAGATGCTCTTGTTTGACCAGCGGGAGGGCGGGTGCATTTTGTTTGAGCAGCGGAAAAACTCAGCAACCCGATCTCGTAGGATCTGGCGGATGGCCAAGATGGAAACGTGCGAGTCCATCTTCTTTGACGACTCGGTAACAAGTCGGATATCCGTAGCGTGAAAATGCGAAGTTAGGAAAAAGGGCTGGATGGGAACGTCTGTTTTCGGGGGGGACGGATCGGCGAAACCCGCACTTGCGCACTGCGCACTCTACATCGAACACTTTTCTTCTGACTCCTGACTCCTGACTCCTGACTTCTGTCTTCTGACTCCTGTCTTCTGTCATTCCAAGAGGTACCGATGCAACCCGTTGTCGCGCTTGTCGGCAGGCCCAATGTAGGAAAATCGACCTTGTTCAATCGTCTGACCCGAACCCGGAACGCGCTCGTGGACGACCGTCCCGGTGTCACGCGGGACCGACATTTCGGTGAAGCCCGATGGGACGACATTTCCTTCACCGTCGTCGATACGGGGGGATTTCTCTCCGAAGATACGGATCCGTTTGCGCCGCTCATCCGCAGCCAAGTCATCCAGGCTGTCTCCGAGGCGGATGTGGTGGTGCTGATTCTCGACGGAAAATACGGGGTTTCTCCCTACGACGGAGACATGATCCGATTGCTGCGTTCTCAGGCATGCCGATTGGTTGTTGTCGTGAACAAGATCGATGACCCTCTGAAAGAAATCCACCTGAACGAGTTCTTCGAACTGGGGGTTGAGCCGCTGTTTCCCGTCTCTGCGGAACACGGTTATGGTGTCGGGGACTTTCTCGATTACCTTGTTGGTTTGTTTCCATCGGAAGAGGCCGCAATCCTCGAACAGGGGGAGGAAGCAGAACCCGCCGGCATCCGGATAACGGTTGTCGGCAGACCCAATGTCGGCAAAAGCTCCCTGATCAACCGTATCGTCGGTCAAAACCGCCTTTTGGTCAGCGATGTACCTGGAACGACCCGGGATGCCATCGATATCGTGTTTCAGAAGGGCGACACCGAATACGTTCTGATCGACACGGCAGGCATTCGCCGCAAGTCCAAGGTCGACGAGAAAATCGAAAAACTTTCCATCATCAAGTCCCTCCAGAGTCTCGAGCGATGCGACATCGCACTGGTCGTTCTGGATGCCGAGGTCGGTGTGACGGATCAGGATGTCCACATCGCCGGTTATGCGGCGGAAAGAGGGTGCGGATGCATCTTTCTGTGGAACAAGTGGGATCTTGTTGACAAAAGCGTCCATACAGTTCGCAGCATGACCGAAAAGCTCCGGGATGCCGCCAAGTTTTTGCAGTTTGCACCGGTGCTTACCGTTTCCGCCAAAACGGGTCAGCGGGTCAGCGGGATCTTTCCGTTGGTGGATATCCTGTACCGGCAATATACGACACGACTGACGACGGCTGCGGTGAACCGGATGCTGGAGAAGGCGACGGCGAAACGGGAGCCGTCGCTCTATCGGGGCAAGCGCCTGAAATTCTTCTACATGACGCAGGTCGGCACCCGCCCTCCAAGTTTCGTCGCTTTCGTGAACTATCCCGAAGGAATTCATTTTTCCTACGAGCGGTTTCTCGTGAACCAGATTCGCCAGGAATTCGGGCTTGATATGACACCGATCCGGTTGATGTTCCGGGAACGATCGGGCAGAAGGAAAGATCGTGAATAAGCCGGATGAATCCACATTGCAGCCCTTGGCCGAACGCATTCGGCCGGTGTCGCTTGCCGAATTCGTCGGGCAGCGGCACCTTCTGGGCGAAAGCGGGCTGATCGCCAAGGCGGTCGAAAAGGATCTGGTGTTTTCCATGATTTTCTGGGGGCCTCCCGGTGTGGGTAAAACCACCCTGGCACGCATCATCGCTCGAGAGACCCGCAGTCGCTTCGTACACTTTTCCGCCGTTCTGGCCGGGGTCAAAGACATTCGGGCCGTCATCGAACATGCTGAGGAAAATCATCGGCAGGGGCTTCGAACCATTGTGTTCGTGGATGAAATTCACCGGTTCAACAAGGCCCAGCAGGACGCTTTTCTGCCGCATGTGGAATCCGGAAGGATCGTCTTGATCGGTGCGACAACCGAAAATCCTTCCTTCGAAGTGATTCCGGCTTTGATGTCTCGGTGTACGCTTCTGGTGTTGCACCGGCTGACGGCATCCGACATCGAGGTGGTTTTACGGAGGGCCATCGGCGATTCCGAACGGGGAATCGGCAGCCGGGGCATTTCCTTTACGGACAAGGCGGTTTCGGCGTTGGCTGCCATGGCGGATGGTGACGCCCGGTTTGCGCTCAACCTTTTGGAAACGGTTGCAGCCACGCTCCCTCCGGGGATCGGCACTGCGGAGCGTCCGGTGGATGTCCCCGATCTGGAGCCGATCGTTCAGAAAAAGCTCCTGCATTACGACAAGTCCGGGGAAGAACACTACAACCTCATCTCCGCCTTCCACAAGAGCCTTCGCGGCAGCGATCCGGATGCGGCGATCTACTGGTTGGAACGCATGCTCGCTTCCGGTGAGGACCCGCTGTATATCGCCCGGCGGATGGTACGCTTTGCATCCGAGGATGTCGGCATCGCCGATCCATTCGCCCTCGATGTGGCCCTAAACGCCATGGAGGCTTTCCGCTTTCTCGGACATCCCGAAGGGGACCTCGCGCTCGTTCAGGCAGCCGTTTATTTGTCGACGGCCCCCAAAAGCAACAAGCTCTATGAGGCTCACAACCGAGTCAAAGAGATCGTTCGCGAAAGCGGGGCTCTCCCCGTACCGCTTCACATCCGCAATCCAGTCACCAAACTCATGGCCGGTCTCGGTTACGGCAAAGACTACCGCTATGCCCATGATTACCCGGATGCCTGGGTGCCGCAAGACTATCTTCCGGAGTCACTCATCGGAAGACGGTTCTATGAGCCATCGAATCGGGGATACGAACGGCAGGTCAAGGAAAGGCTCGATAAATGGATCGAGTTCAAACAGGCACGAAAGAAACCTGAATCGGCGTAGTACCTTGGAACGACGCATCTCGCACTTTCACGATAATCCGCCATACAACCGGAGTTTCACCCCGATAGGTGAAAGTCTCAGGTGTGAGCCCGAATAGCAGGGTCATGCCGCTTTTCTTCTGACTCCTGACTTCTGACTTCTGACTCCTGACTCCTGCCCCTGGTATTCGACTTTCGTAGGAATAACATGTAGTTAAAAGAAGACTATCCAGGATTTCAATCATTGAAAGAAAGGAATGGGAATGGCTTCGCTGGAACAAGATGCTATCCGTCAAGCGGTCCGGGAGAAATACGGCCGGGTTGCCGCCAGTGGGACCAAAGAAACATGCTGTTGCAATGCAGGTGGTTGTTGCGGCCCATCGATTCTCGATCCGAAATCGCTGTCCAAACAGTTGGGGTACACGGATTCGGAGATCGAAGCCGTCCCCGATGGGGCCAACATGGGCCTCGGGTGTGGGAATCCGACGGCGGTTGCCTCCCTTCAACCGGGAGAAACCGTTCTCGATCTGGGAAGCGGTGGCGGATTTGACTGTTTTCTTGCAGCGGGTCGGGTCGGGGAGAGCGGCCATGTCATCGGTGTGGACATGACCCCGGAAATGGTTTCCAAAGCCCGGGAAAATGCGGAAAAGGGCGGATACCGAAACGTGGAATTCCGACTGGGTGAAATCGAGAACCTGCCGGTTGCAGACGCAGTGGTGGATGTCATTCTTTCGAATTGTGTCGTGAACTTGTCCCCGAACAAGCCTCGGGTGTTTGCGGAAATGTTTCGGGTGTTAAAACCGGGAGGACGCCTGGCGATTTCAGATGTGGTGGCGTTTGCTGGAATGCCTGAGACCCTACGGAAGGACCTGGCGCTCTATACCGGATGCATCGCCGGAGCCTCCCATGTGACGGAATTGGAACGATTGCTTGCAGATCAAGGATTTGTCGAGATCCGGATTCGACCCAAAGAGGAGAGCAAAGCCTTCATGAAGGATTGGGCGCTTGGGATTCCGATTACGGACTATGTCGTTTCGGCGACCATCGAGGCGCTCAAGCCGATGTAATCCGCCGAAACGACGTTTCACATTGACGGCTTCGTAAAAAGTCAATGAGTCTCCAGTTAGCCGCATGGGAGGAGACACGCCTTTTTCGTTGCATCGGATAAACTCAGCCGCCC
>CAZJXF010000070.1:0-18504 GCA_964549995.1 uncultured Desulfatirhabdium sp. | reverse complement strand
CGTTGGGCCGGGCATGCTCATTAAAGCCATATCTGTTAGAATAACAAGATGTTGCATTCCAATGACCCATCGTTGAAGTCTGGCCACATGCCCGGCCCTTACGAGCTCGGGCGGCTGAGTTTATCCGATGCAACGAAAAAGGCGTGTCTCCTCCCATGCGACTCGGATGAGACTTTTGGACTTTTTGCGAGCCCATCAAGATTTGAATCTGAAAGGCGATCATGACCAAAGGGTGGACAGCCATCATCGACGGGTTTCCGTACATGCTCGAAGGGGCGTGGGTGAACCTTGTCGTTGTTCTCGGTGCGCTCGCCTTCGGGTTCGCGCTCGGCCTGCCGATGGCCCTGGCTCAGGTATACAGCCGGAGCATCGTGATTCGTCAATGCATCGGTGCTTATGTCTGGTTTTTTCGAGGGATTCCGCTTCTTGTCTGCCTGTTCCTGTTCTATTTCGGTCTGTTCGAATACCTTGGATGGAATCTCTCGGCGTTTGCGGTCGGAGTGATCGTTTTGGGACTGATCAGTGCTGCGTATCAGTCCCAGATTCTCCGAGGAGCCATCCTGGCGGTATCCGAAGGCCAGATGAAGGCTGGAAGGGCCTTGGGCCTTTCGGATGAACAGACCATTCGGCTGATCGTTCTCCCTCAGGCGCTGCGGATGGCGATCCCCGGATGGTCCAACGAGTATTCCATTTTGCTGAAGGATTCCGCCGTCACCTATGCGCTCGGGGTTTCCGAGCTCATGGCCAGGGCGCACCATGTCGCATCCAGGACGTACCAGCATCTGTATCTCTATGTAACGGCCGGACTACTGTTCATGACGATGACCTGGATCGGAACCCGATTGCTGCGATTTCTGCATGAGCGCCTGACCATTGCTGGATTTTCCAAATGAACGATGCCCCATCCCCCGATCGATCCCTTCCCATCCTCGACATTTCCCATGTGACCAAGCATTACGGCAACATGGTGATCCTCGACGACGTCAGCCTTTCCATTCACCGGGGGGAGATCAAGGTCTTGATCGGTCCCTCCGGAGCCGGAAAGAGCACCCTGTTGCAAAGCATCAATTTCCTCGTGAAACCGGACAGCGGGTCCATCCGTTTGGAAGGCAAGCCGGTCGATGCCGCCAGCAAGAAGGCCCTGTGCCGATATCGCCAACAGGTCGGCATGATTTTTCAGGATTTCAACCTCTTCGATCACCTGACGGCCTTGGGGAACGTGGAACTCGGCCTGATCCATGTGAAGAGAATCGGGAAGACCGAAGCCAGGGATCGTGCCATGCAGGAACTCGAGCGGGTGGGATTGGCGGATCGGGCCCATCATTATCCGGCCCAGCTCTCCGGTGGTCAGAAGCAGCGGGTGTCCATCGCCCGAGCGTTAGCCATGGATCCCAAGGTCATGCTCCTCGATGAACCCACCTCCGCTCTCGATCCGGAGTTGATCGGAGAAGTGCATGCGGTGATCACCCGACTTGGAGAGGCCGGCATGACGATGATTCTGGCCACTCACCAGATCGGCTATGCCAGGAAGCTCGCCGATGAGATCGTGTTCATGGAAAACGGGCGGATCCTCGAGCAGGGGCCGCCGGAGAAGATCCTCGAACATGCCGAGCTCGAAAGAACCCGTGCCTTTTGCTCGCGGATAGCGGATGCAAAAGGGTAGGGGGCCGCATGGAAGAAATCCGGTATATCGTCGGCGAAGTGCTGCCTGCGTTGTGGCGGGGGCTTCTGGTCAGCGTTTCGCTGATCGTTCCCTCCCTCGTCTTGGGATTGTCAGGCGGCATTCTGCTCGGAACCGCTCGGGTGTATGGGACCGGATGGCTTCGTCGGCTCTGTGATGGTATCGTTTTGGTGTTTCGGGGGTTTCCGCTCGTCATCCAGCTGTACATCTGGTATTTCGGTCTTCCGCGAATCGGCATCTATCTGTCCCCCTATACGGCATCGGTGTGCGGGTTTGTGTGCTGCAGTGCCGCCTATCATTCCGAGTATATCCGTGGTGCGCTCTTGTCCATTCGTCCCGGGCAGATGCTTGCCGGTCATGCCATCGGGCTTACCGCATTTCAAACCATCCGACATGTGATTTTGCCGCAAGCTGTCCGCAGAGCCTTGCCGGGATGCGGAAACGAAATGATCTATCTCGTGAAGTATTCTTCTCTCGCCTACATGATCACCTGCATCGAGTTGACGGGGGAAGGAAAAATTTTGGCCTCTGCATCGTTCAAGTATTTCGAGGTCTTTCTCACCGTCGGCATCGTTTACCTCCTGCTGGTCACCTTCGTTTCCCGGGCATTGGAAGCTTTGGAAAATCACCTGGTGATTCCCGGATTCGAACGATACCGAATCTAAAGAACGTTCTTTCATCCCATGCCGCTTTCCACCCACAGAGATATTCCATTCAACTATACATCTGCAGACGACGCCCAGATCGTTCGCTTTTTGATGGGCGAGGATGTTTGGCACGGCATCGAAAAGCTCTACTTTCAGAAGGTGAGCAGCCGGTTGATCCGCCTGATGTTGCGCTTCATCGGGGATCTCTTCGTCATTCACAGAAATCCCTACATTTTCCAGAGGATCCTCGATGAATCGGCTCAGCGGAACCGATTCTTTCGAGCGATTCGCCAGGACATCGAAACGTTTGAACGCAACACCGCCGAGTCACCGGAAGGCCGAACGATCGCCCGGGCCTGTCGGAAGGCGCTTGCGGAGCTGATCGATCGCATTTCGAAAACGGAGGAGCGGCGCCGTCACATCCAGCAGCATCTCGGGAAATGGGTCGGTGCGGCAAACGTTCGCTTCGATCCCTTCACCCTGGCGGCCCACGCAACAGATGCCACCAACTGGCGGCTTCACCTTCCGGAAGCGGTCGTCTTCCCATCGAAAATCGAGGAGATTCCACCGCTGGTTCGGGAAATTGCCGAACTCGGACTCTTCCTTTTGCCACGGGGAGCGGGAACGGGCCTGACGGGCGGGGCCGTGCCCACCGGATCCGGTTGTGTGGTGCTCAACACCGAAAAACTCAATCGCATACTCGAAATCGGTCAGCGTTCTTGTGAAGGATCGAACGGAGAGACGCGGACCCTTCACTTCATTCGGCTCGAGGCCGGCGTCATCACGGAAGAGGCGATGCGGGCCGCATCCGAACGAGGGCTCGTTTTCGCAACCGATCCAACCAGTTCCTGGGCATGCACGATCGGGGGAAACATCGCCGAAAATGCCGGCGGAAAGACGGCTGTTCTCTGGGGAACGGCCATCGACAACCTGCTCGGCTATACCATCGTCATGCCCGATGCCCGCATCCTGCATGTCCGCAGGCGGAACCACCCTCTTCGAAAGATCCTACCGGAGGACACCGTCGTTTTCGATGTGTACGACGATCGAACTGCGGATCGACCGGTTCAGGAAATTCGACTGGCCGCATCGGAGATCCGCACCCCCGGTCTTGGAAAGGACATTACGAACAAGGCCCTCGGTGGGCTTCCCGGAATCCAGAAGGAAGGCTGCGACGGCATCATCGTCGAAGCCGAATTCATTCTCTATCCGCGCTATCCGTTCAAGCGAACCTTCTGCCTCGAGTTTTTCGGAGAGGATATGGAAGAGGCCTCTCGGGTGATCTGCGATCTTGCAGCCGCCTTTCCGAATGAAGGCCGAGAGGCCTTGATGGCCCTCGAGCATTTCGATGAGGAATATGTCAAGGCCATCGCTTATCAGGTGAAGGCGCCTTCCCGGGAGCAACCCAAGGCGGTTCTGCTGATCGATCTGGTCGGTCACGATCCTTTAGACATCGAACGGGGAGAAGATCGGCTGCGGCGGGTGCTCGATCCCTATCCGGATACCGTCATGACGACGGCAGCAAACGATCGGGAAGCCGAAAAATTCTGGCAGGACCGAAAAAAAATGGGGGCCATCGCCCGCCGCACGCATGCCTTCAAATTGAACGAAGACATCGTGCTGCCGCTTCAGGCGCTGGCCGATTTCGCCTCCTTCGTCGATCTCACCAACGGAGAGGAGGATCGGGAAAACCAGCAGCTGGCCGTGTTTCAGGTGGCTGCGGTGATTGAAACCATCCTGGCCGAAGAAGAGGGCTCCTGGAAATCTCGAAAGGCCGAGGAAGCCATCGCATTGACCCGAGACGCCCTCGAACGGATCGCACTTGCCGGCAGAAGGGCACTTCGGGAAGAGCGGCACTTGAACGAACTGATGCGAAGCCTGCGACCTCTGCTTTCGGAATTTCCCGAGGCCCTACAGCTCATGGAAGCCCGAATCCGGGAAATCCGAAACCGTCTCATTGTCATCGCCACCCACATGCATGCCGGAGACGGAAACGTTCACGTCAACATCCCCGTTCATGCCAATGATCTCGAAATGATGGCCAGGGCTCAGGAGACTGCCGATGCCGTCATGGCTCGGGCGGTGGAACTGGGCGGGGTGGTGAGCGGCGAGCATGGGATCGGCATCACGAAGTTCAAGTACCTGTCTCAGGAACGGCTTGCCGCATTTCTCGAATATCGAGAGGGTGTCGATCCGAAGGGCCGGATGAATCCCGGAAAGCTGAGCGATCCACAGGTTCCCAAGAACAGTTTTACCCCGTCGTTCAGTCTCTTGGGGCTCGAGGCCCGCATCCTGCAGTTCGGCTCGCTCGAAAAACTTGCCGGAAGCATTGCCGACTGCATCCGTTGCGGAAAATGCAAACCCAATTGCTGTGTTTTTCATCCGGATGGACACCTCTTCTACCACCCCCGCAACAAGAACCTGGCCCTTGCCGCCCTGATCGAAGCAGCCCTTTACGAAACCCAGCGTTCTCATCGGACCCGATTCGAGGTGTTGCGATACCTGAAGGAAATCGCCGATCATTGCACGATCTGCCACAAATGCTTGGCTCCCTGTCCGGTGCAGATCGATACAGGGGAGATCACCGTTCAGGAGCGCCACATCCTCCGGGAGATCGCCGGCATCCCCGTTCATCCGGCAACCGGACTGGTCCTGAGCTATCTTGAAAGCCGGTCTCGATCGACCAACCGCTTGGCTCGAAAAATCCTTATCGATTGGGGAAGCGGGGTGCAGAGAACGCTTTACCGGCTGATTCGGCGTCTGCCGCTATCCGTTGAAGAGATGCGGCTTCCTGGATTCGACCACCTGAGAGCGCCGCTTCCGCCTGCTACGATCGGTACATTGGCCGACGGGTTGCCGCCGCGTCGGTTCAACCAGATGGTTCTCCTGGAACCGCAAGGGGCGTTTTCGCGAACCGTACTCTATTTCCCTGGTTGCGGCTCCGAACGCCTGAATGCCCGTATCGGGAGGGCGGCCGTTTACGTTCTTCTGAAATCGGGGTATCGGGTGTTGCTGCCTCCAGCCTATCTGTGCTGCGGATTTCCGGCATGGGCCAATGCCAGAGGCGACATGCACGAACGGATCCAGCTTCGGAACACGATCATTTTCAGTCAGATGGGGGACATGTTCGGCCGAAAGGAAATCGCTGCCTGTGTCGTCAGTTGCGGCACTTGTCGTGAGGCCCTGCAGCGGATGGCCGTGACGGAATTGCTCGACTGTCCGCTGGAGGATGCGGCCCGCTGGGTGCTGCGGCACGGCTGGTCGATCCGCAGCTCCGAATCCGTTCTTTACCACCGTCCTTGCCACGATAGCCTTGACGGCCAAGCCGTTTCCTTGCTGGAAGGGACTATCGGGCTTCGGGTCGTTTCGACGCCGAACTGTTGTTCTGAGGCGGGCACCCTGGCCACGAGCAGCCCCGAAATCGCCTCTCCCCTTCGGCTACGAAAGCGCAGCTCCTTGGAACGGGTATTGAAGGATAGCCAGGGAAAGATATCCAGCCTGCAACATCCAGCTCTGTTGACGAATTGCCCGGCATGTATCCAGGGATTGGGCCGACTGGAGGATCTACCTGTTCGACCCCTTCATATCCTCGAGGAAATGGCGTTCTTGCTGGGAGGAGGGCAATGGGAGGAAGCCCTTCAATCCGCCATGACGCATGCGGTGACCATGACGTTCTGAGGTTGGATAGCCTCTCAACAAGTCGAGCATAGGAACGACTTCGAAAAAAGGTCGCAGGCAAGGAGTGCACGTCCCGTCGTTGCGGCCTATTTAGACGTATGCCGCAACGACGAGGGATGAAGCACGACACAGCATCCGACCTTTTGGCGAAGCCGTCCTGACTGAAAAATCTCCCGGCGGGAGCATTGACAGTGCAATCCTTCAGTAATAACTTGCCCCTGAAGGTCGCCTCACCCCGAGGCGTTCTCTTCCCCCGGGAAGCGGCCGCCCTCCTGCCAGAGACTGCGGCTGCTTCCTCATTTGTGATGACGTTGACGTCTGCCGTTATATTGGCAAGCGTCTTGTCCATCTTGGTTGCCGTAGCGACAATTTCATCCAACGCAAAGTCCTTGCCATTCTTCTACCGACAGCCGGGCTATAAATCATCAAGGCAACAACCAGCGTGAAAACGATGCGTTCTCTTAACAAACACGACCTGCTATATTTTTCCTTCATTATCTCGTTTCTTTTCGCGTTCATCCGCTGTTGAAAACACCGGCGCCTCCTACCTGGAAATGACAATGAGCGCAAACAAAGATTTTTCATTGATCAGAAGATCCCGACCATCCCAGTTCGGGTTGTTTCCTAAAATCGTTTCCAAAAATTCATCGTTTATTTCAGCGGATGGAAACATCTTCTGATATCGTTGTTTGAGATTTGCCAGGGTCAGTCTTTTTTTAACCGGCAACGGAAACATATGCATCTCAAATGGCAAATTCATGGCAACCAATACGTCAACCAGTAAACTGACGGGCGGGAAATAATGTACTTCATCATTTTTCAATGTATTGGCAACATCATCATCGATTTGCCAAAGGCCGTTTCCCCCCAGGTGCAAAAGCACCACATTTGTCCTGGCCAACCGCATTATCTTCAGGATCGCCCAATCAATTTCATAAAAAGCATAAAGGCATCCGAAGGCCAGCACACTGTCATGCGTTCCGACAACGGCTTCCTGCCAGGTATTCCGAATGATGGTCACGTTGTTGGTCTGGCTGTTTCGAAGCCGCTTCAGCAGAACCCTGCACATGGATCGTGATGGCTCCACCACCGTCATCATTTCCAGTCTTTTTGACAGGGAGCAAGTGAACGTCCTGGGGCCGGCCCCGATTTCAATGGCTGACCGGCTATGTTCCGTGTAGGAATCAGCTGGGATAAAATGATGTGTTTCTGATCGCCGGGATAAGATGTTTCATCATAGTCTGCAGCTTTTTCCTTCCAAATGGATTCTTCTCCATCTTCAAGTATCTGCCGATAAAAAGGGCTGTTATCCAGGCATTGCTGCCATTTTGCCAAGGCAAGTGCTTGCCTTGGCAAACGAATCAACGGAGGATGTGTCATGGTAAATTCATCTGAATTCATAAACCGAATGCGGTTCATCCGAATTTTCCCATTATTCTTTACAGTGCAGACGAAAAGAATAATGGGACAATCGATTCCGATTGGATGTCAACCGCGCCCGACTTATTACGTGTTGACCACCAAGTTCCATAATGTCCAGATCATCCGCTGCGGCAATATACGGATGCTTAAAAAACCGCTCACTCTGGTCCAACAAGCCTATCTCCGTACGCTTGGCCTAATCGAGGAGATCTTTATATCCAGTCTACCACCTCCCTTTCCGATAAAATCATCCGGATAACGCTTCCAATGGGTGTGGAATGTGGGCTATTACTGTCGAACTCGGGGACCAAGGGTCAGTGAATAAATAGAAAGACCGTGACCAACACAGCAGGAAGTCATCCATTCCGCTATCCGGTAGGCGCGGCCACGCCTCTCGGCCAAGCCGGGAGCACGGCCTCGGTCAGTTGCCGCAAAATGGGATCGTCCGCCGTCCTGGCCTGGGACAGATCGGAAACCATGGACGAGATCCGCCCCTGGTGCAGGACCGCCACCTGGTCACAGAACCCGGCCACGATTCGGATATCATGGGAAACAAAAAGGTAGGACACTCCGGTCTTTTCCTTCAAATCCTTCAGCAGATTCAGGATCTGGGCCTGAATGAGCATGTCCAGGCTGCTCACGGCCTCGTCCAGAATGACCAGCCTGGGGTTCAGGGCCAGGGCCCTGGCGATGCACACCCGCTGAAGCTGTCCGCCGCTGAACTGATGCGGATATTTGTCCGCGTCGTGAGCATCCAGGCCGACCATGGTGAGCAGCTCCGCCACCCGGGCCTGTTCATCGGTTGAAGACAACGACTCGAAGTTGCGCACCGGCTCCAGGATGATGTCCGCCACCGGCCACCTGGGGTTCACCGACCCCAGGGCGTTCTGAAACACCACCTGGACCTCGCGGCGAAACTGTTTCCAGTCATCCTTGGAAAAACTCCGCAGGTCCCGCCCGCGGTAGAGGACCACGCCGGAGTCCGGCCGTTCCAGCCCGAGAATCATCCGGCTCAAGGTGCTTTTCCCGGCTCCGCTGCGGCCGATGAGCCCGATGCTCCCGCCTTCGGGAACGGTTAAATTCACCACGGACACGGCCTCGATCCTGGCCCCCCAGCCGAACCATCCGCCTCGATGATAGCGTTTGCTGACCCCTTCCAATTCCAAAAGATTCATGCCCTAGCCTCCAGTGCGGCATTCCGGCCGTATAGGCTGAAATGGGCGGAGAGCAAGGCCTTGGTGTAGTCCTGCTTCGGCCGGACAAAAATGTCTCCGACCCCGCCCGTCTCGATGATCCGGCCACTCTGCATGACCGCCACTTGATCGGCCAGGCGGGCGATGACACTCAAATCATGGGTCACCAAGAGCACACCTACGTTTTTTTCCCGCCGTAATCGGTCGATGAGGTCCAAGATCCTGGCCTGGACAATGACATCCAGATCCGTGGTGGGCTCGTCAGCGATGAGCAATTCCGCTTCCAGGAGCAGGGCCAGGCTGACCATGACCCGCTGGAGCATGCCCCCGGACAATTGGAAGGGATAGGCTGAAAGGACTTCGTCCGGGTTGTCGAAGCCGAGTTCACCCAGTGTGGAACGCACCCGATCCTGACACGCGGACCAGAACATCCCGTGGGCTTTCAGAGTCTCCCGGATGTGGCGTCCTATAGTGAACACCGGGTCAAAACAGCTCATCGGGTTTTGGAGCACCATGGCTGCCTTCCGACCCCGAAAACACCGCGTATGTCCGCAGGCAAGCTCATCCAGCTGCGCCCCGCTCACGGCCACCCGTCCACCGCTTTGACGCATATTCCGGGGCAAAAGGCCCATGACCGCCAGACAGGTTAACGACTTGCCGCAGCCCGATTCACCGATGAGCCCGGTTACCTGGCCCTGGATGACGACAAGGCTCACACCGTCCACCAGGGGCTTTTGGTGTTCAGCGTGACGCGAAAAATTCACCCGCAATCCATCGATCTCGAGAACCATCTTGCCGCAACCCATCAAGCTTTCTCCCCGGTTGTCGGGTCCAGGGCGTCGCGCAGCGCGTCGCCCAAAAGATTAAAAGCCATCACCGTGATAAAGATCATAAGCCCTGGATAAACAATGAGCCCTGGATTGGACCAGATGAACTGCCGGGCGTCGTTGATCATCACCCCCCACTCCGGCGTGGGCGGAGTTACGCCCAGGCCCAGGAAAGACAGCCCGGACACGTGGAGCATCATGTGCCCGATGTCCAGGGTGGCCAGAATCACGAGCTGAGCAAACACCGGGGGCACGATATGCTTGAGCACGATTTGGGTCTTTGGCGTGCCAGCCACCCGGGCCGCCAGGATGTATTCGCGGTTTTTCAAGGACAACACGAATCCCCGGATGAGCCGGGCATACCAGGCCCAATGGGTGAGCACGATGGCGATGATCACGTTGGTCAGGCCCGTGCCCAAAACGCCGATGAGGAACATGGCCAGGATAAAGGTGGGAAAGGTGAGGAACACGTCGCAGACGCGCATGAGCGCAGCGTCGATGACCCCTCCGCCATAGCCGGCCAGGCACCCCACGGCAAAGCCCAGGACCAGGATACAAGCGATAATGGCTGCCACCGAGCCGACAGAAATTCTGGTTCCATAGATGAGCCTGGAAAGGATATCCCGGCCCAGGTGGTCCGTGCCCAGCCAATGCGCCGAGCTGGGCGGCGAGAGTTTTTCTTCCAGAACCACATTGTTTGGATCATAGGGCGCGATGAACGGCGCGGCCACGGCCACGGCCAGGACGAGAAAAGCCAAAGTCAAGGCCACAAGGGCCAGCTTCCGCTTGAGCAGCCGTTTGAGAGTATTCATGACTGGTCTCCCCCGCCCAGACGGATGCGCGGATCAAGCCAGGCGTAGCAGATATCCACCACCAGGTTGCAGACCACGAAAATGACCACCATGAACAGGATGAAGCACTGCATGACCGGATAGTCCCGGTTATAGATGGCCGATACCGCGAACCGGCCCACCCCCGGCCAGGCAAAGATGTTCTCCACCACCACTGCGCCGCCCAGCATCTCCCCGATGTGCATGCCGACGGCCGTGACCACGGGGATGAGCGAGTTCTTGAACACGTGCACTCCGACCACGGTGCGCTCTTTGAGTCCCCGGGCCCTGGCGTAGAGCACGCTCCGGCTGCCCAAATTCTCCAACATGCTGGCCCGGATGAGCCGGATGTTGATTGCCGTGGACATGAGCGCCAGCGAAAAGGCCGGCATGATCATGTGCGCGGCCGTCCCTCTCCCCAAAGGCGGCAGCCAACCGAGCCAGATGGAAAACACGGTCACCAAGAGAAAGGCCAGCCAGAAATTGGGCATGGATACCCCGAAAAAAACCAGGCCCCTGGTCAGATGGTCGGGCCAGCGATCCTTGTTCAAAGCGGCCCACATGCCCAAAGGGATGCTCAAAATCAGAGTGAGCAGAAGCGATATTCCGGCCAAATGCAGAGTGGCCGGGAGGTAATAGAGGATTTCCGCCAGCACCGGCCGGTGGGTGACGTAGGACAGGCCGAAATCAAGCCGGACGGCGTTGGTGATCCAATCCACATATTGCGCAAAAATCGGTTTGTTCAAACCCAGGAACTCCCTGGCCGCGGCCAGGGTCTCGTCCGTGGGCGGAATCTGGGACAGACGCAAGTAAGACATGGCCGGGTCGTTGGGGCCCAGCCGCAGGATGAGAAAAACCACTACGGACACGGCAAACAAAATGGGCGCCAGGAGCAAAAGCCTTCGGATCACGAATCGCAGCATGGGGTCCTTCCTTGTCTCATGTCCCCGGCACCCTAAGAGCCTGGACTTATTTCCGTTCAATCAGTTCAAAAGGAATCTCGTACTTGGTGGCTCCATAGACCGCGCCCTTGATGTCCTTTTTGTGTACGATGACCCCGGTCATGTAGGTCAGGGGCAGATACACGGCCTGTTCATGCAGGGTGGTCAGGATGTATTTGTACAGATCCTGACGTTCCTCCTCCTTGGTGGACAGGAGAACCTGGCTGATCTTGGCGTCGATCACGGCCTTCATGGGCAATCCGGACTGAGCCTGGTAATCGGCGTGGGACGGAGCACGCATGGAACTGCAGAAGGAATGGGGGTCGTAGGGCGCGCCCCAGGTTTCGTTGAAGATCATCCCGAATTCCCCGGTCTTCTGACGGTTCTGGTTTGAATCCGGCTCCTCGCCCACGAGATTGATCATGATTCCGACTTTTTTCAAATCGCCCTGGATGACCTCGGCGATGGCTTTTTGCTGGGCGTCGTTTCCCACAAAGCATAGATCAATGGCCAGTTCCTGGCCATCCTTGGTTCGAATAGACCCGGCCGAAGCCTGTTTCCAGCCTGCTTGGTCCAAAAGCTTGGCCGCCTGAACTGGATCATAGACAAAGGTCTTGAGACCCAGGTTGCTGTAGGGAGTGTCCGGAGCAAAGAGCGTATCGGCCAGTTTTTCGATGCCGTAGAACACGGCATTGACTAGGGCGGCCTTGTTCACCGCGTGTTGGATGGCCTTGCGCACATTGAGGTCCGCCGTGGGGCCGCGCTTGGAGTTCACGGCCAGAACCCGGGTGGCCAGGGGCTGGGAAACAGCGGTGACGTACTGCGGATCCTTGGCGAACCGCTCAAAGGCATCCATGCTGAGCTGGCCTGAGCCGTGCCCGGCCGCACCGTAGATCAAATCGATCTCCCCGGTCTGCAGGGCCACGGCCCGGGTATTGGGATCAGGAATGACCTTGATCAGAATCTTCTTGAATTTGGGCTTTACCCCCCAATACGTTTCATTGCGCTCAAACAGGTCATACTCCCCTTTTTTGGTCTCCACTAAAACCCATGGCCCGGTACCCACTGCTTTCTTGATGCCCTTGGAGGTGTTGCCGTCCTCGGGCATGGCCGCCGGGCTCATGAACCGCATGGGCCGGATCAGGCACAGCTCTTGGAGGGCCGGGTAATAGGCGTTTTTCATGGTAAGCTTGAAGGTCAACTCGTTCACGGCCTCGAAAGTGTCGATCTGGGCCACGAACTCCAGCCATTTGTGCCGCTCCCGGTTGGCCAATATCGCCTCGAAATTTTTCTTTACGGCTTCAGCGTTGAACGGGGTGCCGTCGGTAAAGGTCACGCCCTTGCGCAGGGTAAAGGTATAGACCTTGCCGTCCGAACTGATGGTCCACTTTTCAGCCAGCCAGGGGATGACCTTGCCGCCTGTGGCAAATCTAACCAGGGGTTCATAGACCATGGCTTGGGCGAACATTTGGTTGGGCGAGTACATGTGGGGGTTGAGCTCCCCAACATTGGAACTCCAGGAATAGACCAGGGTGTCCTTGTCGGCCTGAGCCGAGCCAATGGAAAGAACAAGGACGGCAACGGCAAAAACCACAAGTGCCATAAGCTTTCGGCGACGAATTTGGATCATCGAAACACCTCCTGAACATGTATTCGTTAAAATAATACCTCAAACCCGAGTTCGACAGTAATAGGCAAACAAAAAGTTTGTTTACCTGTAATACCATATAGTTATAGAATGAATAACATTTAGGCGTGTTACTATTTATTAAGTAGGGGTTCGTATGTACAGTTTGGATACGCTTAGGAAGTAATATTTCTAGTTTTCTCAGGATGCTAACTTGCTCATTGGGATGATCCGGATGGTCATGATCGTGAGATCCATGATTGTCCGGATGCTTATGATCGCCTGCAGCGCCATCGTGCGAATGGGCATGTTCGTGCTCATGCTGATGGATATGGGTATGTTCATGGCTGTGTTCGTATCCATCATGTTTATGGGCGTGATCATGGGTATGTGTAATGTTTTTTCCAACGATGAGGGCATAATCGGGCTCCTCATATTCTTTGTAAAGCTCACATTCCATCCAAGCATAACATCCAGCAATGCCAGGCGCTTTGATGATGGCCGACGGCTTTTCTTTAAGAGCTGCTTCAACGAATTCGTCAACTTCAGAAGGAGAAAATTTTGCCGTTGGAATGACCGCGTCCGCCATGACCGTTCCTGCCTGATTAACGACAAATTCCCGTGTTTCTCGGATATTGACCAGGGTATCGCGTCGTTTTGCCGATGTCAGAAAGATCAGGTCCAACGGCCGCAGCACTGGCATGATGCAGGAATAGGGCGCAACGTTGCGAATTCTATCCATGCTGATGCTTGATGGACTCGCAAAAAGTCCAACATTATAGACGGCTTCGCAAAAAGGCCGCAGGCAAGGAGTGCAAATCCCGAGGAGTGAGGCGTACTTAAACGTACGCCGCAACGACGAGGGATGCAGCACGACACAGCATCCGGCCTTTTTGCGAAGCCGTCATGCTTGAAAGTAACGCCACAGGTAACGGCATGAAATCCTTCTCTCATGAACGGTTTGAAAATCATGATATTTCCTCTTTCGTGGAGTTGTGGGCTTCTAGCGGAATCGACTTGCTTGATGAAAACAAAAAAGCCACGAAGAACCATGTTCCATTTTCTGAAAACATGAGCCTTCGTGGCTTGATTGTTGGCATAGGACAATATTTCGCTGCACGAAACGAAATATCATCCAAATCATTTTTGTTGTGTGGTTATCATGCGCCAACGGCTACTGCCGTAAGGATTACGAGCGATAAATAGCGGATCTGGTCGCCTTGGTCAAGCTATATTTTAGGACTGAAAAATCGGCTTGAAAATTATAATAGGTTGCGTTAAAGGATGAATGGGAATTGTTCTGGAAACGGGTCGGGTGGATTCTTTGAAGGGGAACCGGTTGCATGGATATCTTCCCGTGATGTCAGAAAGAAAGAAAGAAACGTCTTCCAACAATCGGGTGACAGGCAGCGATGGGGCAATCAAGGAAACACCCAACGTTTCCTCGATGAAATGGCAGATGGGAGGTAAAGAGCAGGTTTAGCCCGTAAACCGTGGTCAACAGCATCTGGAGGTGCCAATGGAAAACGAAAAACAGTTTTACGATCGGCTGGAGCAACGGGGTGTCTCACGAAGAGACTTCATGAAGTACTGTACCTTTCTGACGGCGACGATGGGCCTGTCTTCCTCCTTCGTTCCCAAGGTCGCCGAAGTGTTCGCAGCGCCGAAACAGCGGCCTCCGGTCGTATGGCTGCATTTCGGGGAATGTACCGGCTGCTCTGAAGCCCTTCTGCGAACCCGCTATCCATACATTGACGACCTGGTTCTGGAAGTGCTTTCCGTTGAATACCATGAAACCATCATGGCTGCAGCCGGACACCAGGCGGAAGAACAGCTTCATTCCGCCATCAAGAAATACGAAGGCAAATTCATCTGTGTGGTGGAAGGTGCGGTAGCCACCAAATACGATGGCGCTTACGGCAAGGTGGGGAACAGGACTTTCCTGCAGATCGCCAAGGATGTCTGCCCCAAGGCGGCTGCGGTCATCGCCATCGGCACCTGCGCCTCCTACGGCGGCGTTCAAGCGGCTGCACCCAATCCCGGCGGTTATGTCGGCGTCGGTGAAGCTCTCGGTATCAAGACCCTCAACATTCCCGGATGTCCCCCCAATCCGATCAACTTCGTTGGAACCGTTGTCAACTATCTCCTCCTCGGTAAACTGCCGGATCTCGACAGCCTCGGAAGACCCTTGTTCGCCTACGGCAAGACCATTCACGACCAGTGTCCCCGAAGATCCCATTTCGAAAACAACGAATTCGTGCTCGAATTCGGCTCCAAAGAAGCTCAGATGGGATACTGCCTCTACAAGATGGGATGCCGTGGTCCGGAAACCTACAACAATTGCCCCATTGTTCAGTTCAATGACGGTACCAACTGGCCTGTGGGTGCCGGGCATCCCTGCCTGGGCTGCAGCGAACCCAATTTCTGGGACAAATTCAGTCCGTTCTATCAGGAAATGTAAGCAACGGACGATTTTCGCCGGTTCCGGAACATTTCATGAACGCCGGTCATGAAGGCCGGATGAGCAGACCAAGAGAGGAGAACATCACATGGGTAATCGCGTTACCATTGATCCAATTACGAGAATTGAAGGCCACCTTCGGATCGAAGTGGAAATCGAAGGCGGTAAGGTCAAGGATGCCTGGAGTTCCGGACAGATGTTCCGGGGCATCGAAATCATTCTGCAGGGAAGAGACCCACGGGACGCCCAACATTTCGTACAGCGATCCTGCGGTGTCTGCACCTATATTCACGCCCTATCCAGTGTTCGGGCCGTCGAATCGGCCGTGAATGTCACCATTCCACCGAACGCCCGGCTGATTCGTAACCTCCTGCACGGTGCCCAGTTCCAGCACGACCACCTCGTCCATTTTTATCACCTGCATGCGCTGGACTGGGTCGATATCGTCAGCGCCCTGAAGGCCGACCCGGCCAAGACAGCCGCACTGGCGGACAATGTCAGCAATGCGTCGGTAGGTGGCGCGCAATACTTCAAGGCCGTGCAGCAGCGCCTGCAGACTTTCGTCGACAGCGGCCAATTGGGTCCGTTCAGCAATGCCTACTGGGGACATCCTGCATACAAGCTGCCGCCGGAAGCCAACCTCATGGCAGCAGCCCACTACATCGAAGCCCTGAAGCTTCAGGCCAGAACCGCCCGGATGCACGCCATTTTCGGCGCCAAGAACCCCCATCTCCAGTCGTTGGTCGTAGGCGGGGTCACCTGTGTCAAAGATCTCACGCCGGATCGGATCGCCGAATTCCTTTATATGTGGAAAGAAACCCAGGAATTCATCCAGAATGTCTATATCCCGGATCTGTTGGCCGTCGCTTCTTTCTACAAGGATTGGGGTGCCATCGGCGGAACCACGAACTTCCTTGCCTACGGCGATTTCCCGGGAAGCGAGAAGGAGCCGGATAGCCTCTACATGCCGGGTGGTGTCATCCTGAAGCGGGATATCACCAAGGTCGCCCCCATGCAGCAGGACAAGGTCACCGAAAGTGTGACCCACAGCTGGTATGAAGACGGCGATGCCAAGCATCCCTACAAGGGTGAAACCAAGCCGAAGCACGGCGAATACAACACGGCCGGCAAGTATTCGTGGTTAAAGGCCCCGCGCTATGATGGAGAGTCCTGCGAGGTAGGTCCGCTCGCCCGTGTTCTGATTGCCTACGGCAAGGGACATCCGGAAATCAAGAAGCTGGTGGACGACACGTTGAAGAAACTGGACATTCCGGTGACGGCTCTCTTTTCGACCCTCGGCCGTACGGCTGCCCGGGCTCTGGAAACCGTCGCCCTCGGAAACGCCATGGAAGGCTGGATCAACGAACTGGTAGCCAATATCAAGAACGGCGACACCCGCACCTATACGGCATGGCAGATGCCGGACAAAGGCATGGGCTACGGCCTGAACGACGTTCCGCGGGGGGCGCTCGGCCACTGGATCGAAATCGAAAACAAGAAGATCAAGAACTACCAGTACGTCGTTCCGTCCACCTGGAACCTCGGTCCGCGCTGCGCCAAGGGAAAGAAGGGACCTGTGGAAGAAGCTCTGATCGGCACCCCCATTGCCGATCCGGCAAAGCCGCTCGAAGTGCTGCGAACGGTCCATTCCTTTGACCCGTGCATCGCCTGCGCCGTGCATGTGATCGATCCGAATTCGAATCAGGTGTACAAGGTCCGAGTCGTCTGATAGCGTGATAGAGGCATGATTCCGTGCTCCCGGGCGATCTTCGTCCGGGAGCATTTTTTTTGATGAGGAGGGCTGATGGAACAAGATACCCATCTGTCGATCGACCCGCAGCTGGTGGGCAGGGTCGTGCTGCTGGAACCCGGCAAAAGTGTCGTGACCCTCGAGACCATTTCGGTGATGGCTGCGGATGACACCGGACTCGTTCATGGCGGCTTTGTCTTCGGTGCAGCCGATTATGCCGCGATGACTGCCGTGAACCACCCCAATGTGGTTTTGGGAGCCGCTGATGTAAAATTTCTGAAACCCGTGCGAGTCGGAGAGACGATCGAAGCCCAAGCACGGGTTGTTACCGTGCAGGGAAGGAAGCGGATCGTGGAGGTTCAGGCATTTCGAGGCGAGCAGGCCGTGTTCAGCGGAACGTTCACCTGTTTTGTGTTGGAAAAACACGTCCTTCAGGCTTGACGACTTCGCAAAAAGGCCGGATGCTGCGTCGTGCTGCATCCCTCGTCGTTGCGGCGTACGTCTAAGTACGCCTCACTCCTCGGGATTTGCACTCCTTGCCTGCGGCCTTTTTTCGAAGTCGTCCATCTCTAGGACTTTTTACGAGTCCATCAGGCTTGATGGCCTCGTAAAAAGTCGCTTCATCACCAGCTATGGTTCTTGACGGGCCTGAGCATGGGGGCAGATACGCCCAAAGATATGGAAAAACGATGACCCGATTCTATTGTACAGCGGATCTGCATGGTCATTCCGACCGGCTTCGACTGCTTGAAACCGCGCTCAACCACCATCAGCCCGATGCCCTCATTCTTGCAGGCGATGTGTTGGGCTTTCGATCTGCCAAAAGGCATATCGCCTATTTTTCTTCCCTTGATCTTCCCGTTTTCTGCGTTCTGGGCAACACCGATCCTCCGTGGGCGGATCGCTACCTATCGGACGGTTCCCAGATGCGTATCCTGAAAGACGAGCGGATCCGGTTCCGGGATGTCGAACTGGTCGGGATTTCCGGAACCATTCCCTTGCCGTTTCATTCCCGGATCGGGTTTCGGGAAACCGATCGTGTCCGAAGGCTGATGGGGCAAATCGATGATCAGACCATGTTGATTTGTCATCCGCCTCCGCATGGTGTATGTGACAAGGTGATGGGGCGGTTTTCTGCAGGCAGCAAGGCGGTGGCGCGAATCGTTCGATGCTGTCGACCTGCTGTCGTCATCTGCGGTCATATCCATGAGGCGGCTGGTTCGGATACGCTGGGTTCCACCCGGGTGGTTAATTGCGCCATGGGACAGAACATCCACGGGTGGGTCGTGGATGCAACGCCGAATCAGCCCTGGCCAATCATGCCTGTGTCCATCGAAACTTGACGGTTTCACAAAAAGTCCAAAAGTCTCATCCAAGCCGCTTGGAAGCGGGCATGCCTTTTTCGTTGCATCGGATAAACTCAGCCGCCCGAGCTCGTAAGGGCCGG
>CAZJXF010000069.1:0-19058 GCA_964549995.1 uncultured Desulfatirhabdium sp. | reverse complement strand
CCCCATGCTCAGGCCCGTCAAGAACCATAGCCGGGGATGAAGCGACTTTTTGCGAATCCACTATTTTCAGTCCCCCCGCTTCGGAAACAACAGGGAGCGGAGCCATCCCCGGAAGCTGTTTTGCTGCATGACACAACGGTCCCAGATTTCCAGCTCCCGCCCCAGATCGGGATGTTCCCGGAACCAATCCCCCCGGGTGCGCATGGGCTGATCGGGGTCGAGCCGTCTGATCACCTGGGCCGGGTTTCCGGCTGCAATGACGTTGGCTTCGATGTTTCGGGTGACGACGGCCCCTGCACCCACAATGCTGTTTTCGCCGATCGACACCCCTTTGCAAACGATAGCCCCGTCTCCGATCCAGACATTGTCCGCAATCGTTACCGGCCGGCTTTCACCGGAAGCCACCCGGTCATAAATGCCGTGCCAGTCGCAATCGGTAATGTAGGCGCCGCTGGCGATCATACAATTGTCGCCGATGGTGATGCATGCCGAGGCTCCGATTCGAACACCAGGGCTGATCAGGCAATAGCTGCCGATGCGGATTTCGCCCCTGTCGGGGCAAGTGGACCACACCGAAAGGCGGATCCGACGATCGGGGGATGCGATGAGGGTAGGATAGTCGCCGATGGAGATGGGGCCACCGAACACCTCGACATACCAGGGACGCAAAACGGTGGCCCCTTTGCCGAACGACTCGAAATGGTATCGTAACCGGTTTCGGGTGTACCACCGTTCGAAACGTAGATGGGCCTTTTTCAATGCATATGGGCGGTGGTCTTTTCGCATGGCACCCTGTCGTTCCACCAGCCATGATCAAAGAGCCTTGCAGCCGGTGTCAGCCCGTAGATGGCATCGGCTGCCATCAAAACAACCCCGTTTGTCCAGCTCATCCGTTCTCTCTATCTGTTGATATAGGAAATGATCCTACATGGTATCATCACGCAACAACAGGTGCCGGACCTGAAGGTCGGGAATTCCATAAAGCCCTTTGTCGTTTGTCAACAACACAGCGTTCGATGCAATAGCGCTGGCTGCAACAATGGCATCAGGTAATTTCAATCGATGAAGACGGCGCAACTCGATTGCAAGCAGTTTAATCTCATCATCCAGAGGGATGATGTCCACATCTGCAAGAAGGCGTTTCAGCCATCCCTGTTGGGATTCGTCCAAGCCTGGAAAGGAAAGCAGCTCCATTTCCGTAATGACGGATACAAAGTATTCGCCTTCTGGCAACTCTTCGGCAAGCAACCCTTTCTGAAGGTAAATAACGGCATTGGTATCCAATAAGGCTCTCATGTCCATTCTTCCCGGACATGTTTTTGATATGCCATACCATCGATCGGCCAATCCACGGTATTGGCATATTTCATCGGGTTCATTCGCTTGGCGGCATGGAGTGATGCATCCGGCAGCAGAATGACAAAGCGAGCTTTACGACCATAAATGCGCTGGTATTGTCTCGGCAGTTGAACCTTGCCGTCTTGCTCGATCGCCATTTCCAATTCTATGGCCTCCATTTTCATCCTCCTTTACCACACGATACACCGACTATACGCTGGCTTTTAGGCATGGAACCTTGTCGTTCCACCAGCCATGATCAAAGAGCCTTGCAGCCGGTGTCAGCCCGTAGATGGCATCGGCTGCCATCAAAACGACCCCGTTCGTCCAGCTCATCCGTTCTTCCGGCCAGATGGTCATGTCGGGATAGGTATAGCCACACCAGTACCCGCCTTCGTCATCCCGTTTTTCTACGATCCAGCCGAAAACGATTTCCGAGAGGCGATGGTTTCCCATGGCATGCAATGCAAGACAAAATTCGGCGCTTTCGGCAATCGTCACCCAGGGCTGGTCGGAAACGCACTTGACCCCCTGCCCCTCGACGACGAATTTCTTCCATTGCCGATGAATCCGTTGCTGGGCATCGTATCCGGTCAGAGCGCCGCAGAGAATGGGATAGAACCAATCCATCGAAAAACGGGACTTGGTCATATTGAAATGATGAGGCTTGGTGCGAATGGCGTTTTCGAGAGCCAGCATCGCCTTCTCCCATCGCGGAAGGGCGTACCCCAACCTGTGGGCGATGAAAAGCCCGCATTTAAGGCTTTGATAGATGGAGCAGGAACCGGTCAGAAGCGCCATGGGATCCACCCGGTCTTCCGGGCTGACGGCCCAGTGGACCTCGCCGCCTGGCGCCTGAAGCCGGATGACGAAATCAAGGGCCGACCGGAGCGTCGGCCAGAGCTTCTTCACGAATCCCATATCCCGAGTGATTAGCAGATACTGCAGGAGCCCCACGGCGATATAGGCCGCATGGTTCGCCTCTCTTGTGCGGTCTTCCGGAACACCGTTCCGGTAGGCGGCGTACCAGCTGCCGTCCGCCAGCTGGTTTTCGGCAAGCCACAAGTAGGCTTTCCGGGCTTCGGCAAGATGTCCCGCCACGCACAGACCCATCGCCGCTTCGACATGATCCCAGGGATCGGTTTTTCCGCCGTTATGCCAGGGAATTTCTCCGGACGGAAGCTGGATATCCAAAATGGTCTGTGCCGTCTGTTCGAGGGTGAAAGATGTCTGTCGTAACGGTGCAGTAATCCGGTTCATGTAAGGTGTACCTGTTTGATCGGTTGGATGTCGATGGCGGGCGCAATATAAAGGAACGGGGGGTATTTTTCAAACAGATAATGAATGGCCATTCATTATCTGTAGTGATAGCGCAGCTGAGCGATCAAAATAGCATCCGGAACGACCTTGTAGACAATTCGGTGTACAGCGTCGATGCGGCGCGACCAATATCCGGTCAGGGCATGCTTGAGCGGCTCCGGTTTGCCGATCCCCTCGAAAGGAGATCGCATGATTTCCCGAATCAACTCATGGATCCGAAGAAGAATTTTCCGGTCGGTTTTCTGCCAATACAGATAATCCTCCCAGGCTTGTTCCGCAAAAATCAGCTTCATAGCTCAAGCGTTCGTTCCTGCCCCAACCCATTTTCGAGGCTTTCGATCGCCTCCAGCAGGCGCCTGGCGTTCTTTGGGCTTCTCAGCAGATAGGCCGTCTCTTCCAGCGCCTTGTAGTCTTCCAGAGAAATCATCACCACGGCTTCCCGGCCGCCCCGGGTGATGATCACGGGTTCTCTGTCGTTGCAGACCCGATCCATCGTAGCGGCCAGTTTGGCGCGGGCATGGGTGTAGGAAATCGCTTCCATCCGGCATCCTCCTTTTCGCAGATGTACCGATATCTGTACAGTATCCCCGGGCGCCTGTCAATTGATCGTTACGAACATTGGCCGTAAATACAGGCATCGAAATTCGGAGGTCGGAAGCGCATCGGTTGCCTTCCCTGTTCATTTCCCGGGCTGATGAAACCCTCCCGCGCCCTGCTGCATCAGCTTCGCCTTGATCTCCCGTTTCAGGATTTTCCCGACACCACTGGTCGGCAGCTCGTCCATGAAGACGATGAGCTTGGGCACCTTGTAGGCAGCCACGTTCTCCCGCAGATAGCCGATAATCCTCTCCTTTTCGGCATCGGTCGGCTCCACTCCCGGCTTGAGCACGATCGCACTGGCCACCCGCTCCGAACCCGGTCGATTCGGATCCGGAATGCCGACCGATGCAGCCAGAGCCACATCCGGGTGCTTGCCCAGCACATCGTCGAGTTCCTTTGTAAACACCTTAAATCCGGAGACGATCACCATGTCCTTCAACCGATCGACGATGTAGAAATACCCTTCCTCGTCCATCCGGGCGATGTCTCCGGTAGCAAGCCAGCCGTCATGAAACACCTTGGCCGTTTCTTCCGGTTTATTGTGGTACCCCTTCATCAACTGCGGTCCCTTCACCCAGATTTCACCGGCCTCTCCCGGCTCCGGCCAATCCCCTGTAGCCGGATCGACGAGCCGGAACATGGTGTCGGGCATCGGCAGGCCGATCGACCCAGGCTTCTTCTTTCCATAGCGGGGGTTGCAGCAGGTGACCGGGGACGTCTCGGTCATACCGTAGAGCTCGATGAACTTGTTCTTCCCGATAACACGCTCCAGTTCGCCGATGCTTTCCTTCGGAAAAGGAGCCGCCGCACTCAGCAGCCATTTGATCTTCGAAAAATCGAGGGCTCGAAATTCCTGGGTCTTCATCAACTCGTAATAGATGGTCGGGACATTGACGAGCATGCTCGGATGGTATTCCCGGATCGCCTGGATCAGGAAATGCGTATCCCGCGGATTGGGCACGCAGATGTTGGTGATACCCCGCGTCAGGGTGAACCCGCCCAAGGCCAACCCTGCAATATGAAAAAGGGGGAAGGCCGAAAGGACCACATCTTCCGGTTGCATGTCCAACCAGGTCAGCACCTGCACCCGATTCGACATGTAGCTTTTTTGGGTGAGCACAGCACCCTTCGACGGGCCTGTCGTCCCCCCCGTGTACATCATGAAGATGGGGTCATCGAAGGTCCGAGGTACCAGAACCGGTTGATCGGAGGACTGCTTGAGCAGATCCGTCATGCGGAGAACGGTCTTCCCAGGAAAATCGGGAATGGGTGCGGTCGGTATCTTCTTCAGCAGGGTGCCCAGAACTTTCTTGACTCCCGGCATGAAATCGGCGATCCCGGAGACGACGATGGTTTGAAAGGAAGTCCTGGATGCGACTTCCGCCAGTTTTCCGGCCAGAAGATCGAGCGTGAAAACGGTTTTCAGTCCGCTGTCCTCGATCTGATGAACGAGTTCCGCTGGGGTCAGCAGGGGACTGAGCCCCGTAGAAACGCAACCCGCCTTCTGCACACCGATGACGGAGAGATAATGCCCTGGGACATTCGGCATATGCAGCCCCACCACATCCCCCGGCTTCAACCCCCTGTCGATCAGAAATCGGGCGATGCGGTTCGTGATGAGATCCACTTCCCGAAACGAGATACGGTTTCCCATGTAAATCAGGGCGGTCTTGTCGGGATAGGTTTCGACGGCCTTGCGCCACATTTCGGCAAACGTCATGGGGGGATATTCGAGGGAGGGGTTCACGTTGGGGTCGTAATGCTTCAGCCAGGGCTTTTCGACATCGGCGGTTTTCATGGCGGTATCCTTTCAGCCGGGCGGGGGGGGTAATGGGGGCAGGCTTGAAATCCGCCCCCACGACAGGACCGATAGTTCTTCAGAATTCTTCGTCTACTCTCCTCTGAACACAGGCTCCCGCTTTTCCTTGAAGGCGCGGGGACCTTCCTGGGCATCCTTGCTCAGAAAAACCGGAATACCGAATTCAAGTTCCTTGGCAAGCCCCTCGGAAATGGGCCTTCCGAAATTGGCCAGCACGGAACGCTTGACGGCCGAGACAGCCAGAGGGCCGTTCTTGGCAATAGTTTCGGCGACGGCCATCGCTTTTTCAAGAACCTGGGCAGGCTCACAAAGAGTATTGACGAATCCGAGCCGCCAGGCTTCTACGGCATCCATCAACTCACCGGTCAACAACAGCTCCATCGTTTTGGCAAACGGCAACTGCCGAGGAAGCCGCACGGTGGATCCGCCCATCGGGAAAATGGCCCATTTGACCTCCTGAAGCCCGAAGCGGGCTTTGTTGGAAGCGATGCGGATATCCGTTGAATACAGCAACTCCATGCCGCCTGCAATGGCATCTCCATTGATGGCTGCAATCAGGGGTTTGTTCAGCTCGAAATCCCGCAGGAATGCCTGCTGAGCCAGCATGCCGTTCTTGGCGACCGCCTTGTCCGCATCGGTTTCGGGTTTTCGGGCACCGGTAAACAGCGGAATCAACTTCGCCAGGTCCGCCCCGGAACAGAACGTCTTGTCTCCTGCGCCCGTCAGGATGGCGCAGCGCAGATCCCCATCGTCCCTGTAGCGGGTCCAGATGTCGACCAGCTCCAGAACGGTTTCCGGATCGACGGCGTTTCGGGCTTCGGGTCGGTTGAGCGTAATGGTGAGAATGTGGCGGGTGATATCAATGTTCAAGGGCATCGGTATCCATTCCTTTGTTGATCGTTCACATGCAAGATGCGTCATGCATCGTTCGGAAGTGCTTCGTGCGAAAGTGTGGAAGCCTGTAGGTGCGCCCCCTTCGAATCCCCCCCTACGAGGACCGACAAAAGCCAACCTTCCAAATCCCTTTATCACTTCAAAATAATAACCGGATTTTCGTCTCCCGGGGTAGCCAATGGCGTCCTACGACTTTCTCCTGACTCCTGCCTTCAAACTTCTGACTTCTGTCTTCCGCCTTCCGCCTTCCACCTCCTATCTCCTGACTTCTGTCTCCTGGCTTCTGACTTCTGACTCCTGTCTTCTGCCCCCCTTCCAACTCCTACCCGAACACCACCTCATATTTCACGGTGTACCGGGCCAAAATTTCCCGGATCTTCTCCCGGATCGTATCCGGCTCGACGCCTTCCGCAGGCGTGATATAAAACGTAGCAAGCGTTCCGTGCACCTTATCTTCGCCCACCTGAACGTCGACGTTCCGAACGAGGCCGCCCAGGGCGTTCAATTCCTGGCTGTAGGTACGCCGGATGGCATCCCATCGGAGCGCGGGCTTGAAAATCTTGCCGACCGGCGTAAGCGGGATCTTGTCGACGACGATAATCTCCTTGGGAACGGCGGCTCGTTCCCCGATCGTCTGTTTGGCATGTTCCAGAATGGCCTCTTCCGTGAGCCCCGCTCCTTCCACCAGCTCGACGTAGGCCACCGGAACCTCTCCGGCATGGGGATCGGGTTTTCCGACGGAGGCAACCACCTTCACCTGCGGCAGGCGGTAAATGGGTTCTTCGATGGCCGCCGGATCGATGTTGTGGCCGCCTCGGATGATGAGCTCCTTCTTCCGGCCGGTCAGCCAGAAATAGCCGTCCTCGTCCATCCGGCCCAAATCTCCCGTGTTGAACCAGTCGCCGTCGATCCAGATGCCCTTGTTGTGCACGTCCTCCACATAGCCCTTGAAGACGTTCGGCCCGTGAATGGCGACAACACCGATTTCGTTCGGCTTTGCATCCCGAACATAGTTGCCTGCCTCATCCAGGATGACGACCCGCATCCCCTGATAAGGCATGCGGATGCCGATACTGCCGATCTTTCGCTCCCCGTCTTTGGGGTTGATCGAAGAGGCGCATGCCCCTTCCGTCAATCCGTATCCTTCCAGAATCTTCATGCCAGTGTGGGCCTCGAACCGACGGAACAATTCGACGCTGAGCGGTGCAGCCCCGCAGATGGCATATTGAAGAGAGGAGATGTCCGCTCCTGCAACCGGCACATCGAGCAGGGTGGAGAGGGCCGTCGGAACCGCCGAGAAATTCGTCGCCCGGTATTTTTCGACGATCTTGAAGAAATTCTTGATGATGGTCGGCTCCCGATATCCGGACGGAGAAAGGATGACGACATGGGCACCGACCGAAAAAGGCGCAAGGCCGGTCACGGTCGTTCCGTTCACATGAAACAGCGGCAACCCGCACAGGAGGGTGGAAGCTCGGGTCAATCCCCCCATGGCCCGGATGTCCCATCCCATGATCACTTCATTGAAATGCGTTCTTTTGGCAAGCTTCGGCGTTCCGGTGGTTCCACCGGTATGATAGAGGGAGGAAATGTCGTGCGGTTGAATGGTTCTGGAAAACGTCAGCCGATCCCCCGGATACTTTTCGATGGTTTCGTCGAAACCGAGAATGTTTTCCGCCGGATCGGAGGGCCCCATCACCCGGATCACGTGGGGCAGGGTGGGAATCTCGTTCTTGATGGCCATGACCTTTTCCCAGATCTGGGAGCCGGGAAACTGGGTGAGGGCAACCAGCACTTTGGTTTTGGCGGCTCGGCAGATATCCCGGATGGTGCCTGCCTCCAGCAAGGGATTGATCGGATTGACGATTCCGGCGGCCTCGGCTCCCCAGAGCACGAAATGGGTCTGGGGAAGATTGGGCAAGAGGTAGGTGACGACATCGTTCGGTCCAATCCCCAGATCGACGAACATGTTGGCACATTGCCGAATCCGGTGGATGAGCTGGCCGTAGGTGACCTGAATCGGTGTTTCAAAGGCATCCCCGTTCATCAGGAAGCTGATGGCAACGGCCTTCGGGTCGATGGCGGCCCCGGCCTCGATGGCCTGCAGGGTGTTCCGTTCGGGAAACCGTTCCAGGTAAGGAACCTTCTCGATTTCTTCCACGCTTTTGGGACCTTGAATGACAAATTCGCTATCCATGGTGGGTGTCCTCCGGGTTTAAAAGAAGTTTTAAGTTTTAAGGGTTAAGTTTTAAGGGGTTAAGGTTAAGGGTTAGAAGTTAGGGAGATGTAGGAACGGTTAGATGGGGCAGGGACAAGAGCATCTTGCCTCCGCCTGGTTATCCGTGGAAACGGCGGCGACTGCCATGAGCATTTAGTGTTTGACTTTTCATAATCGGTACATTATGGAAAGTCAATAAAATTGAACCTGATTATAAACATGAACTTTCTTCATGAGTCGAACACGATTGTTGTACCCCGTTGGGGATCAAGCGTTTGCTCCGATCCTCTGATTTTTCTTTTGATATCCGATTTCCGCCGTACCACCAATCCATCGGGAGGCTTCTATGGAAAAGACCATCAACGAGGTGTTCCGGAACCGATGCGAACGCTACAAGGATCGGCTTGCCATCGAAAAGAAACGGGGTGGTGTTTGGCATGGAGCCACATGGCGGCAGTACTATGAAAGAGCCTCCGCCGTCGGGCTGGCCTTTCGGGATATGGGCATCGTCAAGGGCGATCGCATCGCCATTCTCTCGGAAAACCGTCTCGAATGGCTCTATACGGACATGGGAACGCTCGGCATCGGGGCAGTTCTCGTACCCGTCTATCCGACCCTGACAGCGGAAGACGTCCATCACCTGCTGAAAGATTCCGGAAGTCGGATCTTCGTGGTCGAAAACGAGGAACAGCTCCGTAAGGCCCTGACCGTGTGGGATCGGCTCCCCGCACTCGAACGGGTGATCGTTTGCGATCCTTGCCCATCGGCGTCCGACAATCCCCGAATCATGACCTTCGATGCCTTGCTCGAAAAAGGGGCTGTGTTGCGAAACGCCTCGCCCGAAGCGTTTTCGGTCTTTGCAGACGAAGTGGAACCGTCGGATTTGGCCACCATCGTCTACACGTCCGGCACGACGGGTCTTCCCAAGGGGGCCATGATCACCCACGAAAACATCATGGCTGTCGTTCTCTCCCTGGATGCCATCCATCCCAAATTTGCCAACGATACCGACCAGGCTGTCCCTTTCCTTCCGCTGACCCACGTCTTCGAACGAGCTGCCGGCCATTTCTACGGCATGTATGTCGGCATCACCTCTTCCTACGCCGAAAGCATCAACACCCTGCTTGCCGATTTTGCGGAGCGAAAGCCGACCATCATTCTGGCTGTTCCCCGGGTGTGCGAGAAGGTCTATCAGAAGATTTTGCTTCAGGTGCAGTCTCAGCCGAAATGGAAACAGAAGATCTTCCATTGGGGGCACGATATCGGGCTTCGGATCAGCGCGCTCCGGGAAGCCCACAAACCGATTCCGCCGCTGTTGAAATGGCAATACGAGGTCGCCTACCGGATGATTTTCCAGAAGCTTCGGGACAATCTCGGCGGCAGGGTCCGCTGGATTACGGCCTCCGGCGCACCGACTTCGCGGGACATCATCCTGTTTTTCAACGCATCGGGCATTACCGTGATTGAAGGATACGGGATGACGGAATGCTTTGCCCCAGCCACAATGAGCCATCTGGACGATTACAAGATCGGAACGGTCGGAAAAGCCATTCCCGGCGTATCCATCCGAATCGCGGAAGACGGAGAAATCCTCATCAAAGGGAAAAACGTCTTCAAGGGATATTGGAACCTGCCGGAGGAAACCGCTGCCGTGTTCACCGAAGATGGTTGGTTGCGAAGCGGGGATATCGGTGTGTTGGATCAGGAAGGCTTTCTCACGATCACCGACAGAAAGAAGCATCTGATCATCACATCGGGGGGCAAAAACGTCGCTCCCCAGAAAATCGAGAACCTCTTTCTGAGCGATCCGCTGTTCCAGCATGTCATCGTCATCGGAGAACGCCGCAAATTCCTGAGTGCGCTGATCGGCATCCAGCTCGATCAGGCGGCGCATTTGGCCCGGGCTCGGGGAATTGGGTTCGAAAAGCCTGCGGATCTACTCGACAACCCGGCCTTCCTGCAGATCGTCGAGGAACACGTTCAGGAGCGCAACACCCACCTGGCCCGGTTTGAAACCATCAAGAAATACCATATCCTGCGACAGGAGCTTTCCCAGGAAACCGGGGAACTCACCCCGTCGATGAAACTGAAGCGAAACGTCATTTTCAAAAAATATGAACGAGAAATCGAGGCAATGTATGCCGAATGAAGGAGGACAGACAATGAACGATCTGTTGGCTGCCGTCGAACCGCTGGTTGTCGAAAGCGGCATCCGGGTTCCCTACTCGTGGTGGGCGGGAGAGACTATCGGCCGTTTCTTGACGGCCCTGCGGGATGAGCGCCGTATCTATGCCACCCGATGCGACCGTTGTCATCGGGTGATGGTCCCCCCCCGAAAGACATGCCCGCTGTGTTTTGCCGAAAACCTTCCGTGGCAGGAAGTAGCCGACACCGGTACGGTTCAGGGATTCACGATCATCCGAAAGGAAAGGGCTGCGTTGAAGAGGCCGGTTCCGGCCGTGATGGGGCTCATTTTGCTCGACGGCGCTACCACGGCGTTGCTTCACGCCATTGCGGACGTCGATCCGGAAGCGGTTCATATCGGAATGCGGGTGAAAGCCAAGTTCGCAGAGGTCCGCAAAGGCCACATTCTCGATATCGCGTATTTTCGACCAGTCGTTTCTTGACGTCACGGTTGGAACCATTGATTGAGGGATAGGGAAAGGGGTGGATCGGATCGATAGGGTAAAACAAGATGCGTATTTCGAACATAAGTCTTTTGACTTCTGACTCCTAACTTCTGACTCCTAACTCCTGACTCCTGACTCCTGACTCCTATAAAAAAGGATACCCCATGGAACACACAGCCATCATCGGTATCGGCATGACGAAGATCGAGGCCCAAAAGCCGCGGGACACCTTCGCCGACATGGCCTGGGAGGCGGTTACCCAGGCGCTGACGGATGCAGGCATCGGCTTTGACGACATCGACAATGTCATTACCACATCCAACGACTTCTGGGACGGGCGGACCATTTCCTGCATGGCCGTCAGCGATGCCAGCGGCGCCCGTCACAAGAACGTTTCCTGTGTCGAAGGCGACGGAACGTTCGGGGCGTTCTACGGCCTGTGCCGAATTCTCTCCGGTGCATACGGCACCACCCTTGTGACGGCCCACAGCAAGGGAAGCGAAAGCGTTTCGAGCCTCATCACCAATGCGGCCTTCGACCCGCTGACGGACCGTGCCCTGGGGCTCGATGCCCTCACGGCTGCAGCCATCCAGGCCAACATCTACATGCACCGCACGGGGACGACTTCGGAAGAGGCCGCCCTCGTGTCCGTAAAGAACCACGGCAACGCCCGATACAATCCCAATGCCCAGCTTCCGATGGATATCACCGTCCAGGATGTGCTCGCCTCCGAAAGGATCGCCGATCCCCTGCACAGGCTCGACTGCTCCCCCATCTCCGATGGATGCTGCGCCATCGTGCTGGCCAGTGAAGCACGTGCCCGAAAGATCAGCAGAAAGCCGGTCTGGGTGAAGGGGGTCGCCTTCTGTTCGGATGCCTATTATCTGGGCGACCGAAACCTGGCCGAAGCTCCGGCCCTGGTAGAAGCCGCCCGAAAAGCCTATGCACAGGCCGGCGTATCGAACCCGGCTTCCGAAATCCAGGTGGCCGAAGTTTACGACGCTTTTGGGTTTCAGGAATTGATGTGGATCGAGGCCATGGGGCTTTGTGGGGCGGAGCGGGCCGGAAAGCTGCTGGCAGAGGGCCGATTCGGCATTCGCGATCGGCTGGCGGTCAACCCATCTGGCGGACTTCTTTCCGGACATCCGGTCATTGCGGCAGGCCTCATCCGCATGGCCGAAGTCGTGCGACAACTGCGGGGGGAAGCCGGGGACTATCAGGTGGACGGAGCCCGAATGGGGGTTGCTCACGGCATCAACGGCATTTGCGGCCAATCCCACTGCGTCTGGGTATTGGGTTCTGAACAATGATAGACTCGCAAAAAGTCGCTGTACCCCCGATTTAGGGGGCTTTCCGGGCCTGAGCATGGGGGCGGGTACGCCTTTTGATGCTGCAGCGGAAACTTGTTTGAAGCCGCCGAAGCTCGTTGGGCCGGGCATGCAATACGCTTCGGCTTGTGTTTGAAAAGCTTTCCATTTCAATGAGATTCTCTCTCCTGGAGCGTCTGGCACCATGCCCGGCCCTTACGAGCTCGGGCGGCTGAGTTTTTCCGATGCAGCGAAAAAGGTGTGCCCGCTCCCATGCGGCTCACTGGAGACTCACTGACTTTTTGCGAGGCCATCAACAATAGGAGGAATCATGGGAAAACGAAGGGTCGCCATCGTCGGGACCGGACAAACCCTGCATCGAAGCCATAGGCCCGATGTGAACGGACAGGAGCTGATTCACGAGGCCGTGCGCCTTGCCCTTGCGGACGCCGGCCTGACCATAGCGGATATCGATGCCGTCGTCATCGGCAACATGGACCATTTCGAAGGCATCAACGCCGTCGACTGCTGGAGCGTCGATGGAACAGGCGGTACCCTGAAGCCCGTCATCAAGCTGACCACAGGGGGAACGACCGGAAGTACGCTTGCCATCGGCGGGGTGCATCTGGTGGCATCCGGAATGTTCGAACGGGTACTCATTGTCGGATGGGAGAAGAATTCCGAATCCGACACCACCGGAGCCATCACGACGGCCTTCGATCCGGTCTGGGACAGGCTGGTGTTCGCCGGGGCTATCTCAGGGCTTGCGGCAGAGGCTCAGGCATACATGGCCCGATACGGGGCCACAGACCGGGATGCCGCCCGGGTGGCCGTTCGAGACCGACGGCATGCCTGCAACAACCCCCATGCACAATTGCGCAAACCCATCACCATTGAAGACGTGCTGGCATCCCCCATGCTGGCGGACCCCATCCACCTGCTCGATGTCTGCCCCAGAACCGATGGGGCCTGTGCGGTCATCATGGCCTGCGAGGGAGTGGCCGAAAAACTCACCCCCGTTCCAGATTGGATCTGGGCCACGGCCAACCGGCACACCTATACCTATCTGGGAGATGTCAACTGGGGAGAACTCAACAGCATGAACGAGGCCGCCCGGGAACTCTTCGCCAAGGCAGGCATCCGGGAACCCCGAAAGGAAATCGACGTCATCGAGATGTACCAGCCCTATTCCTTTGCCGGAATCATCTGGATCGAGGACATGGGGCTGGTCGAGCGGGGAAAGGGAGCGGAGTACATTTGGAGCGGGGCCACCGACATGGGCGGGGAGCTTCCCATCAACCCATCGGGAGGTGTCATTGCCTGCAATCCCATCGGTGCGACGGGGCTTATCCGCTGTGCGGAGGCGGCATTGCAGATCATGGGCAAGGCCGAAGCCCGGCAGGTTCCGGATGCCAAGGTCGCCGTCAGCACCGGTTTCGGCGGATGCATGTGGACGGACATGCTGCTGCACGGCCGCAAAAAACCCGATTTTTAGAAAGAAGGAGCGCTATGCAGAACGATCCCCTTGTCATCGAATCCGGTGATGTCAGCCAGCCCTTTCGTTATGCCGTCGGAAGCTACGGCAGCGTCTTTCTGAAAGAACTCAAGGAAAACCGCCGCTTCCTGGGCGTTCGATGCCCGAAATGTCACAAGGTGTTTGTGCCGCCCCGGCGGGTATGCGGTGAGTGCCTCGTCGAAATGACGGATTTCGTCGACGTCGGTCCCCTTGGCCGGATCGGCACGTTCACGATCCTGCGCTACGCCTTCATCGATCCGGAAACCGGGGAGCAGAAACCCGTGCCCTACGGTTACGGCTTCATTCGGCTCGACGGATCAGACACCCTGTTTCAGCACTATATCGACATTCAAGACGAATCCCGCATCCGGATCGGCGCCCGCGTCGAGCCGGTCTTCGCAGACCAGCGCAAGGCATCCATACGGGATGTCCTGTATTTTCGGGTGATCGACGAATCGTCGTGAGACCAATTCTGATGGTCTTGTAAGCATCCACTGAGAATGCTGTTGACCTTCCTTCCGTTTGGAGATAATTTTTCATGATTCGGAGATGATTCGAGGCTGCCGCGAAAAGAGGTCTCTATCGAACGGCTGCCTGCCAACGAAGCGATTCGCCATTCATTCAAACGGAAGTGAGGATTCAGAGGTCATGGAACAGGAAGTCGGAACCGTAGCCCTCAAGCGGGGGCTCGCACAAATGTTGAAGGGCGGTGTCATCATGGACGTGGTGACACCCGAGCAGGCCAAAATCGCCGAAGAGGCGGGTGCCGTCGCCGTCATGGCATTGGAACGCGTGCCTGCGGACATCCGGGCGCACGGCGGTGTGGCCCGCATGAGCGATCCGGAAGTCATCATCCGTATCATGGAAGCCGTATCGATTCCGGTCATGGCCAAGTGCCGTATCGGCCACTTCGTGGAAGCCCAGGTCCTCGAGGCCATCGGCGTGGATTATATCGACGAATCCGAAGTACTCACCCCTGCAGACCGGGAACATCATGTCGACAAGCATGCCTTCAAGGTCCCCTTCGTCTGCGGCTGCAGAAATCTCGGAGAAGCCCTGCGCCGCATCGGCGAGGGTGCCGCCATGATCCGCACCAAGGGCGAGGCCGGAACCGGAGATGTGGTGGAAGCCGTATACCATGCACGGACGGTTCTCGGAGAGATCCGGAAGCTGTGCGCCATGCCGGACGATGAATTGATGGCCTACGCCAAGACGATCGGCGCCCCTTATGAACTGGTCAAGGAAACCAAGGCCCTGGGACGGATGCCGGTCGTGAATTTCGCTGCCGGCGGCATCGCCACGCCGGCGGACGCAGCCTTGATGATGCAGCTGGGCGTTGACGGGGTTTTCGTCGGATCGGGGATTTTTAAATCGGGAGATCCGGCCAAACGGGCCAAGGCCATCGTCGAGGCCACCACCCACTTCCGGGATCCCAAGATCATCGCCGAGGTAAGTCGAAATCTGGGAGAGGCGATGGTCGGTCGAACGGCGGCATCCCTTCCCGAGTCCGAACAACTGGCTATTCGAGGGTGGTGACGGCATGACGTCCGGCAGCGGTTGTGTCATCGGCGTGCTGGCCATTCAGGGCGGTGTGATCGAACACATGCACCACATCGCCCGAATCGGCGCCACCCCGAAGGAAGTGCGTCTTCCGGCGGATCTGGAGGGAATCGACGGGCTGATTCTGCCGGGGGGAGAGTCGACCACGATCGGCAAACTGGCGGTTCGCTTCGGCCTGATCGAGCCGATCCGACGCTTCGCTGCGGACCATCCCGTCTGGGGAACCTGTGCAGGGGCCATTCTGCTGGCGAAGGATACGGGAAGCCCCCAACCACTTCTTGAACTTCTCGACATGAAGGTTCGACGGAACGCTTTCGGCAGGCAGGTGGACAGTTTCGAAACCGATCTGACCATCCCAGCGCTTGCATCGGTTTCGGATGGGGAGAACCGCCCCTTTCACGCCGTTTTCATCCGGGCTCCCCGCATCGAGAAGACCGGTCCCGACACCGAAATTCTCGCCACCCTGCCCGACGGAACGATCGTCGGCGTACAACAGGGCAGGCTCCTGCTGGCCACATCCTTTCATCCGGAGCTTTCCAACGACGACCGCTTCCACCGCTATTTCCTGAAGCTCATCCGCCGGATGGGCTGAAAGGCCTTTCGAAAAAGTCCCTTGCCTCCGTAGCGATGGTTTCCGGCAACGTGAACGTCGCCATATCCCCCAGCCCCACCTCGAACCCGGTGAAATCGCTTCGAACCCAGGGTGCGTAATTCGAGCGCACCGTCATGACGACCCGCCATTCGAGCGCACTGCAAGAATCCTCGATCGACAACAATCCCAGGTTGTATCCGTTGCGGTTGAGGCTCCGGTAATAGCGCTGAACGCACACCACCCCCTCTGCCAGAGCCGCCCAGTCGCTGGCGTCGGTCTGTTCGATCCGCGTCACACCGGGAAGTACCGCCCAGATTTCGAAAAATCCTTCCGGCGCAAATGCGGCAAGCCATTCCCATCGACCGGTGGTTCCGATCATCCGGGTTCCGTCCGCCCGTTCGTGGGCCACATAATCGGAGAACAGGAGACGGCCGCTGCGTTCCTTGTAGGCAGCCGCCCGGCCGCCCATGTCCCGATGGTGGTTCGATGCCACCGGATCGGCCTGAACCTGCAGATGGGGATGGAGGAGGGAGCCTCCTGCGGAAGGCAGGTGGTTCTGGGTGATGGCCATGAACCGGGAAGCCGGATCGACCGTCAGAATCCGTTCGAGATAGGTCCGGACGTTCAGAAAACCGTCCCTGTAGGATTCGACCGACGCTGTTCCGATCTCGACGAAATGCCGGTCATCGAAGATACATACCGCCGAATGGGCACCGTAAGGGAAAAGATTCGGAAACAGGATGGATGTGCCGTATCGAAACCGGCCGCCCTCGATGACATCCTCCGGAAAGCGCGGGGTTCGCAGTTCGACGGCAGGCGAGCAGAAAGGGCAGGTGCTTCGATCCTGGGCAAACGGCGGAGGATCGGGAAGGGTTTCGGTTCCGGGTTCCCGCTCGTCTCCCCGATGCACCGTGATTCTGCAGGTTCTTCCCGTGATCGGGTTCGTCCGAACCTGGATGGGCTTTTCGGCAAGCCTTCCAGAAGGGGTAACGAAACGGGCGACAATGGTTTGGATGTCGAACGGTCCCATCACGGGATTCTCCTGATGTGTATGAGCTCAACCCAGAAGTCCCCGCTCAGGCGCCGTACCGTTCCTTCACTTTCATCCGGTCGATCGCACCCGAAGCCGTTTTCGGCAATGCATCCACGAACTGGACGTACCGGGGTTTCTTGTAGCGGGCGATTCGGGCTGCCACGAATTCAATCAGGGCTTCGGCGGTGAGACTTCTGCCGGATTTGAGCACACAGACGGCCTTGATGCCTTCGCCGAAGGTCGGATCGGGTACGCCGATGACCGAAACCGCCTCGATATCCGGATGTTCCAGAATGACGGCTTCGACTTCGGCCGGATAGACGTTTTCCCCACCCGGTTTGATGAGTTCTTTTTCGGGTTTTCGGCCCGCAAACCAGAGGTATCCGTCGGCATCGAGCCGTCCCATGTCTCCTGTGTGATGCCACCCGTTTCGGAACGTGAATCGATTGGCATCCGGCTGGTTCCAGAAGCCCAGGAAGACGAGCGGCCCTTGAACCACGATTTCGCCGGGTTCACCGACAGCGACGGGCGTTTCTTTCTCGTCCACCAGCTGCATGCGGATAAGAAGCCCCTGTTTCCCGGCGGAACCGGGCTTTTCCCGGAAAGGCGAAAACGTGACCAGGCCGGAGGTTTCCGTCTGACCGTACAGGGTCCAAAATCGGGCCGCCGTTTGCGCCTCGAACCGAGAGATCGTCTCGGGACTGTCCAAACCAAGGACATGGCGCAACGAGGTCAACCGGAACACGGTACCTTCCATTTCGGAGAGCAGGTTGGACAAAATGGGGGGAAAGCTTCCAATAATGGTAATGGATTCGGCATCGATCCACTCGAGGGTTTTGCGGGCATCGAAGCGCTCCATCACCACGTTTTTTCCGCCTGCATGCAACAGCGTCAACGCCAGATTCAAGCCGGTGATGTGGAAGATGGGGAGCATGTTGAGGTAGCTGTCCTGAGCCCCGAGGGGGAAGGTGGCCATGGCCTGCATGTTGGCGGCGATGAGGTTGCCGTGGCTGAGGACAGCCCCCCTGGCTTTTCCGGCAACCGCAGCCGTATAGATGATGCAGAAGGGATCGTCCGCTGTGATCGATTGACGATTCACAGGCTCTCCTTCCAGCATCCGATCATCGAGCCGAACGGAGGCATCGCCGTGAAAGCCCCAGACGTCTTGAATGCCGCAAGCCTGCTGCAATTCACGGCCCCGATCTTCATGGGTTTTGTCCACACAAAGCAGCTTGGGGCTGCAGTCGGTCAGAATATGCCGGATTTCATCCATGCTCAGTCGCCAGTTGATGGGTACCACGATGGCGCCAACGGCTGCTGCCGCACCGAACATATCGAAAAACCGCAGATCATTGTAGGCCAAAACGCCGATACGATCCCCCTTTTGAATGCCTGCAGCCGTAAGACCTGCGGCCAGCCCGTCAACCCGGGTCAGCAGCTGTTTGTAGGAAATCCGGATGTCGTTCTGTACGATGGCCGTTTGGTCGGGATAGATGCATGCATTGCGGACAAACAGATCGTAGACAGTGAGATCTCTCATGCGGCCGCCTCCTCAGATTGGGTGGTGGGAAGAAAGGAAGATGGGGTTTCTTTACGTCATCCCAGCGGGTTTTTCAAGGGGACGACTGAGCAGATGGATGGCAGGGCGATGATGACCTCTTCAAACAAAAAAGGGGCAAATGCGGTTGTCGCATTTGCCCCTGAAAAGGCTTGGCTGAGGGACAAGGATTCGAACCTTGGTTAACGGGGCCAGAACCCGTCGTCCTGCCGCTAGACGATCCCTCAATTGTTGGAATTTTTACCGGATTCTCGTTGGATCGTCAAGATAAAAAACGAGATCAAAATCGAGGTGGTTCAGGGCTCATCACCTGTCGGAGCTGCAGGCCCGGTATCGTGAAGATCCAAGATGTGTACTTCGCAAGTGCAAAGGTGCAAAAGGACGAAAGCCTTTAGGGAACGTCCCGTCGGATCGCCCGCTACAGGCCAAGCGTAGGCCAATGTCCTGAGCTCCTGCAGGGGAGCCGATAAAAACATGTTCAAAACTGATGGTCTCGCAAAAAGTCCACAAGTCTCATCCGAGTCGCATTGGTGGAGACACGCCTTTTTCGTTGCATCGGATAAACTCAGCCGCCCGAGCTCGTAAGGGCCGGGCATGTGGCCAGACTTCAACGATGGATCATTGGAATGCAACATCTTGTTATTCAAACGGATATGACTTGAATGAGCATGCC
>CAZJXF010000068.1:0-19136 GCA_964549995.1 uncultured Desulfatirhabdium sp. | reverse complement strand
TTGCATCGGATACTTGTTTGAAGCCGCCGGAGATCGTTGGGCCGGGCATGCGTACCCAGTCCATATCTGTTAGAATAACAAACCGTTGTATATCAAATGCTCCATCGTTGAAGTCTGGCCACATGCCCGGCCCTTACGAGCTCGGGCGGCTGAGTTTATCCGATGCAACGAAAAAGGCGGTTCTCCCCCCATGCGACTCGGATGAGACTTTTGGACTTTTTGCGAGTCCATCAAAGTTCATCCGCTCGCACATTCAGGCCTTTTCCAAAGGCAGCCACACGGTGAAGGTGCTGCCTTTTTGGGGGATACTCTCCACCGTAATCTTTCCCTGGTGGGATTCGACGATTTTCTGGACGATGGCCAACCCCAGGCCCGTTCCCTGGATCGACCGGGTATCTTGGTTCCGAACCCGGTAAAACCGCTGAAAGATTTTTTTCGTCTCTTCTTCATTCATGCCAAGTCCGGTATCCCGGACCCGCAGGGCGAAATAATCCCCTGCCGCTTCGGCTGAAACCGTCACCACGCCGCCATTCGGAGAGTACTTGATGGCATTGGTAAGAAGGTTGGAGAGCACTTCCTCCATGTTCCTCCGGTTGGCCCGGATGGGCGGCAGGGATTCGGGAATTTCCGCAATCAGACAGATGGACTCGGATTCGGCCTTGGGCCGATGAAATTCCACCTGATCCCGGATGATGGCCGCCATGTCGAGAAGGGACCGTTCCGAAACGATCAGCCCCGATTCGATCGTGGCTAAATCCAGCAGTTCCGTCGTCATCTGAGCGAGGTTGCCGATCTTCTCATATGCCCGCTCCAGGATTTCCCGCTGTTTGGGGGTAAGATCCCCTGCGAGCCCTTCCAGAATGACCTGAAGCTGCATCAGCACGGAATTCATGGGGCTTCGAAGCTCGTGGCTCACCATCGAAACGAAATCGGATTTCATGCGGTCCATGTGTTTCAGGGCCGTGATGTCATTCAAGACCACGATGGCACCGACAAGCCTTCCCGGCCGGTTCCGAAACGGAATCACCCGAACAAGAACCACCGTCTCTTCCGCTTCTTCACCCGGGCAGAGCGCCAGTTCCCGGACCGTTTCTTCAATCGCGTCCTCATCTCCTTCAAACCCGCCGGTCGCCTCATGCACGAGCTCTTTGAGCGGCTCAAATCCGATGACCTCCCGGTAATCGAGCCCCCAGGGTGCCAGCGTCGTCGATGCGGCCATCCGCAGAAAGGTCGGGTTTGCCAGCACCACCCGATGCTGGCGGTTGATACACAAGACGCCCTCCGAAAGCCGATTGACCAGTGTTCTCAGCCGTGAGCGGGTTTCGGAAATATCCCGCAACGCACGGTTGAACTCGATGGCCTTGGAGACCGTTACCCTCAGTTGCTCCGGCGAAAATGGCTTGGGGATGAAATCGAAAGCGCCCCGTTTCATGGCATCCACGGAATGCTCCACCGTGGCGTAACCGGTGATGACGATCACGACGGTATCCGGATAGCATTCCCGAATGTTGGCCAAGACATCCAATCCGGAGAGCTCCGGCATCATCAGATCGAGCAGCACGATATCGAAATAGGATTCCTGAACCAGTTCGAGCCCTTTTATCCCGTCGGGAGCCAGGGTCACCTCATAGCCGCAATCCTCCAGCACCATATGGCAGGCTTCACGAATGCGCGGTTCGTCGTCGATGACCAATATGCGAATCGGGGTTGCTTCCGGGTAATGCCAAATATCGTTCATTTCGCCGTGTCTTTCATCCGATGGATTCCGGCAAACCGTGTTCTGCTGCATGGAAGAGGGGCAGTACCAGCAGAAACGTCGTTCCGCCGGGCCCGGTTTCCTTGACGGAGAGATTGCCGTTGTTGTCTTTCACGATGCCGATGGCCGTACTCAATCCCAAGCCCGTTCCCTTGCCCGGGGCCTTGGTGGAGTAAAATGGGTCGAAAATATGCGCAAGGTGTTCTTTGGCGATCCCGCAGCCGGTATCCTGCACCTCGATACACCCCGCATCCTTTCCGCACTCCGCGTACGTTCGTAAAACCAGCACGCCTTGACCTGCCATGGCGTCGATCGCGTTCATGATCAGGTTGATCATCACCTGCTTCAGTTTGTTTTTGTCGGCAAATACCCGAATGGGTTCGGGAGCAAATTCCTTTCGGATCTCGATGTGCATCAACAGCTTCTGGTCTCGGATCAGACGAAGTCCTTCTTCCACGAGCTCATCGAGTCCGAACACCTCTTTGCGGATGGTCGTCTGACGACTGTACACCAGAAGGTTCTTGACGATGTCGCGGCATCGCTCGGCATCTTCCAGGATGCAGGAAAGGGTCTTTCGCAGGGAGCTTCCGGGCGGCAGTTTCTCGAGGGCCATTCCGGTAAACATCAGAATGCCGGTCAGCGGATTGTTGATCTCATGGGCGACACCTGCGGCCAGTCTGCCCAGGGAGGCCATTTTTTCCGACTGCACCACCTGTGCCTGGGCTTCGATCAGTTTCTGTCGCACCGCAAGCCGCTCCCGCAGATCGTTGTAGATGCCCATCGTCGCGACTTCTTCATTTCCCTCATAAATGATGGCCGCCGTCATTTCCACAGGAACGATTTCTCCGGAGGCCGTGCGGATGTCCACCCGGGTCATGGGCAGCTTGCCATGCCCTCCGAAAGCATCATCGCGCAGTTTCTTCATGATGTCCCGAGCCACGCCCGGCGGATAGAGCACCTCGATGTTCAGCCGCTCCACCGATTCGAGCCGGTACCCGAAAAGCATTTCAGCCGCGCGGTTCATCAGCAGCACCTGCCCCTTGCGATCTGCTGCCACAATGGGAGAAGGCGAGCTCTGGATCACCCGATCCATGAACTCGCTGATTCCCTGAAACATGATCTCGAGCTGTTTGGTTTTGGTGACATCCCGGATCGACTCGATCACGAAAGCCACTTCACCCCGATCGTCGAGAATGGGGGAAAAGACGCGGTCTTCCCAGCGCATGCGGCCGTCTCCAGTACGAATCTGCCGCAACAGGGAATGTCCGCTTTTCTGCTCGATGGTCTGGGCAAACGGGCAATCCTCCCGCAGGCAGGGCAGGTCGGGATCATGGCCGTTTTGAAACAGATCGCGGCAAGTTTTGCCCAGGATGGATTCCTCTGTGTCGATGTGCATTTTTTCGAGGAATCTGCGGTTGGCTGCGACGATCTGCGAATGGGTGTCGAGAACCAGCGTGGGGAAGGACAACGAGTCGAAAACGCGGCTTCTCCAATCCGTTGGGGAATTCATGACTGACTGTCATCCGATGGGTGTTGGAACGATCGTGACAAGGCGGCACAGGCCCGATCCGCCATACCGGCAACAAACAGCAAATAGACCGAGCTGGCACTGCATGCAAGAAGCCGGGGCCGGATGCCTTCCCGGAGCAGATCGTTTAGGGCGGCATGTGCAATGCCGAAACGATCCCCGAAATGCGGGCCCTGAAAGCAGAGCAGATCCACCGATTCCACGCCTTCGTCGATCGCCGGCAGCCTGCTCCATAGGTGATGAAATCCGGTTGGGCCGGGATGATCCTGGGGACGAACCACCGCTGAAAGCCGGAGTCCGCCGTCAGCAAGCGAACGGGCCGCAACCAGAGCGATGTCGGGCTGGTCCTCGAAGCGCCCGTCCGCCATCAGCCGGCCGGCATCGGCAAACGCCCCTTCCGGAATGACTTTCGAATACAGGACGAGTGACTTCTGGCAACACAGGCCATAGGTCTTGATGATCGGCTCCCAGTAAATGGCGATGGTTTCCATCAGGAACGCTCCTCATACCGAACCCGAAATTCGGGTTCGAATGGGGCATGGTTTTCCGGCAGGCGGACATGATCCAGAAGACTTTCGATGCATTCCTTGCGTCGATCATATTCCGTCAAAACGACCAGGCTTGCAAGAGACGATCCAATGGCATAGACCGGAAGGGCCCGGTCGGCGAAGGCCTGCAGGATCTTTCCGAGAAGAGTGAGTCGTCTGCCGAAAGGATATACGCTGATGGCGACCACGGGAGCGATCCGGCGGATGCCGTCCACCGTCTGCAGAATCGGCTGCGCCCGATCGATCTCGGACGCATCGATGCAGAACATGCCGCACGGCGCGTGTTCCGCCGCGTCGATCATCACGACCAACAGATTGATCTGTGCGGAAGCCAGACGCTCGAACGCGGATTCGAGCGTCTGGGGGTCGAGCGCTTCCCAGCGGATCAGAACGAGTGGGGTACTGAGTTTGATCCCGCCTACGGCAAGCTTTTCGCTTTCCGTGAAGCTGCGATCCGTGTCCGCTGGAGATAAAACAACTCGTTGGACCATCGGGATCACCCGAGATGGTCTTTCACGATTTCGACGAGTTTGTTCAGATCGATGGGCTTCGGAACATAATCGTCGGCCAGGGTGTTCTTGCCGTCCCAGTGGGTGTAGCTGGTCGATGGCACGGCATCGGCCACGGCCGTCAGCAGAACGACGATGATGTCCTTGTAGGAGTCGCTTTTCTTGAGCTCGTCGCAAAGGACATAGCCGTTTTTCCGCGGCATCATCACATCCAGAATGACCAGTGCGGGCTTCTCCTTCTGGATCTGTTCCATGGCTTCCACGCCGTCATAGGCTTTGGCGGTGCGGAAATTCATGCTTTCGAGTTTCATCGTGACGGATTCCACCAGATCGGGATCGTCGTCTACTACCAGAATCAGGGGTTTTGTACTCATTTCGGGTATTCCTTTCAAGTTGTATCATGTTGTCGGTCGTTTGTTGTCAATGAATCCGTCGGATCGGTAGGGTCCGACTGATCCTGATCAATCGATTTTCGGCCGCGGATACAATCCGGCCTTCTGCACGATTTCGGGAACCTTGTGCTCCCATTCGATGGCCATCAGGTGTATGCCGGCCACTCCCTCGATCTGTCTGAGCCGTTGGATCATTTCCACGCAGATGGCAATGCCTTCATCCGCCTGCTTCTCCTTGGGGGTTGCGGCCATCCGGTCCACGATGTGCTGGGGAACATCCATGCCCGGGACCTTGTTTTTCATGTAGCGGGCCATGCCGACGGTCTTGATGGGCGTCACCCCCGCCAGGATGTAGCATTTTTCATGCAGCCCGCGTTTTCGCACCCCTTCCATCCAGAGCTCGAATTTTTCGAGATTGAAAATGCACTGGGTCTGAATGAAATCTACACCCGCTGCCACTTTTTTCGCAAGCCTGGCCACCCGCAGCTCGAAGGGATCGGCGAAGGGATTGGCCGCAGCACCGATGAACATCTTCGGCGGATTTTCGATGTCCGCCCCGCCCTGGAATTTGCCCTCGTCCCGCATCTTGCGAACCATCTGGATGAACTGGATCGAATCGATGTCGTGAACTGCGGCAGCCATCGGATGGTCCCCGAATTTGGGATGATCGCCCGACAGGCACAGCATGGTGTTGATCCCGTGGGAATAGGCGCCGATGATGTCGGCTTGCATGGCCAGGCGGTTTCTGTCCCGGGTGACCATCTGCAGGATGGGATGAAGCCCGGCCTGGCGCAGAAAAAGACTTGCGCCGAAACTCGACATGCGTACCATGGCCGTCTGGTTGTCCGTTACATTGACGGCGTCCACATAGTCGCCCAACATCTTGGCTTTTTCCAGAATCTTTGCGGGAACGGCCCCTCGCGGCGGCCCGCACTCCGAGGTGACAGCAAAATTTCCGGAACGGAGAACTTTTTCGAGTACGCTTTCGGTTTTCATTCGGCCAGATCCTCCCTTACGATTTTTCTTGGGCCGGCCCCCCGGCCGTTTCTCCAGTCCTTCGCCGGAATAATCTCTTCATAGCGATCCGTCAGATTGAGCGCCTTCAACCGCTCCCAGATCAGCGCCCAGGCGCAGTCCACATCCGGGCTGATCTCGCATTTTCCGCCGGTCGATCCGCCGCAGGGGCCGTTCATCAACTGTTTGGAACAGCGGGCGATGGGGCAGATGCCCGCCGTGATGCCGAGCAGGCAGTCGCCGCATCCGGCGCAACGCTCGGCCCATACCGCCTGGCGTTCGGATGCGCCCATGAATTTCGTGTTGACCGCCGGAAAAACCGGTTTGTTGCGGTAGCGTCGGGCCAGCTCCTGCACTCCGCATCCGCAGGCCATGGACAGAACAGCGTCCACGCCGTCGATCATGGACACGAGCTCTTCCACATATTCCGGATCACACTGGCGCTCGAGGGTATGTTCCAGAATCTGGATGGATTTTCCCTGTTTCAAAAAAGCCATCTGCAGCATCGACGAGAGGATCCCCACTTCCTTGCGGCCTCCCGCCGAGCAGACAGTGACGCATTCATTGCATCCGACCAGTAGAATCTTCTGGAACGGCCGGATATACTCGATGATTTCATCGATGGGTTTGCGTTCAGCAGTAATCATGAGACGATTTTCTCCTTCAAAGATGGGAGCGCTCGCTCCCGGTTAGGCGGCATCCCGGCGCAGGGACCGGATCGGCGTCGGCCCGAGGGCCCGGATGGTTTCGGTAAATTCTTTGGCCACTTCCGCAAACCGCTCCCCCATGCCTGCGGACATCTTGAACATCGCCAGCCGCTCGGATCCGATGCCGATATCATCGAGCAGCTTCTGGACATAGGCCACCCGTCTGGAAGCCCGATGGTTGCCGTTTTTGAAGTGGCAGTCCCCATCGAGGCATCCGGCCACATAGACCCCGTCGGCCCCTTTTTCAAAGGCCTTGAGGATGTGGATGGCATCCACCTTGCCGGAGCAGGGAACCCGGATGATCGACACATTGGCAGGGTAACACAGGCGTCTGGTACCGGCCATGTCGGCTGCGGTGTAGGCGCAGTAATGGCAGCAAAAGGCGATGATGACCGGTTCAAAGGGTTCTTGGGTTGTCATAGAACCATCCTTTCGAGCAATCCATTGAGTTTTTCCAGAATCTGATCGTCTTCGAACTTCATCAACTGAATGGCCTTGGCCGGGCATTCCGAAGCGCAGAGCCCGCATCCGCGGCACCGGACGGGATCGATCTGGGAGTAGCCGTCCGCATTGATGAAGGGCACCCCGAAGGGGCATACCCGCACGCAGATGAGGCATGCCGCACAGCGTTTGGAATCGACATGGGCCACTGCAGAAGGCAGCTCCACGGTTTGTTTGCTGAGCATGGTCATGGCCCTGGAGGCTGCAGCTTCGGCCTGCGCTACACTTTCCCGGATGGACTTGGGCGCATGGGCCGTTCCGGCGACGAAAAAGCCTGGGACCGGCAGATCGACGGGCCGCAGTTTGATGTGATCCTCCAGGAAATAGCCGTCCGGCGTTCTGGGCAGGCGGAAGATGGTGGCTAGGTCCTCGGCGGATTCTTCGTCTACCGCGAAACCGGTGCTCAGCAGCAGCGCATCTGCGGAAACGGCCAGCGGGCGATCGATGATGGGGTCATGGAAGGTGACTTCCACCTGAGCGCCATCGGCGCTCACCACCGGCGGATTCTCCGGTTCATACCGCACGAAGACGACACCGGCTTCCCGGGCCTTCTGGTAGTAGATTTCTTGGAAACCATAGGTGCGCATATCCCGGTACAAGACGAAAATCCGGGCTTCCGGATGAACGGCCTTGATGGCGAGGGCGTTTTTGATGGCCGCCTGGCAGCAGATGCGCGAGCAGTTCGGATTGCCCGGTACGCGCGATCCGACACACTGGATCATCACCACCGTGTTCCAGTTCTTTACGCTATCCGCCTGCTCCGCCAGGATGGCGTCGGCATCGAGCTGGGTCATCACGGCCGGATGCCGGCCCAGCAGATACAGTTCGGGCCGGTTGGGAATGGCGCCTGTAGCGAGAATGGTCGCCCCGTGGCTGATCTGGCGGTAGAACATTTTGGGCCCGATCTGGAGTCCTGTCTTGAAGAGACCCGGGATGCCGCTGTGATCGACAATGAAGGCGCTGGTGATCACCTGGATGTTTGGGTGGTTCATGGTCTTTTCGACGAGGTCCCGGACGAAGGAGACCACATCATCGCCCTCGATGGTCTTGTGAACCAGGTTCGCCGTTCCGCCAAGCATCGATCGGCGCTCCACCAGAAACACCCGCTTCCCCTGGTCGGCCAACCGAAGACTTGCGCTCATGCCGGCCACACCGCCGCCGACCACCAGTACATCCGGATTCATTTCGAGGCGGTTGTCCGCCAGGGCGCGGGCTTTTCGCACCGAGGAAACGGCCGCCCACATCAATTGCCTGGCCTTGGTCTTGGCGTCCTGCAGATGGTCATAGTGAACCCAGGTATCCTGATCCCGCAGGTTGGCGATTTCGAGCAGGTTCCGGTTGAGGCCGGCTTTGCGGATGAGGTCCTGAAAGCGGATTTCATGGGTCCTGGGCGAGCAGCCGCCGATGACGACGCGATTGAGCCGGTTGTCGATGATGCTCTGCCGGATGGCTTCCATGGAGCCCCGCGAGCAGCCGTGCCCGACAGCGCGGGAAACCACCACACCGGGAAGCTTGGCCGAAAATTCGGCCAGATCCGCCACGTCGATCACACCGCCGATGTTTTCGCCGCACTCACAGATGAACACCCCGATCCGCGGATCCTGACCACTTACATCGATCTCGGGGATTTCTTCCGGGATTTCCGCTTCCGGATCCGCTGGCGCCTCGATGGCCTTTTCCACATGGGCCGATGCCCGGCAGGCCGCAGCACTGGCCTGGATCATGGTTTCGGGGATATCCTTGGGGCTTTCGAACATTCCGCAGACATAGACCCCGGGCCTCGATGTGGCCACCGGGTCGAAGGGCGCGCTTGCCGCAAACCCGTAAGCGTTCAGCTCGACACCGATGGCTTTGGCCATGGCCTGAAGCTCGGCCGATGTATGGAACCCGGTGGAAAGAACGACCAGATCGAATTTGTCCTCGATCATGGCGGAGGCTTCCTCCGAAGCGTAGGTCACCGTCAGCCGGTCTTCCCCGGGTTTGCGGAAAACACTGTGGGGCCTGCTTCGCACGAAACGAATACCGTACTGGTTGCGGCATCGCTCGTAGTAAAGCTCGTAGTCTTTCCCGAAGGTTCGGATGTCCATGTAAAAAATGGCCGTATCGATGCTCTGCTGAAACCGCTCCTTGGTGACGGTGGCTTCCTTGAGGGCGAACATACAGCAGGCGCTCGAACAATAGGGCATCGCATTCTTCTGGAGCCCCCGGGAGCCCACGCACTGGATCCACGCGATTTTTTCCGGAACCCGACCGTTCGATGGACAGACGAGGTTGCCGCCGGTCGGCCCGGATGCAGACAGAATCCGCTCGTACTCGAGGCTTGTGACCACATCGGGGTCCTTGCCGTAGCTGAAATTGTCGAGTACGGCCGGATCGAAAATGGAAGCGCCCATGGCCAAGACAACGGAGCCGACACCGATCTCGGCGCGCTTTTCCGTATCCTCCGGCCGGATGGCCCCTGCCGGGCAGCAGCGAACCAGGGCTTCCCAGTCCCGCACCCTAGTCGGATCGATCCGGTAGGCCTGCGGCGTTGCCTGCGGATAGCGCATGCAGGTAGGCGCCCGGTGGTCAAGCCCCGGCTTGAATTCGACGCATTCGGGAAACTGCCTCTGGCACTCGCCGCAGGCCGTGCATACAGTTGTATCGATGTAGCGGGGCATGGTGTGGAGCGTTGCGGTGAATCGGCCGGCTTCCCCTTCCAGGGCGACCAGTTCGGTCAGCGGCATCCATTCGATGTGGCGGCTCCGACTTTCTTCGGAGACGTCCGGCGAAATGGTGCACAGATCGCAATTGTTGGTTGGAAACGTCCGGTCGAGCTGGGTCATCAGCCCACCGATCGTGTTGGCCTTGTCGACCATCAGCACGTTTTTCCCGGATGCGGCCAGGTCCAGGGCGCAGCGGATGCCGCCGATGCCGCCGCCGACAACCAGGACGGTGCTGTTGTGTGGGGATGGATTCGATGGTTTCATCATCTTCTTCCAGTAAGCTCTCTCCTGAAGGGTTATTTTATCGGAAGGCGAAAACGCCTGCGGGCATTAGACGCCTGCAGCATCCAGAATGGCCGGAAGCCGGTGCTCCCATCCCATGCTCTGGATCAGCACGCCCGAAACCGATCCTTTCAGTTGGGCAAGCGTTTCCCCGGCGATTTTGATGCACTCCAGTTCCCGGTCGGATGCCTTGCGAATCCGGGTGATCGTCTCTTCGGACAGATGGGCGGCCGGCTCGTTGGTGGCGATATAGCGGGCGACCGCCACGGATTTGATGAGGAATACGGTGGCGATGACCGGAACCCCGAGACTTTTGAGTTGCCGTGCGACCGGTTCGAACCGTTTGACGTCAAAAACGGGCTGGGTGACGATGAAGGAGGCGCCGCTTTGAATTTTTGTCCGGGCCGTTTCCATTTCCCGATTCAAGGCGGCTTCGTCTGCAATCGCTGGCAGCATGCATCCCACTATCCACTCCGGCGCACCGTCGAGATCGAAACCCGCCAGATCCTTTCCGGCCTTCAGTTGGGTTGCACACCGTAGAATTCCGATTTCATCGAGATCGTTCACGGTTTTGGCATCGCGATGATCGCTGTTGGCGATTGCCTCTCCATTGACCACGAGGATACCGGAAACCCCCAGCACCTGAGCGGCAAGCAAGTCGCCTTGGATGGCCAGGCGGTTGCGATCTCTTCCGTATACCGTAATCAACGGATCGATGCCGGCCTGTTTCAAAACGGCCGCACCCCCGATGGCACTCAGACGCATGACGCCATTGTCCATATCCGGCACCACGACCGCATCCACCCGGCCTTTGATGTGTCGGGCGTCGGTCATGAAGCGGGAAATGTCAACGCCCTTGGGCGTGTTCATCTCGGCCAGCACCACAAATTTACCGGTTTTGAAAGCTTGTACGATATTCATCGTCTTTCCTTGTAAGAAGTCAGAAGTCAGAAGTCAGGAGCCAGAAGTCGGGAAAACGGCGGCTGGCTCCACCTTGAAAATGGTTCCCTGTCATCCTGCAGAAGCGGGCTGTCGCCTGCTACCCGGAATGCTGCGCCAGGCTTCGGCTCTCATTCTCCGGATTCCGGATGGAACACATCGACATCCTGCAGGTCCTCACCGAGATAGGCCCGCTCTTTCGGTCCCAAGATTCCGAGCGAGAGACAGATCAGCGTCCACAGATGCACCGTGTGGTATCCACCATCGAAATGTTCGTTCAGATCGTGGATCTGGCTGTGGCAGTTGTGGCAGGGGGCGATACAATACGTCGCACCTGTCGCCTTGATCTGATCGAATTTCATTTTTCCGTACGCATGGCGTGCTTCCGTATATCCGGACTGGAGATATCCCCCCCCTCCGCCGCAGCAGTAGTTGTTGGAACGGTTCGGCTGCATGTCGATGAAGTTCTCTTCGCCGACAACCGATTTCACGACGAACCGCAGGTCTTCCGCAACGGGGTCTCCGAAGCTCTTGCGGACAAGCTGGCACGGATCCTGAACCGTGAACTTGATCCGGCGCTCCCGGTTCCATTCGCTGCTGACCTTGAGTTTGCCTTCCCGAATCCACTGCGCATAGTATTGAATGATGCTCTTGATCTCGAAACGGGCTTCGATGCCGAATTTCTGCAGTCCGGACCGGACCGCGAACAGTTCGTGCCCTCACTCCGTATTGAGCCAGACGCGGCAGCCCAGGTCGTGAACGGCTTTGGCCTTCACTTCGACGATGTGTTTCCAGCTTTCGTCATCGGCCAGGAACATGCAGTAGTTTTCCGCAGCCCATCCCTTGGTGCCGTAGGTCCAGTCGGCGCCCACCAGGTGCAGGATTTTCCAGAGCGGCACCATTTCATCGGGTTCCGTCACCGGCTCACGGGAATTCTGGTTCAGAAAGAACATCGCCCCTTCCTTGTTGATCGGGGCTTGCATCTCGGCAAATTCGGGTTGAGCCTCCCGATATTCTTCGAGCACGTCGTTCACCACGAATTCGAAATCCTCTTCGCTGGCGCCCATGGCGCTGCAGGAATCACTCTTCAAGGCCATGTCGCAGGAGCCGAGAATCCCTTTGGGACGCTGGTCCCGCGGGGTGAGCTGCCGGGCATAGAAGACGAGCTGAGGGATGTTGATCTTCATGGGGCAGACATAGATGCAGCGCTGGCACATCGAGCACATCCAGGGCCATTTCGATTCGACGATGGCCTCATCCATGCCGAGTGCGGCCATGCGGAGAAATTTTCTCGGGTCCATGTCTTCGAGCCCGGTCGCCGGACATCCGGAAGAACAGGCCCCGCAGGTCAGGCATAGGTCGAGGTTGCCGCCTTCCGGAAGCAATGCTTTCACTTTGTCGAGAAATCTGCTGCTGGATCTGGTTGGAATGCGAATGGGTTCTGCTGTCATGAATCTTTCCTTTTGTAAGGTTTTGGAAGTGTTTCTTCTTTCTGGAGTCGAAGAATCGTCATGTCCATTTCCTCGGATAGGGGTTCCACCGAAACGATCGAATAGGATGCCTTTGGGAGCACCCGCAGCAAATCCCGCTGCATTTCGGGATCACATCCCATGACCTGCATGATTTGTTTCGGTTTCAGGCGCTGGAAAGCCAGGGATACCTTGAGAATGGAAAACGGTGCGATGATTCCCCGAATATCCAGCGTACAATCGGCTTTTCGTTTCAACGTCGGTTTCCTCTCCTGAAGTGCCAGGCGCCTATTTCAAGCAAATGGTGTGCCAATCGGCAAAAAAAGATGGATACGTTGAATACAGTAAAGAATCGAGTAGTTAGAGATCGGTAGGATCCCTATGGTCCGAATGGCTTGCCCGAAAAGGATAAAGTTGATAAAGTAACCACCTTTTACAGTTATCAAGCGGGTTGAACAGGGGTGATCACCGGGAGCAGCAGTCAGGAGTCGGAAGACAGACGGCAGGAGACTGAAGTGGTTGCCACGTGTTTCGAAAAGGTGCCTGCTTTGTCTGAGTGATTGGAATCAAGGCGGGATGGTGTGGATCAAGAACTCGATCAATATTGGAAAACGGTCTTCAACACGATTCGGGATGGCATTATGATCGTCAATGTGGAGGGGACGATCGTTTCGGTGAATCAGGCGCTTCAGACCATGACCGGATACCACCGGGACGAGCTGATCGGAAAACCCTGTCACATCATCGGCTGCGATGTCTGCCGCAAGCGATCCGGATCGAACGGCGGGTTTTCCTGCGATTTGTTCGAGTTCGGCGAAATCCGGGTGCGACGCTGCCTGCTGACCACAAAAGGAGGCGGGATATTGCACGCCCTGCAGAACGCCTCCCTGCTGAAGGATCGAGACGGCATGGTGATCGGCGCTGTCGGGACCTATACCGACATTTCCGAGCTGACCCAGAAGGACAGCCAGCTCGAAGCGTTCCGGAAAGAGCTCCAGTCAAGCGATCAGTTTCACGGCATGATCGGCGCAACGCCGATCATGCGGCAGGTATTCGATCTCATCGAAAATGCCGCCCTCTCCGATGCGCCGGTCATCATTTACGGCGAAAGCGGCGTCGGCAAGGAATTGGCGGCGCAAGCCATTCATGAAATCGGGGAACGTCGGAAGGGGCCGTTCGTCAAAGTCAACTGCGCAAGTCTCACCGACTCCCTGCTGGAGAGTGAGCTTTTCGGGCACGTGAAAGGAGCCTATACGGGAGCGATCCGGGATCGGATCGGTCGATTCGAGAAAGCATCGGGCGGCGATATTTTCCTCGATGAAATCGGAGATCTCCCCATGACCACCCAGGTCAAACTCTTGCGGGTTCTCGAAGAAAAAGTGATCGAGCGGGTCGGATCGAGCTCACCCGTGCCGGTCGATGTCCGCATCATTTCGGCAACCAACTGGGATCTGGCCCGCCTGGTCGATCAGGGAAAATTCCGCAAGGACCTGTTTTTCCGAATCAACGTCATCCCTATCCATCTGCCGCCCCTCCGGGATAGGCTTGCCGACGTGCCGTTGCTGGCGGAAGCCTTCTTTCGAAAAATTCGCCTGAAAAGCGGTAAACCCATTCAGGGGATCGGCAACCAGACCATGGCGGTACTCATGAACTATTCCTGGCCCGGAAACGTTCGGGAACTCAAGAGCGCTTTCGAGTATGCCTTTGTCGTTTGCCACGACGAGTTCATCCAACCACACCACTTGCCGCCCGGTGTGGTCGGATCGACCAGCGAGCCAGCTCCTACACTCACCGCCCGATCCTTCAACATGCGTGAGATCGAAAAACAGGAATTGATCGAAGCCTTGGAAAAGACCGGCTACAACCAGTCCAAAGCTGCGGAAATGCTCGGGGTCTCCCGCGTGACGATCTACAACCGGATGAAACGCTTCGGGGTCGTGCCCAAAAGAGGACTCGAGGTGATCGGCGGGTAAAGCGACTTTTTGCGAAGCCATTAGATTTGATGGACTCGCAAAAAGTCCAGCATATGGACGGCTTCGTAAAAAGGCCGCAGGCAAGGAGTGCAAATCCCGAGGAGTGAGGCGTACTTAAACGTACGCCGCAACGACGAGGGATGCAGCACGACACAGCATCCGGCCTTTTTACGAAGCCGTCAGATTTGATAGACTCGCAAAAAGTCCGATGCTCTTGTTGAACCCGCAGGAGTGGCGGGTGCATTTTGCTTGCGCAGCGGAAAAATTCAGCAGCCCGATCTCGTAGGATCGGGCGGATGGCCAAGATGGAAACGAAGGTTTTCTGAAAGGCAACCTACTGTTTTTCAGTCGAAAATGGATGAAGCGCGTCCGCCCGATCCAACGATATCCGGCTGCTTCAAACACGTTTCCGCTGCTTCGCAAAACACCACCCGCCCTCCTGCTGGAAGCCCGGCATTGAAAGGAAATCAGGGGGTGGTGACTTTTTGCGAAGCCGTCAGATTTCAGTGGACATGGATCGGTCAGGGCTTTTTCATGCGTTTTGCAGGCGGCATGGGGTGTCTGGATTCCTGGGAAAGGGTGTAGCCGGCCGGTACCTTGAACAGAGATGCGTCGAGGGACTTGGTTTCGATTGATTTGAGGGTTGTGGTGATGGTGCCGTTCATCATGTGCATGACCGTCTGCACCGGAAATCCATCCAGTTTGTCCATCATGCCGGCGATGTTCATTTGCTGCATCATGGGGTTGCTTTCGAAGAGCGATTTCATCTTCTTTCCGATTTCCTTCATCTCCGCATAGCCCGGAACGGCCTTGGACAGCCAGTATTCGCTTTGCATCATCATTCCGGAAACGAGGTATTTCTGGCAGTCGTACCCTGCGATCTGTTTCTTCTCCTGGGTCGGTGTCACCTGAATTTCCGACATCATTCCCTTGAGCATTTTCCGTGCGGCCTCGGCCTCTTCCCCCTTCATTTCAGCAGGCGGCTGCCCCAATGTCCTCATGTCGATCTGTTGATAGGTTTTGGATGCCGGATCGATCTGGTACATCATTTTGGATTCGAAATCCATGATGGTGATGCCTTCTTCATGCTCGATCCGGAATGCCTTGGAGGTCAGGTAATTCTTGAGGGTATCTGTGGAATCGGGTTTGTGGGCCATGCCTTTCGTTTCCTGTGCGGCTTCCCAGTAAATGTCGGCCCATGCGGCAGAGCCGAGCAGCACCAGAAGAAGCGTCATCAGACCCATTCCCATCCAGCATGCATGTTTCCGTCGGTTGTTCATTCAATCATTCCTTTCCTTGGTTGATTGTACCGCATTGCAGCGGCGTTGCCATGTCCGGCGAGATGCTTCCGGATCATGTCGCTAATCCGGCAGGAGATCGTAGAAATACATCATGGTATCCGATCGGGTGATGATGCCGATCACTCGGTCGTTTTCCACCACCGGAAGTCTGCCCACATCGTATTTGACCATCAATCGGGCAGCCTGCATCGGACTCTTGCCGGGTTCGATGGTGACCACATTCGTACTCATATAGGCTTTCACCGGTGCCTTCAAGCGGCCCGGGCTCTTGATCTTCTTGAAATCCCGCCGCGAAATCATTCCCACCAAACGACCGTCTTCCAAGACCGGCAAACCGGTGCAGCCTTTTTCCCGGAGAACCTTCGCCGCCTCTTCCATCGTCGTATCCGGAGAGATGCTGATGACCGGAAAGGACATCAGGTCGCTGATTTGAACGGAAGCCTGCTGATTTCCCTGAATGAGGTCCACGATCATCATTTCGACGGCGTCCGGGTTGACGGATTTGAGCATGGCGGAACCGGCACCGGGATGCCCACCACCTCCCAACCCCTTCATGATCAGCCCCATATTGAGTCCATCGATGGCGCTTCGGCCGATGACGATGCAGCGACCTTTCTCCTCGTCCGAAAAAATGCCGAATGCGGCGTCCACGTTCATGATTTCCCGATACATGCGGACAACGACGGCCAGACTGTCTACGTGTCCTTCCAATTTGAGCTTGTTGATGCTCACACTGTAGCCGTTGATTCGCATACGATCGGCGTTCTTGAGCATTTCAAAGAGTATGTTCTTTTGTTTTTCTCCGTAGGCCGGTCGAAGAAAAGAGCCGATGACCGAAAGATCCGCACGGTTTTCGAGAAGATAACCGGCTGCGAAGGCGTCTTCCGCCTTTGAAGAGGGAAACATCAGGTTGCCGGTGTCTTCATAGATGCCTGCAAGCAGCAGCGTGCTCTGAATGGGGGAGAGTTGAACAGGGTGCTTCCTGAGTTCACGAACCATCAGGGTGGTGTTGGCACCCATCGCCTCCACATGCTGGTCACCTGCTGAAATATCGCCTTCCAGCCCGTGATGATCCCAGAGAACGATGTCGATGTCGGATCGATCCTTCAATTTGTGGAATCGGTCGAGTCTCGACCAGCAGTTGACGTCTACGATGATCAGTGAACGGATTTGTTCGAGATCGACTTCATCCGGTTCCAGAAACGTAAAGATGTCCTTGTGAATGGAAAGGAACTGCTTGACGTTGGGGTTGAGGGTTTTGGGAAGAACGGGTGTGGCTTCCGGATAGAGAATAGTAGCGGCAACAACGGATGCCAGGGCATCGAAATCCGTGTTCTTGTGGGTCGTAATGATTTGCATGAAAGAGGCCTCTCCACCAGTTGAAGGATGAAGGCGGGATGCAACGCTGGAATGGATCGTCTACTTCGAATCGTTTTTGGGTGAATCATCAATGGCTGTTCCGGAGGATATCGGGGCTGCCAGTTCCAGAGGTTTTCCATGCGCGGCTGTGAGCTGCAGGCGGAATTTTTCGATCTCCATCTGGCTGTCGATGTGTTTTTTGGCCAGAAGATACCGCAGATAGACGATCCATAGGAAAATGCCCAAGAACACGAGGCTCAGGCTCAGGAAGAACCATTTGAATCTCAGGATGGTTTCGATCCCGAGTTCACCCAGATAGAGGATAAAATTGGGCAGGATCCAATAGGCGAGAACTGCCGTCAACAGGATAAACCCGATGGCGAAGATGTTGAGTCTGCCGAAGGTCGCAGCGATCTTTTCGATTCGGGACGCTTCCGCAGGAGGGATATTCGATGTTTCCGGCGACATTCCGGAATGGGTATCTGTGGAATGGCCGAAGAACAGCACTCCTACGGCTTTGGCGATGAAGGCAAAAAGAAGGACGGCGCCAATGGGTATACCGACGGCAGCCGTAAACCAGGCCCGGAAGGGGAAGGGCTCTTCACGGGTGACGAGGTTGACCTGATATTGTTCGAGGGGACCGAAGGTTTTCTCGAAATAATACTTGTTGAAGCTCGACAAGTCGTTTCCGTCTGTCACATGAACGATGTTGCCTCGTGTATCGCGGATCTCGAGTTTCGACGTACGACCGGATTTCATGGCAGCGATGGCGAAGATTTCGAGCTCGATCAGAAAGACACCGACAGCGAGGATGATGAACAGGGTCTTGTTTTCTCGGAACAAAGATGACATAGTACGCAACGTTGCATCGTTTGGAAAGGGGTTGTTCGAATCGAATCCGGTGTCGACACTACCATACTTGCATTCAGATGTTCAAGAAAGAACCCGGGGCCCTGAAGAGCTTCGGAAGCGGGTTTTTCGAAGGAATCGAAGGCATATGGACATGAAGGAAATTCGTAACGAAGCCAGACGATTGATGAAGGGGTTCTGCAGGGTATGCCCGGTTTGTGACGGCAGGGCATGTGCCGGAGAAGTCCCGGGCATGGGAGGGCTGGGAACGGGTTCCGCCTTCCAGGACAATGTGGCGGCTCTTGCCGAATGCAAACTCGCCATGCGGCTGATTCACGATGTCGTCGAACCCGATACGAAGACCCGTGTGCTGGGCATCGATCTGGATATCCCGGTCCTTGCAGCCCCCATCGGCGGGGTTTCTTTCAATATGGGCGGTCAGCGGACCGAAGAGGAGTACATTCGCGCCAAGATCCTCGGGTGCCGAGAAAAAGGAATCATCGGCTGCACCGGAGACGGTGTGCCGCCCTTCATTCATGAATCGGGCTTTTCCGCCATACGGGCTGCCGGAGGACATGGAATTCCCTTCATCAAACCGTGGGAGGATCGGGAACTGTTCGAAAAAATCGACAAGGCCCTTGCTACAGGTGCACGAATGATCGGTATGGATATCGACGCCGCCGGGCTGATTACCCTTCGCTTGATGGGAAGACCGGTCACGCCCAAAGGTCCGGCCGCCCTTGAAAAGATCATTTCCCGCATTCCTGTGCCCTTCGTATTGAAAGGCGTGATGACCCTCGAGGACGCCCGACTTGCCGTGGATGTCGGTGCCAAAGCCATTGTCGTATCGAATCACGGGGGCCGCGTATTGGATCATACGCCCGGTGTAGCTCGCGTGCTTCCTAAAATCGCCTCCGAAATGAAGGGTAAAATCACGATGTTGGCCGACGGCGGCATACGTACCGGTCAGGATGTCGTGAAGATGCTCGCATTGGGGGCCGATGCCGTCATGATCGGAAGGCCGTTTTCTGTCGCTGCCATCGGCGGGCTCCAAGAGGGCGTGATGCGCTATATCGATCAGTTGAAGACCGAAATGCTTCAAGCCATGATTCTTACCGGTGTTGCCCGGGTTTCGGATCTGGATGGTCGCATCTTGGAGCGAGGGCCGAGGTGATGGGTAGTCGGCTGGTGAGAGTAGAGAGTAGAGAGTAGATAGGATTTAGGATTGATGGACTCGCAAAAAGTCTCCCCTCCCGATTTTCTTCCAATGCCGGGCTTCCAGCAGGAGGGCGGGTGGTGTTTTG
>CAZJXF010000067.1:0-19242 GCA_964549995.1 uncultured Desulfatirhabdium sp. | reverse complement strand
AGTATCCGATGCAACATCAAAAGGCGTATCTCCCCCCATGCTCAGGCCCGGCAAGCCCTCTAAATCGGGGGTAAAGCGACTTGTTGAGCGCCCATCAACGCTTCACGGCCGACGTTGAAAACATGGGCAGAGGGGGGCCAATGCGCGTGGTCGTGGAACCCCTCCCATTTACACCACAAATTGATGAACCGTTCAATCCCTTGATCAACCGACCGATCCGCCACGATTTCAAAATCGGCCGCCAAATCCATCGAATTTTCCGGTAGCTTTGCATGATGATAAAATATCTGTTGACTTGCCCGACCAGGTTTTGATAATGAATGAGTATTCATTCATATGGAAGCGACAGGGAGGTTTGTATCAGTACCCGAGACAAGAACAGCGATAAATACACCCGTATCCTCGAAGCGGCGGTCAAGGTCTTCGCGGAGCAGGGCGTTCACCAGTCTACGGTTTCCCAGATCGCCAGAGAGGCCGGTGTCGCAGACGGAACCATCTATCTCTACTTCAAGAACAAGGACGATATCCTGGTTCAATTCTTCGAGGACAAGGCCAGGCAGGTATTCGAACGGTTTCGAGAAGAGGTGGACCGGGGGGACAATGCCATCGAAAAGCTTCGAAACCTCATTCGAAGGCATCTCGACGAGTTCCAGCGCGACCGGAACCTGGCCATCGTGTTTCAGTCCGAAACCCACCGGATGAATCCGACATCCCGGGAGCAACTGAAATATATTTCCAAGATGTACCAGGATATCGTTACCGAAATTGTCGAACAAGGACAGATGGAAGGATGTATTCGGAAGGACCTGTATTTGAGTCTGGTCAAACGGTTTATCCTGGGAGCGGTGAACGAAACGATCGGGCATTGGCTCTATAGCGGTGGAAAATACGATTTGACGACCATGGCCGATCCTCTGATGGATTTGTTCATCCGAGGAATCGGCACCCAGATTTCGGTGGCCCAAGTGGAGGCTGCCAGGCATATAGAACCCTATCCAGCATAAGGAGACAGACGATGGCCCAACAGATTGCCGATCGCCGAGACGTCGATTTCGTGTTGTTCGAACAACTCAAGGTCGATGAACTCAGCAAAACCGAGAAATTCGCGGATTTCAACAAGAAGACCATCGACATGGTGGTCACGGAAGCCAGAAACCTGGCCATCAAGGAAATCCTGCCCACCCAGAAGATCGGGGATGAGGAAGGATGCAAGTTTGAAAACGGCAAGGTGACGGTTCCGGAATGCTTTCACCGGATTTATGATCTGATCCGGGAAGGCGAATGGGTAGCCATGCCCGAAGAGCCTGAATGGGGCGGGCAGGGCATGCCCAAAACGGTTGCCATGGCAGCAGGTGATTACCTGGTGGGCGCCAATTTCTCCTTCATGATGTATCCGGGGTTGACCCACGGTGCAGGCAAGCTCATCGAAGAATTCGGGACGGATCTGCAGAAAAAACTCTTTTTGAAGAAGATGTATACGGGCGAGTGGGCCGGCACGATGCTGTTGACCGAACCCCAGGCCGGATCCGATGTCGGAGCCCTGACCACATCGGCCGTCAAGAATCCGGACGGAACCTATTCGATTACCGGAAACAAAATCTTCATCTCCGGCGGCGAGCACGATCTGGCCGAAAACATCATTCATCCGGTGTTGGCGCGCATCGAAGGCGCCCCGGCTGGAACCAAGGGGATTTCTCTGTTCATCGTACCAAAAATCTGGGTGAACGAGGACGGCAGCCTCGGTGAATTCAACGACGTGGTGTGCACCGGCATCGAAGAGAAAATGGGCATTCACGGCAACGCCACCTGCTCTCTGACGCTGGGCGGCAAGGGCAAATGCCGCGGCCTGCTGCTGGGGCAGGAAAACAAGGGGATGCGGGCCATGTTCCTGATGATGAACGAAGCGCGGCTTCTTGTCGGACTTCAGGGATTCACCTGCGCATCGAACGCCTACTGCTATGCCGTCAATTATGCCCGTGAACGCATTCAGGGAAAACACCTGCTGAAATCGATGGATGAAAACGCTCCCGGCGTGCCCATCATCCAACATCCGGATGTCCGGCGGCAGTTGCTTCACATGAAGGCTTTCGTGGAAGGGATGCGAAGCCTTCTGTATTTTGTCGGCTACTGCTCGGATCGGGTAACCCTGGCCAAAGATGAAGCCGAACGGGATAAATATCAGGGTCTTATCGAAATTCTGACCCCGGTTGCCAAAGGCTATGTGACGGATCGGGCCTTCGAGGTATGCAGCCAGGGTGTGCAGGTGTACGGCGGCTACGGCTTCATCAAGGAATATCCGATGGAGCAGCTCCTCCGGGATTGCCGCATCACGATGATTTACGAAGGCACCAACGGTATTCAGGCGATGGACCTGCTGGGCCGAAAACTCGGCATGAAGAAAGGCAAACCGATCATGGATCTGCTGGGTGAAATCCAGAAGACCATCGCTGCCGGCAAGGCCATCGAAGGACTGAAAGAGGCGGCGGAGCAGGTCGAAAAAGCCCTGAACAAGCTGGGTGAAGTGGCCATGCACATGGGTGCTACCGCCATGTCTCCGAAGGTGCTCAATGCGTTTGCCTTCGCTCATCCCTTCCTGGAAGTGACCGGGGATGTCATTCTGTCCTGGATGTTGCTCTGGCGTGCAGTGGTTGCAGCACCCCAGCTGGAAAAACTTGCCGGTGGTTTCGATCCGGAAGCCAGAAGGGCTGCGGCAGAGAAGAACAAGAACGCTGCCTTCTATGAAGGCCAGATCCGCAGTCTCGAATATTTCACGAACTCCATCCTGCCGATTACGCATGGCAAGATGCGGGCCATTCTGGCGACCAACGGTGCAGCCGTCGAAATTCCGGAAGCGGCATTCGGCGCCTGATGCCATTGATGGTTGAGAAATGAAGCAGGGCAGGGGGCGGACACGATTCCATCGTTTTCGCCCTCTGTTTATTCGGAGGGGTTCGTTCGATTCACCTCGATGGTGGGTATTTCCGGGCGTGTCTCCTCCATGCGACTCGGATGACACCAGGCTGTGCGTGTCTGGCAAGATTTCACTTGACGGTAAAGGGGATACCTTGAATAATGTGAATGAATGCTCATTCATGCCAGCAAAAACCATTTTCTTTTTTGGAAGGTTGTGCTAAGGAATTCGGCTTCATGCGCAGGCCGAGCGCTCGGTTCCAATCGGCCGCCAGATCATCATCGAACGAAGGGAGATGGATTTACGGTATGGAAACTGCGTTGATTTCTCCGGCAAAAGCATGGGTGATGGGGATACCGACCGTGATTTTCTCGGTGCTGATCCCGCTGATCGGCGTGGCCGCTTTCACCTACATCATCGCCAAGCGGGTGGCTCCTTTGGTCCGCGCCAAACCCGACCCTCGTCTGGATCGTCCCATGGATCGGCTGAAAGCCATGCTGTTGTATGCCGTAGGACAATACCGACAGCCGCGGTACATGATGGCGGGTGTGCTGCATATCATTCTGTTCGCCGGCTTCATGATCCTGTCGCTTCGATCCATCACCCTGGTTGTTCTCGGCATTCAGGAAGGATTCGTTCTACCGGGTCTTGGCGGCTGGATCGGACATATCTACAATGTCCTCAAAGACATTGCAGCGACCCTCGTGCTGATCGCCTGTATCATCGCAGCCGTCCGTCGGGGCATTTTTCAACCCGAGCGCTATGACGTTCCCAAGCGTTACGGGAAAAATCATACGGGAGAAGCTGTCTTCGTTCTGCTGCTGATCTCGACGCTGGTAACCTGCGACATGCTCTTTGAAGGCACCTACGTCGCCGCTCAGCTCAAGAAGGGCATATCTCCCGAGTTCGTTCTACCGGCCACCGGGACCTGGTTTGCCGCAAGTTTCTTCAGTGATTCTTCCTTTGCCGTTCTCCAGCGGGTCCATCTCGGGGCTTACTACCTGCACGATCTCGTTTTCTTCTTCTTCTTGTGTTTCCTGCCGATGGGCAAGCATTTTCACGTCATCACTTCTCTTCCCAACGTGTTCCTGATGAAGCTGCGCAAGGGCGTCATCAAACCTGTAGAGTGGGGGGTGGACGAAAGCAAGCTCGACGAGCTCAAGTCTTTCGGGGTGAAGAAATTCGAGGACTTCACCTGGAAACACATGCTGGATTTCTATTCTTGTGCAGACTGCGGTCGTTGTTCGGATCAGTGTCCGGCCAACGCCGTCAAACGCCCGCTCTCTCCTCGTTTCATCTCCATCAAGTCTCGGGATTATTGTTTCAAGAACTATCCGATCCGAGGAGAGATGACCCCCAAGGACGAGATGCTCATCGGAACCATTTTTTCGGAAGACGAAATCTGGTCCTGCACCACCTGTGGGGCTTGTGAAGCCGAATGTCCGATCTTTATCGAATACATCGATAAAATCGTCGATCTACGACGAGGAATGGTCGACGAGGGCATGGTGCCCCAGTCGTTGCAGAAACCGCTCAAAGCCATCGAAAAGCGCGGGAATCCCTGGGGCAAGATGGAGAAGAAGCGTTCCGAATGGGTGAAGACTCTTCCCGAGACCTGCGAGGTGAAGCTTTTCGAACAAGGAGATGCAGCCGAAACCCTGTATTTCGTCGACAGCATCACTTCCTATGACGATCGCATGCAAAAGATCGCCCAGGCGACTGCAAAGGTGCTGTGTGTCGCCGGGATCGATTTCGGCATCCTCGGAAAGGATGAAAAGGATTCCGGAAATGAAGTCCGCCGTTTCGGAGAGGAAATGCTCTTTCAGGATTTGAAGAGTCACAACACCGAAATGATCCGCGAAACCGGTGTCACCCGGATCGTCACATCCGATCCTCATGCCTACAATGCCTTGAAAAATGAATATGCCGGACTTCCGCCCGTCGAGCACATCAGTCAGACGATCGTGAAGGCCGTTTCGAGTGGAAAGCTGCGGCTTAAACCCATCGAAGACGTTCAAAAAGTCTATACCTATCATGATCCCTGCTATTTGGGGCGACACAACGGGGTGTACGAAGATCCGAGAAAGGCCCTCGATGCCATCCCGGGGCTCAGACGGGTCGATATGCTGAAGAGCCGGGATCGCTCCTTCTGCTGTGGCGGTGGCGGGTTGATGCTGTTCTATGAACCCGAAGAAGAACAACGCATGGGGGTGCTTCGGGTGAAAATGGCTCAGAAGGCCGGGGCCAATGTCATCGTCACCGCATGTCCCTTCTGCCTCGTCAACATGGAGGATGCCATCAAGGTGGCCGGTCTGGAAGGGAAAATGGAAGCCATCGATTTGGCCGAGCTCATTGAACGCCATATCGACAGGGGCGAAGCGGAAGGGCAGGATGGGGCGGAACCATCTGCAGTGAATGCGGAAACACAAGTGGCCTGAATTCATCAGGTGAAAACCGATAACCAAGGAAGTGGAGGAACGCATGGAAATTCTGGTATGTGTCAAGCGGGTTCCCGATACGGCAGAAAATGAAATCGTCGTCAACAGCTCGGGCTCCGATATCGAACGGGGGGATCTGGTATACTCCGTAAACGAATGGGACAATTACGCCGTTGAAGAAGCCATTCAGATCCGGGATCGGGTCGGTGGCAGCGTTACGGTGGTCACTGTCGGCGATGAAGAATCCGAAGAAGTGCTGCGTCGGGAAATGGCCATGGGGGCCGATAAGGGAATCCTGATCTCGGATCCGGCATTCGAGGGATCCGATGGGAAAGGGATTGCCACCATTCTGAAGGCCGAAGTCGAAAAGGGCAAATACGACCTGATTCTGACCGGTGCCCAGGCCGATGACGGTGCAGCCCAGGTCGGCGGGATGCTGGCCGCCATGCTCGATCTGCCCTTCGCGTCGCTCGTGAACAAGATCGAGATCGTCAACGACAAGACCATCAAGGTCGGACGGGAAGTGGAAGGGGGCAACCAGGAAATCAACGAAATTTCCCTGCCCTGTGTGCTTTCCATCCAGACCGGTATCAACGAACCCCGCTATGTCGGCATTCGCGGCATTCGCAAAGTGGCTTCCGTCGAAATTCCCGTCCACAAGGCCGCCGATTTGGGCATCGATACTGCCAAGGTCGGTAAGGCCGGTGCAAAAGTGAAGAAAGTCGATTATTTCATTCCGCCTGCCGGAAAAGGCGCCGAAATTTTGGAAGGCAGCAGCGAAGAAATCGCCGACAAACTCATTGAACTCTTGAAGGCCAAAGGAGGGATTAAGTAATGGCACTTTCCATCTTTGCACTGATCGGGCATAAAAACGGCGCAGCCGATGATTCCGCCTTTGAACTGGCAGCAGCTGCCAAGGCCATCGATGCCGGCGCTTCCGTCACCGCAGTCGTCTGCGGAGCCGGCTCTGAACTTGATTCGGTATGCCAGGCCGTTTCCGCCGCCTATCCCACGGTCTGGAAGGTCAACCATGCGGCACTTGCCTACCCCAACGCCGAAGCGCTTCGTCCGGCATTGACGAAGATTCTTCCGAAGGGCGCCATTGTCCTGATGGCCCACGACACCCTCGGGATGGATTTGGGACCCGGCCTTTCCATCAAGCTCGATGCCGCTTTCGTACCGGATGTCGTCGGCATCGACGGTCTGGATGGCAATGTGCTGAAGCTGGTTCGACAGGAATTCGGCGGTCAGGTCAGTACCCATATCCAATGCGATCTCAGCGACGGTGCGGTGATCAACGTGCGTTCGGGCGCCTTCCAGCCGACCGGTGAAGCAGCCTCCGGATCCGTTGTCGACAAAAGCGGAGATGTCGGCGACATTCAGCCCAAACGAAAGTACCTGGAGACCGTCGTCGCGGAAGTGGGGGATGTCGACATCACGAAGGCCGACGTCCTGGTGTCTGTAGGCCGCGGCATCGAAGATCAGGAAAACATTTCCATCGCTCAGGAACTGGCCGATGCCATCGGGGCCGTTGTTTCCTGCTCCCGTCCTATCGTGGACGCCAAATGGCTGGAAAAATCCCGACAGGTCGGAACTTCCGGGAAAACCGTCAAACCCAAGGTCTATATCGCTCTGGGAATCAGCGGTTCCTTCCAGCATTTGGGCGGCATCAAAGGCAATCCGTTCATGGTGGCCATCAACAAGAATCCCAAGGCCCCGATCTTCCAGGTGGCCGATGTGGGCGTGGTGACCAATCTTCTGGAATTCGTTCCGGAACTGACCGAACGGATCAAAGAAAAGAAATAGCCGATCCCAGGACATCATCGGGAAACGGAACGCCGGCTCATCCATTCCGATGACCGGCGTTTTCATTTGGTGCCTCTGGAGGTGCAATGACCACCGGGATTTCGTTGAACGGATGGGAAACCCGCAAACCGCCCCGGCTTCGGAGAGGAGACCGCATCGCCGTGGTATCGGTTGCCGGGGTGGTCGGCCGGGAGCAGGTGGAAGCCGGGATGCGGGTCATCGAGGAAATGGGCTGGGTTCCGGTGGTATGGGAGGGGTGTTTCGACGATGTCGACGGATATGCCGGAACGGATGCCCGCCGCGCCGATCGCCTCCGGTCCGCATGGGTAGATCCAGGCATTCGGGGTATTTGGTGTACCCGAGGCGGCTACGGGTCCATGCGGATTCTTCCATATGTCGATTTCGATTGTCTCCGTTCCGAACCCAAAGTGTTGATGGGGTTCAGCGACATTACGGCGTTGCATGCTGCGATCTATCATCACTGCCGCATGGTTACGTTTCACGGACCGCTCATCACCACCCTTCCGGAAACGACCGATGCGGCCCGGCAATGGATGCAGGCCATGCTGAGCGGTGCGCAGGGCCAGATGATGACTGCCGATTCCGCAGTTATCCTGCATTCCGGAAAAGTCGTCGGACCGCTGTTTGTGGGAAATCTGGCCACGCTGTGTCATTTGCTGGGAACGCCGTACCTTCCGAACCTGGAAGGCCATATCCTGCTCCTGGAGGACATCGGCGAAAGTTGGCATCGCGTGGATCGAATGTTCATTCAGCTCCTCCTTTCGGGATTTTTGAAAGGAGTGGGCGGTATCTTGCTCGGTTCGTTTCGGGATTGCGGCGCCTTTCCGGAGCGAATTCACCGGGTGGCGGAAGAAATCGGCACGGCTCTGGATATCCCCGTTGCCGCCGGTCTTCCGTTCGGACATCAGGAGGACAACCGGTGCCTGCCGAATGGTATTTTGGGGGAATGGGATTCGGAGACGCGATCGTTGCGGCTTCTGGAAACACCGACAGTCTCCTGAGTCGAAGGGGCATTGGGACCAATGGATTTTTCCAGCGTCGATCGGTTGATGGGCATGGCCATCCAGGAACGGGTGTTTCCGGGAGCGGTGCTGTTGGTCTTCGACCAAGAAGGAATTCGGTTTCACGAGGCTTATGGTGAGGCAAACCGCTTCTCTCGTCTTCCGATGCATCGCGATATCCGTTTCGATCTGGCTTCCCTCACCAAACCCCTTGGGACGACCCTTGCCGTTGCCGTGCTGGTGACAGCCGGTGTCGTCACCTTCGATGACCCCATCGGAAAGGTGTTGGAGCCCTTTCGCCACCGTATCGAAGGCACGGTGACGCTTCGGCAGTTGCTTTCCCATTGCAGTGGATTTGCCGCTTATCGCCCGTTCTATCTTCATGTGAATCCCCTCCGTGGGTGCGGCGATTTGGCAACACTCCGTCGGCTGCTCTGCCGGGAACCCCTTCGGTGCGAACCGGGATTGGAAACCGTTTACAGCGATATTGGCTTCATGGTGCTGCACTGGTTCATCGAAACCGTCACCGGCATGCGGATGGATGGGCTGCTTCAGAAGGAAGTCTATGGCCGGATCGAAGGATGTTCGCTCTTGTTCAACGAGGTCGGTGCGCCTGCATCGGCTATGGGCTATGCGGCTACCGAATGGTGTCCGTGGAGATGCCGCCTGATGATCGGCGAGGTGCATGACGAAAATGCCTGGGCATTCGGTGGAATCGGCGGGCATGCCGGGTTGTTCGGCAGGGCCATCGATGTCTACCGGCTGCTTCGGCGCCTGATGCTGGAGCTCGAAGAGAAGGTCCCTCATCCGCTGTTTCCGCACGACGTGCTCGAGGAGATGTTTCGAAAGCGTCCGGTATCCGGCGGCAGGGCGCTGGGTTTTGATGTGCCATCGGCCGAAGGCTCCTCGTCCGGAAAATGGTTTTCACCGGGAAGCATCGGGCATTTGGGTTTTACCGGCACATCTTTCTGGGTGGATGTGTCGCGTCGGATCGGGGTCATCCTCTTGACGAACCGTGTTCATCCCTCCCGGAATTCCATCGCCATTCGACGATTTCGACCGAAGTTGCACGATGCCGTCATGCGATGCTTCGGCTTCGGAAAAGAAAGAGAAGCGGGTTAAACGGATAATTCCCTTGTTCTGGATGCCGTATACTGATAATAAAGGAAAGATGATGGACTCGCAAAAAGTCGCCGTCCCCCCGATTTTGGGGTATTTCCGGGCCTGAGCATGGGGGCGGGTACGCCTTTTGATGCTGCAGCGGAAACTTGTTTGAAGCCGCCGGAGATCGTTGGGCCGGGCATGCAAAACGCTTCGGCTTGTATTTGAAAAGCATGCTATTTCAATGAGATGCTCTTTCCTGGAGCGTCTGGCACCATGCCCGGCCCTACGAGCTCGGGCGGCTGAGTTTTTCCGATGCAGCGAAAAAGGTGTGCCCGCCCCCATGCGGCTCGCTGAAGACTCATTGACTTTTTGCGAGTCCATCAAAAATCTGCGGCTTTCGATTTGATGAGTTGCATCCACCACATTCATTTTGTTGCGGGATACCCTTATGAGTTTTTTCAGTGGTCTTCTGGGAATGTTTTCGAGTGATTTGGCCATCGATTTGGGAACGGCCAATACGCTTGTCTATGTGAGGGGAAAAGGTATCGTCCTTCGGGAACCATCGGTCGTGGCCGTGCGGACGGACGATCGCATGAAGAACCGAGTTCTGGCCGTCGGTCTGGAAGCCAAGAACATGCTGGGGAAAACCCCTGGCAACATCGTGGCGATTCGTCCCATGCGCGAAGGGGTCATTGCCGATTTCGAAGTGACCGAAGCCATGCTGCGGCATTTCATCCACAAGGTACACAACCGAAGGTCTTTCGTTCGGCCGCGCATCATCATCGCTGTCCCCTCGGGGATCACCCAGGTGGAAAAACGGGCCGTTCGGGAATCCGCAGAGTCGGCTGGGGCAAGAGAGGTGTTCCTGATCGAAGAACCTATGGCTGCGGCCATCGGTGCGGGGCTGCCCATCACCGAGCCGACCTGCAACATGGTGGTGGACATCGGAGGGGGGACCACGGAGGTTGCCGTCATTTCATTGGCCGGTATCGTCTACTGCCGGTCTCTGAGGGTGGCCGGAGACAAGATGGATGCCGCCATCATGCAGTACGTCAAGCGTAAATACAACCTTCTGATCGGAGAGCGGACATCGGAAATCATCAAGACCACCATCGGCAACGCCTACCCGGATCCGGATCATATTGAAACCATCGATGTCAAGGGAAGAGACCTTGTTTCCGGCATTCCGAAGATTCTGACGATTGATTCTGAAGAAGTTCGCCTTGCCATCTCCGAACAATTGGATGCCATTCTGGAAACGGTAAAGATCGCGCTCGAGCAGACGCCTCCGGAATTGTCAGCAGACATTGTCGATCGGGGCATTGTGCTGACAGGCGGGGGGGCGCTTCTGAAAAACCTCGACAAACTTCTTATGGAGGAATCGGGCCTTCCGATTACGGTTGCAGAAGATCCCCTGTCCACCGTGGCCCTTGGATCCGGGAAGGCGCTGGACAATATTGAAATCCTCCGACAAGTCGTCATCACGTGACAGACTCGCAACAAGTCGTTTTTCTCCTGATTTTCGGGTATTGCTGGGCCTGAGCATGGGGGGAGATACGCCTTTTGATGTTGCATCGGATACTTGTTTGAAGCTGCCGGAGATCGTTGGGCCGGGCACGCAACATGCTTCGGCTTGTGTTTGAAAAGCGTACAATTCCAAGAAGATGCTCTTTTCTGGATCGTTTGGCACCATGCCCATCTCTACGAGATCGGGCGGCTCAGTTTTCCCGATGCAGCGAAAACGGTATGCCTGCTTCCATGCGGCTTGCTGGAGACTCACCGACTTTTTGCGAAGCCATCATTCCTGATGGCTTTCCGTTCCGATGATGTTTCCAAAAAGGCTTCTTGGCACATACCCCTCCGACCTCTCGTTTTCATGGGTGATGTTCTTTGGTCCGGTTCATCCGAAGACGGCCTTCATGATCGCCGACATTTCCATTCCGGGCGTTTTTTCTTATGCTGAATCGAAAGGTGATGGTTGCATTGGTTCTGATCCTGGTGATCGTTGCCAATGTATTGATGCTCTTCATTTCCACGGCAAAGCAGGAAAAAGCGGGTGGAAAAACGCAGGTCGGCATGCGCATCATTTCACCGTTTCAGGAAGTTTCCATTACAGCGTGGCGGACCATGCGATCGTTATGGCGCCACTATTTCTGGACGCTTCAGGTCGTTGAAGAGAATGATGTCCTGAAACGGCAACTGCAAACACTGACCCAGGAGCGCAGTCTTTATAAGGAAATCCAGGTGGAAAACCAGAGGCTCCGCAGGTTGCTCGACATGCGGGAGTCGATGTCCTATCGCAGTGTCGTCTGTCAGGTGGTTGGAAAGGACCCGTCACCCTGGTTCAAGACACTCATTGTCGACAAAGGGAAACAGCATGGACTTCAAAAAGGTCTGGCCGCTCTGGCACCGGAAGGTATCGTCGGGCAGGTGATCGATGTCACCGATGGATTCGCCAAGGTCTTGCTGGTCATCGATGGGAATTGTGCGGTGGATGCACTGGGGCAGATCACGCGTGTTCGAGGAATTCTCAAAGGAGGCCCAAACGAAGATTGCTTGTTTCAATATGTCTCTCGGAAAGATGAGGTTCAACCTGGAGAGACCATCATATCCTCCGGTCTGGACGGCGTGTTTCGCAAAGGGTGGCCGATTGGTGAAATCCAGTCGGTTGATAAACAACATTCCGGGATTTTTCAGGAAATCACCGTTCGGCCGTTTGTCGATTTTCCCAAACTCGAAGAAGTGATCATCGTTTTGGATAAACCGGAAATCGACTGGCTCAAACCGTGAGAAGATCCTTCCATCATCTCCTCTTGCTGCTTTTTCTGGTCGTTCTCAACACCAGCCATCTGTATTCTCTTTATCTCGAGGGGTTGTTTTCGCTTCTGATTCTCGTGTTCCTGGCGTACCTGGCCGGCTACGGCAGTCTTTCGGAAAGCATCGGAGTTGCCTTAGTGCTCGGATTTCTGATGGATGGATTTTCAGGGGCGCCTTTTGGTTTGTATATTTCGGCGTATGTTTGGATCGAGATCATCGCCCGCTGGGTGGTGACTTATTTGCATCTTGAAAATCCGATGACCATTCGTCTGCTGTTGATCTCCGGAATTCTTGTGGAAAAGACCATGCACGCTTTTGTGCTGACAATCACGGGTCAGGGACGAATCGTTCCGGAGGAGATGGCGCTGTTGATTCTCATGCAGGGCTTATGGGCGGTGCTGATCGGTCCATTGGGTTTTCGGCTGCTTCATCGGGTGTATGCCTGGCGTCAGGCGGCATGATCTTCATCCGGATGATATGAACAACGGACTGTGCTCGGATGGAAACCACGAAGGGGGATCAACGGGGCGCTATGGTTGTGAACCGACGGGTGACTTGCTTGAAAGCCACTGTTTTCGAAGTTGTGGATAGGCCATGAATCCGATCAAGCCGTTGCTGACATCCCAAACGCCCGAAGCTGAATGGTATCGAAAACGGCTTCTGGTGAGCGCCTGCATCGTGCTTCCCGTCTTTGCCGCATTGTTCTTTCGATTGTTTTACCTTCAAATTATTGAAGGGGAGAACTACCGGCTGCTCTCGGAAAACAACTGCATTCGCCTGCAAAAAATCGATTCTCCCCGAGGGCTCATTTATGATCGAAATGGGATTCTTCTGGTGGACAATCGACCTTCCTACGATGTCGGACTCGTGTTGAAAGATGCCCGACCGCTCGAACCGGCGCTCCAGAACCTATCGCTCTATTTGGGGGTCGCGGAAGCCGACATCGAGGCGGTCATCGAGAAAAAAAAGCAATATGCCGCCCTTCGGCCCGTTACCGTCAAAGAGAACATATCGCGGGATGTGTTGGCTTTTCTCGAGGTCAATCGGTATGACATCCCCGGCATGGTGATCGATGTTCGGCTCAAACGGCACTATGTTTTTCCGGGGATTGCCGCTCACGTGCTGGGATATTTGGGGGAGATCAGCGCCGGTGAAATGGCGATGGAGCGCTTCATGTCCTATCGTCGCGGCGACACGATCGGGAAATATGGGATCGAACGAAGCTATGAAGACTTGCTCAAAGGCAGCCGAGGGGGAAGACAGATCGTCGTCGACGCCAAAGGAAGGTTGTCGACGGTCCTGGATACGATTCCGTCGGTACCAGGCGCCAATCTTTTCCTGACCATCGATCTTGCCTTACAGCGGAAGGCCGAATCTCTGCTGAAAGGGTGGGCGGGAGCCGCCTGTGTCCTCGAGACGCATACCGGTAAAGTGTTGGCGATGGCCAGTTCTCCCGGCTTCAATCCAAACGATTTCATCGACGGCATGAGTCGGGATCTATGGGAACAATTGACGAAGAACGCTTATCGCCCTCTCGAGAACAAGGCCATTCAAGCCGAATATCCCCCTGCTTCGACGTACAAGATCATCACAGCGATTGCAGGGCTCGAGGAAGGCGTAATCGATGAGCGTACTGTGTTTCAGTGCCCCGGATATCTGAAATTCGGCGATCGGGAATACCGATGCTGGCGAAAGGGAGGACATGGCACGGTGAATGTGGTTCGCGCCATTGCAGAGTCATGTGATGTCTTCTTCTATCAGACCGGCTTGCGTCTGGGGGTGGATCGGCTGGCTGCCTATGCAAAGGCTTTCGGCTTTGGCTCACCTACGGGGCTTCGGTTGGATGGTGAGGCATCGGGTCTCATCCCGACGGCTGCATGGAAAAAGCGAAAGACAGGGACAAATTGGCAGCAAGGGGAAACTCTGTCCGTTGCCATTGGTCAGGGCTACAATCTGGTAACGCCTCTGCAGAATGCCGTGATGATGGCAGCGATCGCCAACGGGGGGTATCTTATGACGCCCCTTTTGGTGGAGCGCATCGAAAACCCCGATGGGGATGTGATCGAGGAGAGCAAACCTACTGTTCGGGGGAGGCTTTCCATCAGTGCAAAGACGCTGTCCATCGTTCAGAGAGGGTTATGGGAAGTGGTCAACGGGCCTTCCGGGACAGCTCGAAACGCTCGAATTCCCGATATTGCCATTGCGGGAAAGACAGGAACGGCTCAGGTTTTCAGCCGAAAAACATCCGGGCCCGACGAGGAGCGAAGAGCGATGCATCTGCGCTCTCACGCATGGTTTGTCGCTTATGCGCCATTCGATTCCCCGGAGATTGCCGTATCGGTGATTGTAGAGCACGGCGAACACGGTTCGAGCGCCGCGGCACCGATAGCATCCGAGCTCATCCGTGCCTATTTCAGGGGGGCGGAGGATGACAAGAAGGAATGATGGAAGCAGCTTTTCTGCAAAATGGAGGATGAGTTCCGGAGGGGCGTATGATTGACCGACGACTGGTTCAACATTTCGATTGGACGCTTTTATTGGTGGTTCTTCTATTGGCGCTCGTCGGTTTGACAACGCTTTACAGTGCCGTTTCGATGGGAAAAGCCGGGAGCGTTCAGACGATATTCTATCGGCAGCTCTCTTGGTATGGCATCGGTCTATGCCTGATGTTCGGTATTCTTCTGATCGATTATCGGAAGGCGGACTCCTTTACCTATTGGATCTATGGAATCGTTGTTCTCCTGCTGATAGCGGTTCTGGTCGTTGGAAAGCATGTTGCCGGTGCAAGGCGATGGCTCAGTATCGGACCGGTTGCCTTTCAACCTTCGGAGCTGATGAAACTCGTGATGATCCTCACCCTTGCCAAATTTTATGCCAAACGGGTGACGACAGAAGGGTTGAGCATGGTGGATCTTTTCCCGGTCTTGGGGATCATGGCCTTGCCGTTTTTGTTGATTCTGAAACAGCCGGATCTGGGAACGGGGTTGGTGGTCTTGTTGATCACCGGCACCATGACACTATTTGCCGGCATCCGAAGGCGGGTCTTGATCATTCTGATATCGATCGGCATTCTGGTTTTACCGTTCAGCTGGTTTGTTTTGAAGGAGTACCAGAGGCAGCGGATTCGAACGTTCCTCTCTCCGGAAACCGATCCGTTGGGAACGGGATACCACATCATCCAATCGAAGATCGCCGTCGGTTCCGGTCAATTGCTTGGAAAAGGGTATATGAAAGGGACCCAGAATGCGCTGTCCTTCCTACCTGAACAGCATACGGATTTTATTTTTTCGGTATTGGCGGAAGATTGGGGGCTCGTTGGATCGCTTGTGTTGTTGACCCTCTTTCTTTTCCTGATTATTTGGAGTCTCAATATCGCCCATAGTTGCAAGGACCCATACGGCATTTTCCTGGTGTATGGAATCACCAGCCTGCTTTTCTGGGAAGTGGTCATCAACGTCGGTATGGTACTCGGGCTGCTGCCGGTTGTGGGGATTCCTTTGCCTTTCGTTTCCTACGGAGGAACTGCCGTTCTGGTCATGATGGCCTCGGTGGGTATCCTCGCCAATATCAGCATGCGAAAATATCTCTTTGAAGGATGAATTTCGATTTCTTCAACGTTCCTCCATATCCATGAATTATCCATTGACATGGGGATTATTGGGATGCTATAGACCTGCAGTTTTTTTTGAAGAAAACAGGCGACGGCCTGAAAAATATCATGCTTTCAAACCATTATCCAAAACCGGCCAAGAGGAGGAAATTGTATGATTAGCATCGATGGCTCCGTTGTGATCCAGATCATCAATTTCATCGTGCTGATTTGGGCGATGAATGTGGTTCTTTACAAGCCGATCCGGCGGATGCTGGCGGAAAGAAGCCAGAAATTTTCTGAATTGGAACGCACCATCCAAGCATTCAATCAGCAGGTTGAGGAAAAAATCAACGCGTGGTCGTTGGGTTTGAAAGAGGCCAGAGCGAAAGGATTGGCCGAGAAGGAAAAATTGATTCGGACAGCCACAGAAGAAGAAAGACGATTGATCGAAAAAATCAACAGCAAGGCGCAAGCCGATCTGGAAGAAATTCGAAAGAAAATCGCTCAGGATGCGCTGTCGGTTCGGGAAGCGCTCCAGAAGGAATTGGAACCGTTGGCCGATGCGATCAGTCAAAAAATTTTGGGGAGGGCTGTCTGATGAAACGCCTGAAAAGGAAGGCAGGAAAAAAAACGGTTTTGCTCTTGGGTTTCATGATGGTCGTGTTGTGTTGTCCGGGTATCGGTATGGCTTCCGGTGGTGGCGGTGAGGATCATGGTGGTGGCCACGGAAAAGGCTGGGTAGCAACCGATACCTATCGGGTGATGAATTTCGTGGTGCTTGTCGGTGGGTTGTTCTTTCTCCTGCGCAAACCGATCGCTCAAGCGCTGGATAGCCGGATCAAGGGTATTCAGTTGCAGCTGCAAGAACTTGAGTCGAAAAAGGCTGCAGCAGAGAAGGAACTGGCCAAATATGAGGCCCAAATCGCTCAATTGAGCCAGGAGAGCGAGAAGATCATCGCCGAATATATCCGACAAGGCAATGATGCCAAGGCCAAGATTCTGAAAGAAGCCGAAGCGGCGGCCATCAAGCTCGAGGAACAGGCCAAGCGCAACATCGAGCATGAATTCAAGGTGGCGAAGGAAAAGCTCCAGGCCGAAATCATCGACAAGGCCCTCGAAAAGGCAGAAAGCCGAATCCAAAGCGCCATCACTCCCGCCGATCAGAATCTTCTCATCGATGAATATCTTCAGAAGGTGGTTGCATAAATGAAAAATTTAGCCATTGCACGACGATATGCGAAAGCACTTCTGGCAATAGGGAAAGATGACGGGAAGGCCGAATTATACCGAACGGAACTGGAGGGCGCTACCCGGATATTCTGCGAAGACCAACAACTTGACTCCATCATCAACAACCCACTCTACCCCGCAGTGTCCCGCAAACAAATCCTCCAAACCATCCTGCAAAAACTTGCCTTGTCCGATGTCATGAACGCCTACCTGCTTTTGCTCTTCGACAAAGGACGTTTCGGATTTCTCAAGACCATCAACGAATTCTACCAGAAGCTTGCGGATGATTATAAGGGCATTGCTCGAGCAACCCTATCATCGGCCATCGAGCTCTCGGAAGATACGATCGAAAAGATTCGCTCGGCCTTGTCCCGAAAGACCGGCAAAGAAATTGTTCTCGAAGTGACGCACGATCCTTCTCTGATCGGGGGGATCGTTACGAAAATCGGCGATTTGGTTCTGGATGGGAGTATCAGGACACAGTTACTCAACATGAAAGAATCTTTAAAAAGGGGTGAGCGTGTATAAATGGAATTAAGAGCCGAAGAAATCAGTCAAATTATCAAGGATCAGATCAAGGATTACGACAAGAAGGTCGAACTCAGCGAAACGGGTATCGTTCTGTCCGTCGGTGACGGTATCGCCCGTGTATACGGTCTCGAGAAGGTTATGGCCCTCGAGCTCGTTGAGTTCCCGGGGGGGATCCTCGGACTGGTGTTGAACCTCGAAGAAGACAATGTCGGTGTGGCTATCATGGGAGAAGATATCCACATCAAGGAAGGCGACATTGTCAAGCGAACCGGGCGTATCGCACAGGTGCCTGTTGGTGATGCGGTTGTGGGTCGCGTCGTTTCCGCTGTCGGCGAGCCGCTCGATGGAAAGGGTCCGATCGATGCCAAGGAATTCCGGCGGGTGGAAATGGTGGCACCCGGTGTTATCGCCCGAAAGAGCGTTCATGAGCCGATGGTCACCGGCATCAAGGCGATCGATGCCATGACTCCTGTCGGCAGAGGGCAGCGCGAGCTCATCATTGGTGACCGTCAGATCGGAAAAACCTCGATCGCCATCGACTCTATTCTGAGCCAGAAGGGTCAGGACGTTTACTGCATCTACGTCGCCTGCGGTCAGAAAAAATCCACGGTCGCTCAGGTCGTCGCCATTCTCGAAAAATATGGCGCAATGGCCTATACCACGGTTGTCGCTGCCTGCGCCAGCGACCCGGCTACGCTGCAGTACATCGCTCCTTATGCCGGGTGCGCCATGGCCGAATACTATCGGGACAACAAGAAACACGCCTTGATCATTTATGACGACCTTTCCAAACAGGCTGCGGCTTACCGCCAGGTTTCGCTGCTGCTTCGGCGGCCTCCGGGACGTGAAGCCTATCCGGGCGACATTTTCTACAACCATTCCCGTCTGCTCGAGCGTGCCGCCAAGCTGAACGACGAATTGGGTGCCGGTTCTCTGACCGCCCTACCGATCATCGAAACGCAAGCAGGCGACGTTTCGGCCTACATTCCGACAAACGTCATTTCGATCACCGACGGTCAGATTTACCTCGAACCGAAGCTGTTCTTCGCCGGTATTCGTCCGGCCATCAACGTCGGTCTTTCGGTATCCCGAGTCGGTGGTGCCGCTCAAACCAAGGCCATGAAGCAGGTGGCTGGAACCCTGCGGCTCGATCTGGCCCAATACCGGGAACTGGAAGCCTTTGCAGCCTTCGGAAGCGACCTCGACAAGGCTACCCAGCAGCAGCTGACCCGTGGTGCACGTCTTGTTGAAATCCTGAAGCAACCCCTCTACAAACCATTGCCGTTGGAAAAGCAGGTTACCATTTTGTATGCCGGTACCCGGGGCTATCTCGATAAATATCCCGTCGATGTGCTGGCAAAGTATGAAACCGGCCTGTATGCCTTTATCGAAGAACGACATCCCAAAGTCTTTACCGAACTGGCTGAAAAGAAAGTCATTACGGATGAGATCGATGCCATGCTGAAGAAGGCTTTGGAAGAATACGATGAAGAGTTCAAGGACACGATCAAATAATCTATGTTCCGTTGGTTGATGAACAGGATCCGGTCCGTCGAGGGTCATCTGCGGACCGGATCGATCCTACCGGAAAACGAATCGTTGTCTAACAGATAAGGGCGAATTCCTATGGCAAAACTCAAGGAAGTAAAGGTCAAAATCAGCGCCGTCAAGAAGACGAAGCAGATCACCAAGGCCATGAACATGGTGGCAGCTTCGAAATTGCGCGGTGCTCAGCAGAACATGGAGGCATTTCGTCCTTATGCCCTCAAATTTGCTGAAGTATTGGGAAGC